>JAAVHF010000050.1 GCA_014799845.1 Oscillibacter sp. | reverse complement strand
TATGTTTTCATTGAACCGATAGTTCCTTCTCTGCGGCTGTTCTTTGGCTGCATGCGCAATACTGCCATGGGGAGCCCCGGAATGGCAGCGGTTTGAAAAGAAGAATCAGAGCTCGTTTTGGTACTTTCCTTTTAGGCAAAAGCACCAAAATGAGCTTCCCATAAACCACCATATCTTGGGGTTGACGAAACAGGAAAAATGGGGTAAAATACCCCTGTAACTATTTGTAACCCTTTTTCGCTGTTTTGTAACTACCGGAGGATTCTATGGTCCAAAAGAAAGATAAAAAAGTAACCGAGGAAGCAAAACTGCCCGCACAAACGGGCAGCGGGCGGCGCGCCAAGCAAGCGGTCCGCCCGGGGCGGCCCAGTCGGGTGCTGGACTATCGCGCCCGCCGCCGGTTCCCGGAATCCAGCAGTTCTTACCGGCAGCTTCAGCTTCTGCTTCGGGGCAGTATGCCGCTGCTGAAGCAGAAGGTCAAGTCCCTGTGGTACCGGGTTCGCTCCTTCTTTACCCGCTTAGTGGCCCGCGTTCGGGAGAGAACGCCCAAACATCGGTTTGCCCAGGCGGCGCTGTTTCTCTCCGCAGGGGTGGCGCTGGCGGCGTTTGCCGCTTTCCATGTGCTCTACACCACGGCAACCACCCTTTCCTTCGAGGGACGGGAGTTGGGCACTGTGGCCAGTGAGGAGGAGGCCCAGGCCGCCGTCAGGCAGGTGGAGGACTCTATCTCAAAAGCGCTGGGCAGCAGCTATACCCTGGAACCGGACAAGGTCTCCTATACCACTGGTCTCGCTTTCCGCAGCACATTGGTGGAGGAGTCTGATCTGGAGGAGGCGCTGAACGAGTCCATCCGCGTGGTGGAGCACGGCTATGTCCTGTATGTGGGCGGGGAGGCCATTGGCGCGACCCAGACGCAGGGGGCCTTTGAGGGCCTGCTGGACCAGGTGTCCGCCGGCTACCGCAATGAGAACACCATTTCCATTGACTTCGTGGAGGGCGTAGAAATCAAAGAATGCGACCTGCCGCTGGAGGAGTTTACCAATCTGGCCGACACGGCTCTGCTGCTCAACAGCGAGAAAGATGGAGAAGTCACTTACACTGTGGAAAAGGGCGATTGCTGGTCCGTGATTGCGCAGGACCACAATATGACCAATGACGATTTGCTCCGGCTGAACCCCGGCTATGATATTGACCGGCTGCAGATCGGGGATGTGTTGGTGATCAGCAACGCCGTGCCCTATCTGACCGTCCGTGCCACACAGATGGAATACTACGAGGAGGACATCCCCTACGAGGTCGAATACCGGGATGACAACACCATGTGGGAGGGCGATACGAAAGTCATCTCCAAGGGCGAGTATGGCCGGGCCAATACGGTGGCAAAGGCCACCTATGAAGGTGTAACCGAGGTGGAGCGGGAGATTATTTCCCAGGACATTTTCCTGGAACCCGTTACCGAGATCCAGGCGCGGGGCACCAAGGAACGTCCCAGTTGGGCGCCTACCGGTTCTTTCCGCTGGCCCGTCAGCGGAACAATTACTTCCCGGTATGGTTCCCGGAAGATCTTTGGCGGTACCTCCTTCCATGGAGGCATCGATATTGCCAACTCCTATGGCACCGATATTGTGGCCGCGGATGGCGGCACCGTCATCTATGCCGGCTGGATGAGCAGCTATGGCTACCTGGTCCAGATCGACCACGGAAATGGCTACGTTACCTACTACGGCCATAACAGCAGCCTGGTAGTCGGCGTGGGCGACAAGGTCTATAAGGGCCAGCACATCGCTGAGATGGGTTCCACCGGACGGAGTACCGGCAACCACTGCCACTTTGAGGTCCGCTATAACGGTGAGCGGCAGAATCCCATGAACTATCTCCCTTAAATGAAGTAAAAAGCGCTGTGCGGACGCTCCGTCCGCACAGCGCTTTATCTTGCCCACCCCGCAGAAAACACCCCCTGGGAGTCTCCCAGGGGGCGTATAAATAACAGTATCCGGCTTTACTTCTTGTAAGGCACGTGCCAGATCCGGTCGGCATAGTCGGCAATGGAACGGTCGGCGGCAAAGATGCCGGAACGGGCGATATTGTACAGGCTCATCTGGTTCCACTTGGACTGGTCGGCGTAGGTCTCCACCATCCGGCGCTCGGCGGCGCAGTAGGAGGCGAAGTCCGCCAGGAGCATATACTCGTCCGCCTGAGATCCATTGACGCCCAGCAGCAGGCGCTGAACCAGATCATCGTAGCGCACGCCGTCCCGGAAACCGTTGTTGATATGGTCCAGAACGCGGTGCAGGTTGGGATCACGGGTGTAGAGATTGAAGGGATTGTAGCCGATGTCCCGCATCTGCTTGACCTCCTCAGTCTTCAGGCCAAAGAGGAACATGTTGTCATCGCCCAGCACCTCGTGCATCTCCACGTTGGCTCCGTCCAGCGTGCCCACGGTCAGCGCGCCGTTCATCATGAACTTCATGTTGCCCGTGCCGCTGGCCTCCTTGCCGGCGGTGGAAATCTGCTGGCTGACCTCGCTGGCGGGCATCAGGATCTCCGCCAGGGAGACGCGGTAGTTCTCCATGAAGAACACCTGCAGCTTATCCTTGCAGATAGGATCCTTATTGATCTGATCCGCCAGGGAGTTGATAAGCCGGATGATCCGCTTGGCTACGGCGTAGCCGGGCGCGGCCTTGGCGCCGAAAATGAAGGTGTGGGGGTGCATCTCCATATTGGGATTATCCTGGAGCTGGTGATAGATGTGGATGATGTGCAGCACGTTCAGCAGCTGCCGTTTGTACTCGTGAAGGCGCTTGACCTGAACGTCAAAGATGGCGTCGGGATTGATAACGAAGCCCTGGGCCTTCTTGGCAAACTTGGCGAAAGCCTCCTTGTTGGCCCGCTTGATCTGGCCCAGGCGGAGGAGGACCTCCTTGTCATCGGCATACTTCTCCAGCTTGGGAAGCTCCGTGCCGGGATGGAGGAGGTAATCGTTGCCGCCGGTAAGGTCGCAGATCAGCTGATCCAGACCGGGGTTGATCTCCGCAAGCCAGCGGCGGTGGTCGATGCCGTTGGTAACGTTCTTGAACTTGTCGGGCTCCATGTTGCAGGCGTCCCGGAAGACGTCGCTCCGCAGGATGTCGCTGTGGAGGGCGGAAACGCCGTTGACCGCTGTACCGCCGGCAATGCACAGGTTGGCCATGCGGATCTCGCCGTCCCAGACCACGGCCATGTTCCGGATCTTGCTCTCGTCGCCGCAGTAGTAGGCGGTGACCTTCTCCTGCCAGCGGCGGCCGATCTCGCAGATGATCTGCCAGATGCGGGGCAGCAGGGTCTCCATTAGCGTCTGAGGCCAGCGCTCCAAAGCCTCGGCCAGTACGGTGTGGTTGGTGTAGGCCACGGAGTTGCTGGTAATGTTCCAGGCGGTGTCCCAATCCAGACCGGCGTCGTCCATCAGAATACGCATCAGCTCGGGAATTACCAGGGTGGGGTGGGTGTCGTTGATCTGGATGATGTTCTTCTCGTGGAAGTTGGCCACGGTGCCATAAGCCTGGATGTGCTTGCGGACGATGGACTGGACGGTGGCGGAGACGAAGAAGTACTGCTGGCGCAGACGCAGGCTCTTGCCCTCATAGTGGTTGTCCTCGGGGTAGAGGACCTTGGCAATGACCTCGGCCATGGCCTTCTCCTCGCTGGCCTTCAGGTACTGGCCCTGGCTGAACAGGCCCATGTCGATGGGCGTGGGGCTCTTGGCGTCCCACAGGCGCAGGGCGTTGGTGTGCTTGGTGCCGTAACCGGCGATGAACATGTCGCAGGGTACCGCCAGTACGCGGGTGTAGTCCTCGTTGACCACGTGCATCCGTCCGCCGTCCCAGAACTGACGGAGCTTGCCGCCAAAGTGGACCTCCTCCACCTCATCGGGGCGGGGGATCAGCCAGGCGTCGCCCTGGTCCTTCCAGTTGTCGGGCAGTTCCAGCTGCTGGCCGTCCACGATCTTCTGCTTGAAGATGCCCAGCTCATAGCAGATGGAGTAGCCGTAGGCGGGAATCTCCAGGGTGGTCAGGCTGTCCAGATAGCAGGCGGCCAGACGGCCCAGACCGCCGTTGCCCAGGCCCGCGTCGGGCTCCATGTCGAAGATATGGGCGGGCTTGAAGCCCAGCTCCTCAATGGCCGCGCGCATGGCCTCAATCACGCCCAGGTTGTAGGCGTTCTTCATCAGGCTGCGGCCCATCAGGAATTCCAGGGACATATAGTGGACCTGGCGCAGCTGCTGCTTGCGGACCTTGGAGCGGGTCTCTACAGCGTGGGCGCTCATGTGGTCCCGGAGGACCATGGCGCAGGCCTTCATCACATTCGCTTCGGTGGCTTCCTCCTCGGTGCAGCCGAAGTTCACGCGCAGCTTATCCACAATGGCCTGCTTCATGGCGTCCTTGGTTACGTTTTCCATATTGGTGTTTCCTCATTTCTATTGGATTGGTCGGGCAGGAAACAGCGGGGCTGATCCGGAGGACAGCCCCGCCGTTCAGAATAGGTGGCTGTGTTTTATGAGCAGATCTGGTCGTAGATCTCGTTGTACGCTTCAGCGCTGCGGCCCCAGCTGAAATCTTCGGTCATGCCGGCTTTGCGCAGATTGGCGAACTCGGTGGGCTTGTCGTAATACAGTTCCACCGCCTGACGGATGACATAGAGCATATCGCCGCTGTTGTAGTCGGCGAAGGTGAAGCCGTTGCCCGCGCCGCACCACGCCTCGTAGGGGTGGACGGTGTCCTTCAGGCCGCCGGTCTCCCGGACGATGGGCACCGTACCGTAGCGCATGGCAATCATCTGGGCCAGACCGCAGGGCTCGCTCTTGGAGGGCATCAGCAGCAGGTCCGCGCCGGCATAGATGGCGTTGGCCAGTTCCTCGTTGTAGCCCCGGAAGAGGCCCATGCGGCCGCCGTACTGGCCCCGCTTCTCCTCAAAGAATTGCTCGTAGTTCCAGTCGCCGCTGCCCAGGACCACAAACTGGCAGTTGAGATCCATGATCTGGTCAAACACCTTGCAGATCAGGTCCAGACCCTTGTGGCTGACCAGGCGGCTGACAATGCCGATCACGGGCACGTCGGGGTTGACCTCCAGGCTCATCTGCTCCTGGAGATAGGCCTTGTTCTTGGCCTTACCGGCCATGTTCTTCACGCTGAACTTATTCTTGATCCCCACGCCGGTGGAGGGATCGTAGCGCTCCATGTCGATGCCGTTGAGCACGCCCCGCACCTTGCCGGCGTTGCGCTGCATGACGCTCTCCATGCCGTGAGCGAAGAAGGCGTAGCGCAGCTCCTGGGCGTAGGTGGGGCTGACGGCGGTAATGGCGTCGCAGGTCATGAGGGCGCCCTTGAGCAGGTTCACGTCGCCGTCCATGGCGATGGTGCCATCGGCAAACCAGCCTGGAGCCAGACCAAACAGGTCCTCCAGGGTCTCCTTGCCATAGCGGCCCTGGTACTCGATGTTGTGAATGGTGAACACGGTCCTGATGCTCCGGATCTCCGGCCAGCGGACGCACTCGTCCTTGAGGTAGATGGGCACCAGAGCGGTCTGCCAGTCGTTGCAGTGGATGACCTCGGGCATAAACTGGAGGGCAGGCAGCAGGGAGATGATGGCCCGGGAGAAGAAACCGTAGCGCTCGCCGTCGTCATAGTGGCCGTAGAGAGCCTCCCGCTTGAAATAGTACTCGTTGTCCACGAAGTACCAGATCACGCCGTCCTTATCCAGACGGAACAGGCCGCAGTAGACCCGCCGCCAGCCCAGAGGGACTTCAATATGGCAGATGAACTCCATCTGATCCTTCCACTTGTCCGACACCCGCTGGTACAGAGGCAGAATGACCTCCACCTCGTTGCCGGCCTGTGCCAGCGCCTGGGGCAGGCTGCCGGCCACGTCCGCCAGACCGCCGGTCTTGCAGAACGGGACAGCCTCGGAAGTTGCAAACAGAACTTTCATAGGAATAAACCTCCTTTAGAGATAAGAACCTGTATTCATAGGCGGGGAATAGCGTCTGAGCGGTTTTTTTGCCGTCCGGCAAGGCAAAAAAACCGCTCAGACGGCGTCCAACGCCTGTGAATACAGTTCTAAGAACAGTATACCCCTTCAGGGGTAAAAAGTAAAGGTTTTCACGCATTTTACGCATCCTCAGGCGCAAAATCGTCATATCGGATAAAGGAGGAGGAAGAATTTCCCTCCTCCTTTATCGTATTACTTAAACCTTGCTTCCCTTGGCAATGGTCATGGGGTAGTTCTCATGCCCCATGAGGGTGCGGGAGTCCATGACCACAACGTCCTTGTCGGCGATCACATGGTGGAGCACCGCGTCACGGTTGATGGTCACGTCCTGCATGAGGATGCAGTCCTTCACCTCCGCGCCCTTGGCTACGCTGACGCCCCGGAACAGGATGGAGTTCTCCACCGTGCCCTCGATGGTGCAGCCGTCGGCCACCAGGCAGTTGCAGCACACGCCGGCGGGGTCCACATAGGTGGACGCCTCGCTGCGCTCCTTGGTGAAGATGGGACGGTCCGCGGGGAACACTTCCCGGCGGATGGAGGGGTCCAGCAGCTCCATGGAACGCATGTAATACCCCTTGAGGGTGCGGATCTGGGCGGCGTAGCCGTCCCAGACGTAGCTCTGGAGGTGCAGGGTGTTGGCCTTGGCCTGGAGCACCGCGCCGCGGAAGCTGACCAGGTCGTGGCTGATGCACTCGTCCACCAGATCCAGCAGCAGCTGCTTGGAGAGGATGTAGACCTCCAGGGAGCGGTGGCAGCCGGTGGGGTCG
Source organism: Oscillibacter sp. (assembly GCA_014799845.1). Taxonomy (GTDB): domain Bacteria; phylum Bacillota; class Clostridia; order Oscillospirales; family Oscillospiraceae; genus Pelethomonas. Next base: position 110,336 of record JAAVHF010000050.1, on the reverse strand, counting down.
TTGAGGGGATAGAGGACCTCGGTGATCCGGCCGTCGTTGCTCAGGCGGAAGTAGGTCACATCGTCAGGGCCGTCAACGTTGCTGGTACACACGGCGGTGATGTCCGCGCCGGAGGCCAGATGGGCCTGGTACACGTCCTGAATGGGGAGGTTGATGACCAGGTCGCTGTCGGCCAGGACCACGTGGCTCTGGCGGATGCCCTCCAGATAGGAGCGCACGCCGGCCAGGGCTTCCATCTTGCCCCGGATGCCGCTAACGCCCCGGAGCTGCTGCTTGGCGAAGGGAGGCAGCAGGCGCAGGCCGCCGTGGCTGCGGCTGAGATCCCAGTCCTTGCCGGAGCCCAGGTGGTCCAGCAGGCTCTGGTAGTTGCCCTCCAGCACTACGCCCACGTCGGTAATGGAGGCGTTGACCATGCTGCTGAGGATGAAGTCAATGAGGCGGTAGCGTCCCGCGAAGGGGACGGAGGCGGGCATACGGGCCTCGGTCAGCTCCCGCAGCTCGTCGTGCTTCTCATAGGAGAAGATGATGCCGTGCAGTCCTTTCATCTGGACACCTCCTTGTGCTCGCTGTTGAGCATCGTTTTGGGCTTAACCGTCTCACCGGCGGAGATGACCGCGCCGGGACCCAGGACGGTAATGCCCCACTCGTCGGGGTCGTAGTCCTCGGGGTTGCCGCCCACCTTGGCGTCAGCCTCTACCACGCAGTTCTCACCCACAATGGCGTAGCGCACCACAGCGCCCCGCTTGATGGTGACGCCGGGCATCAGCATGGAGTAGGCCACCTCGGCCCCCTCCTCGATCCGCGCGCCGGGGGAGAGGACGGAGTTGCGCACCGTACCGCCGATGTCGCAGCCCTGGGTGACCACGGAGTGCTCCACCAGAGAGGCCCTGCCGATATAGGCCGGGGGCTGGCTGGGCAGGCGGGCATAGATGGGCCAGCTGTCCTCCAGCAGGTCCAGGTCGCCCCGGCTGAGCATATCCATGTTGGCGTCCCAGAGGCTCTCCAGGGTGCCCACGTCCTTCCAGTAGCCGTCAAAGCGGTAGGCGATCATCTTCTCGCCGGCGGCCAGGAACTTGGGGATGATGTTCTTGCCGAAATCGTTGCTGGACTCGGGATCGGCCTCGTCCTCGATGAGGGCCTGGCGCAGCTTCTGCCAGGTGAAGATATAGATGCCCATGGAGGCCAGGTTGCTCTTGGGCTGCTTGGGCTTCTCCTGGAACTCAATAATGTTGTCCTCGCCGTCCACGGCCATGATGCCGAAGCGGGGAGCCTCGTCCCAGGGCACCTCCAGAACGGAGATGGTGCAGGCGGCCTTGGCCTTCTTGTGGGCCTCCAGCATCCTGTCGTAGTTCATCTTGTAGATGTGGTCGCCGGAGAGGATCACTACGTACTCCGGGTCATACATGTCTACAAAACCGATGTTCTGATAGATGGCGTTGGCGGTTCCCTTGAACCAGGTGCCCTTGTCGCCCTCCCGCATGTAGGGGGGCAGAATGTGGACGCCGCCGTCCAGCCGGTCCAGATCCCAGGGCTGGCCGGAGCCGATGTAGCTGTTGAGTTCCAGGGGCTTGTACTGGGTGAGCACACCCACGGTGTCGATGCCGGAGTTGGTGCAGTTGGACAGGGGGAAGTCAATAATGCGGTACTTGCCGCCGAAGGGCACGGCGGGCTTGGCCACGTTGCTGGTCAGCACGTACAGACGGCTGCCCTGCCCCCCTGCCAGGAGCATTGCAATACACTCTTTTTTCATGTGCGCTTGATCCTTCCTCTCTCGTAATTATTCGTCCGCGCCGGGAGTTTTCTTCCTCCGGGCGCGGGAGGGAGCTTTCTTTTCCGCCGCGGGCTCGGCGGCCTTCTTGGCGGGACGGCCCCGCTTTTTGGGGGCGGGAGCCTGCTCTGCGGCTTCGGCTTCAGCCTTAGGCTTCCGGCCGCGCCGCTTAGGAGTCTCCGCGATTTGCGCCGGGGCGGAGGCTTCTACAGCTTTGGGCTTCCGGCCGCGGGTTTTGGGTGCTTCCGCGGCCTCTTCCGGGGCGGCGGCTTCGGGCTTGGCTTTCCTGGGCTTGGGCTTGGCCCGCAGCTTGCCCTGGCCCCGGAGGAACACCGCGCCGAAGGGCGGGATGCGGATGGAAACGGAGCTCTCCTGTCCGTGGGACGGAGTCCAGGACACCTTGCAGGGGGCGGTATTCACCGCGCCGGTGCCGCCGTAGATTTCCGCGTCGGAGTTGAAGACCTCCACATATTCCTTCACCGGGGGACAGCCGAAGCGGTAGTCCTCATAGGTGTTGGGATTGAAGTTGACGGCGCACAGCAGCTCGTTTCCGGCCTTGTCCCGGCGGAGGAAGACCACCACGTTGTTCTGGTTATCATCGGGCACCAGCCACTGGAAGCCGTCCCAGGTATAATCGTCCTCCCAGAGGGCGCTCTCATTCAGATAGAAGTGGTTGAGGTCCTTGATGTAGCGGTGGAGCTGCCGGTTGGCCTCATTGTTGAGAAGGCCCCAGTCCAGCTGGTCCTCAAAATGCCACTCCTGCTCGGTGCCCAGCTCCACGCCCATGAAGCTCAGCTTCTTGCCGGGATGGGCCATGGTATAGCCGTAGAAGCCGCGTACGCCGGCCAGCTGCTGCCACTCGTCGCCGGGCATCTTGCCCCGAACGCTGCCCTTCATGTGGACCACCTCGTCGTGGCTCAGGGGCAGCACGAAATTCTCGGTGAAAGCGTAATACATGGAGAAGGTGATGTCCTTGTGGTTGCCCTGGCGGAACCAGGGGTCCATTTTCAAATAGTGGCACATGTCGTTCATCCAGCCCATGTTCCACTTCAGGTTGAAGCCCAGACCCCCGATGCCGTTGGGACCGATGACGTCGGTGGGCTTGGTTACCAGAGGCCAGGCGGTGGATTCCTCCGCCACCATCAGCACGTCGGGATTGACCTGGAAAGCGGTCTTGTTCAGCTCCTGGAGGAACTCGATGGCCTCCAGGTGCTCCTTGCCGCCGTTGCGGTTGGCCACCCACTCCCCGTCCTTGCGGTCGTAGTCCAGATACAGCATGGAGGCCACCGCGTCCACGCGGATGCCGTCGATGTGGTACTCCTTCAGCCAGAAGGCGGCGGAGGACAAGAGGAAACTCTTTACCTCGGGCCGTCCGTAGTCGAAGACCCGGGTGCCCCAGGAGGCGTGCTCGCCCTTGCGGCGGTCGCCGTACTCGTAGCAGGGGGAGCCGTCGAACTCATAGAGGCCGTGGGCGTCCTTGCAGAAGTGGGCGGGGACCCAGTCGAGAATGATGCCGACGCCGCTCTGGTGCATCCGGTCCACAAAGTACATGAAGTCCTCGGGGGTGCCGTACCGGGAGGTAGGCGCGTAGTAGCCGGTGACCTGATAGCCCCAGCTGGGGTCGTAGGGGTACTCGGTAATGGGCATCAGCTCAATGAAGTTGAAGCCCATNTCCTTNACNTAGGGNGCCAGCTCGTCNGCCAGNNNNCGGTAGNCGNNGAAGTCCCCGTTCTCCCGGCGCTTCCANGAGCCCAGATGGACCTCNTAGATGTTCAGGGGAGCGTTGTAGATGGGATGGTTATGGCGGCTCTCCNTCCAGGCGGCGTCGCCCCACTGNTAGCCNTCGATGGTGTANAGCTTGCTGGCGTTGCCGGGGCGGGTCTCGGCGTGGAANGCGTAGGGGTCGGCNTTCAGCCGCCGCACGCCGTCNGCGCCGGTAATGGCGAACTTGTAGGCGTCATAGGTCTTNCCGCCGGGGATGAAGCGCTCCCAGATCTCNTCGGAGNNCTTCCNCATGGGNTGGGCCTCAGCGTCCCAGGAATTGAAATCACCCACCACGGAGACAGCCTGCGCCCGCGGCGCCCATACGCGGAACATGTAGCCGTCAACTCCGTCGNGGGTGACAGCGTGNGCGCCNANAAATTCATAGGCGCTGATGTCTGTCCCTTTGTGAAAATAGTAGATACTATCATTATCTGCTTCTCTGTAGGGCATGTNGGATCCTCCATTGTATCGTGTCGGTAGAGATGCCGCCGGCAATTTATTCCAGCGGTTATGCTNNGCATATTATACCTCACNGGCTTGCCCAGCGTCAAGGCGGCTGGAAAGAGTTTTTCCATGGTAAAAGCGACAAAAAAACGGGGCGAATCCCGTCTATTTTGCTAAAANCTACTGAAACAGACCGGGGCATACTGTATATTTTCGCCAGAATNCGCTNCTGCTNTTTNAAAAGGTTTCCAACAGAATTTGNGNAAAAGTGTTTACTTTCGNATAATGAAGTGATAAAATAGGCTTCATTAAGGCNATTCGACCCATTTTGCAGAGGGCGGCGGCATGACGCGCCGTCCGNAAAAACNATTCCAAATCAACGGAGGAANATCTGATGGCAAAGATTACGAANAAAGAAAAAAGCGATGCCCTGTACCAGGCGATCCTGACCATGAAAACGGAGGAGGAGGTTTATAATTTCTTCCAGGACCTGTGTACCGTGACAGAGCTGCGGGCGATGGAGCAGCGNTTCGAGGTAGCCACGCTGCTTCAGCAGGGGATGATCTANAACAACATTCTGGAGCGGACGGGNGCGTCCAGCGCCACCATCAGCCGGGTCAACCGGTCCCTGTCCTTTGGNCACGGCGGATACCAGCTCTTTTTTGACCGCGCGGAAGCCCAGAANCGCCCGGAGGANGAGNAGTGAGCGCCTACGAGGCCNTGGCNAGGGTCTACGACNCNCTGACGGAGGACGTAGGCTANGAGCGCAGGGCGGACTATCTGGAGAAGCTGTTCAANCGCAGNCAGATNCCTGTACATACGGTTCTGGANCTGGCNTGCGGCACGGGNGAAATGACCGCTATCCTGACGGANCGGGGNTATGANCTGATCGCGGCGGACGCAAGNCCCGACATGCTGGCNCAGGCCCGGGAAAAGGCGGCGGGNCTGACGGGAGAGCCGCCGGTGTTNCTCAACCAGTCCATGCCGGAGCTGGANCTGTATGGCACGGTGGACGCCGCCNTCTGCTGTCTGGACAGTCTGAATTATCTGACCAGNCCGAAGGATGTGCANAAGACTTTTCAGCGGCTTCATNTATTTATTGCCCCGGGNGGGCTGCTGGTATTCGATATCAACAGCNTTGAGAAGCTTGCGTCGCTGGACGGGCAGGTNTTTNTGGANGAAACGGAGGATGTGTACTGCGTCTGGCGGACAGAATATGAAAAAAGGAGCAGGCTCTGCTCCTACTGGATGGATATTTTTACCCGCCGCCCTGACGGNGGCTGGGACCGGAGNGNAGAAGAGCACCGGCAGAGGGGGTATNCNGTNGACGAACTGCGCTCGTGGNTAATGGACGCGGGNTTCACCCGNGTCCGGACCTTTGGGGACTGCCGGATGGCAGCCCCCAGGGAAAAAGAACAGAGGATTTATTTCTCCGCGGTACGCGGAAAATANATTCTGTTCTTTTTCANTNTGCGNTGATATGGGGCAGTTTCTTCGCGCCGTTCCGGCGCGGGGGAGTTGNTTCTNTTCGATAGCCCNGGGGCTCCCCGCCCCCGNACNCCGGGCCTACTTTTCGTNCACGCGAAAAGTAGGCAAAAGCGTGCTTAAACCTACGGTTTAAGAATCCCTTAGGGNGTCNCCNNAGGNGNNACGCNNANTACGGGGGNNTTTGTTTTGCGCTTGTCCTGNNGTCNNTCCGNNCTAAACCGGNCTTCCGGTACGTGTATCGGGCGAAGCGTCTGTTTTAGGATGGTGTCGGGGGTCCCTACCNTATTGCTATGGGTTCTCCCGGTGCTGNGGCGCTGCTTTGAGGAGNGATTTTGCNAGTTTGGCAATCTCNCCAAGNTGCTGCTCTGTATAGTCCANNGCACGNTGTAAACTGGAAGTTATGTANTCCGGAGGAAATTCNTTTTCACAGTGAGATGCAATAATNACAGATTCTATCATCAAAANATCTTCGCCNAGATTGTTGTAGGTCTGGTTNAGCTCGGTAATCTGTTCCNGTAAGGTCCANTTCATTTTGACTGCCTCCCAATTTTTATATTGCTATTATACACTAAATATCTGTNTATGTCAACAATTTTTTAGTGCACAGAGGGAGTGCTATGCTAAACTACAAAATTAATGTACAACAAAAGCTGAANGAGGCNGGATACTCCTCTTATCGNTTACGGCAGGANAAACTTTTGTCNGANAGNACCGTACAAAAATTGCGTNTGGGGGANATGAGCCTGTCNTTTGCTACGNTAAANGTTATTTGCAATATNNTNCAATGCCAGCCNGGNGANATTTTAGAATGGGTTCCGGAAGAGGACAAATAAGCCCTATTAATAATTTGAAAATGTTATGCTTCACTACAGGATAAATGTATTACAAGAATTAAAACGGGCCGGATATTCTACTTATCGTATTCGTGCGGAGAAGATTCTTTCAGAAGGCACCATGCAGCGTTTGCGAACGGGAAGCACTGCAATCAGTGTGGAAAGTCTGGGAATTCTCTGCAACATCCTTCAATGCCAGCCTGGCGACATTCTGGAGTGGGTTCCGGAGGACAGCAACGCCGGGAGTACCCAAAGCGGGACGGTAGGGACTGCCGACAACATCCTGAAGTAGACGCTTCGCCTGATGCACGGGGGTCGGTTCGGTTTAGGCCGGACAGGCCGCAGGACAAGCGCAAGACAAATAACCCCCGTAATTGAGTGTCACCCCATGGGTGACACCCTAAGGGATTCTTAAACCGTAGGTTTAAGCGCGTTTTTGCCTACTTTTGCCGCGCGGCAAAAGTAGGCGCGGGGTCCGGGGCCGCGCAGGCCCCGGGCTATCGATAAGAAAAAATCCGTTGCCGCCGCGCAGCGGCGGCAAGAAGGAGGAACCACCGACAATGGATAAATTAGTCCGTGCCATCACGAAGGATGGCACAGTAAAAGCCGTAGCAGTCACAACGAAAGACCTTACCGAGCGGGCAAGAAATATCCAGAAAACCCTCCCGGTGGCAACCGCCGCCCTCGGCAGGGCCTTGGCGGCAGCGTCTATGATGGGCAACGCCCTGAAAGAAGAAGCCGCGTCGCTGACCCTGCAAATCAAGGGCGGCGGTCCCCTGGGGACCGTACTGGCCGTCTCCGACCACCTGGGAAACGTCCGGGGCTATGTGCAGAATCCTCAGATCGACCTCCCCCTCCGGGAGGACGGAAAACTGGACGTGGGCGGCGCAGTCGGCGCCGAGGGAACGCTGACGGTTATCAGGGACCTGGGGATGAAGGAACCTTATATAGGCTCCGTGGGCCTGCTGGGCGGGGAAATCGCCGAGGACCTGGCGGCCTACTTTGTGGAGAGCGAACAGATCCCTACCGCCTGCGCCCTGGGGGTGCTGGTGGACCGGGACCAGAGCGTGAAAGCCGCGGGCGGATATATCATCCAGCTGCTCCCCGGCGCGGACGAGGACGTCATCACGAAAGTGGAGGGCGGCGTGCTGGCGGCGGGGCCGGTAACGAAGCTATTGGATCAGAACAGCGACCCGGAGGCGCTGCTGCGGACCGTGCTCAGCGACTTCAAGGTGGACATCCTGGAGACCTCTCCCATTGCGTATAAATGCTATTGCAGCCGGGACCGGGTGGAAAGAGCACTGATCAGCATGGGCGTGGCGGACCTGGAGGACCTTCTGCGGGAGCAGGGTGGGTGCGAACTGGGGTGCCAGTTCTGCGATACGGTGTACCGGTATACCGCCGAAGAATTGCGGGAACTGATTGACCGGTTGAAGGATCAGAAAAGTGAAGAAGCGTAAAAAATTCCCCGGACCGAAGTCCGGGGAATTTTTTCAGAACATTTCGATATAAGCGTCCCGCTCCGCGCCCACGGAGACATATTTGATGGGACAATTGACGGCCTTCTCCAGGTAGGCGATATAATCCAGCGCCGCCTGGGGCAGGTCCTCTTTTCTGCGGCATTTGGACACGTCGCCGAAGCCGGGGAAGTACTCGTAGATGGGCTTGGCCCGGTCCAGACGGCCTCCGGTGGGGAAGTCGTCCACCCGCCGGCCGTCCACCTCGTAGGCTACGCACACAGGGACCTTCTCCATGCCGGAGAGAACGTCCAGCTTGGTCAGGGCGATCTCCGTCGCGCCCTGCATCATCACGCCGTAGCGGCTGGCGACTGCGTCGAAGCCGCCTACCCGGCGGGGACGGCCCGTGGCCGCGCCGTATTCGCCGCCGGCCTCACGGAGGGCGTGAGCCTCGTCGCCGAAGAACTCACAGGTGAAGGGACCCTCGCCTACGCAGCTGGAGTAGGCCTTCATGATGCCGATGGAGCCGTCCAGATGGTGGTTGGGGATGCCCGCGCCCACGGGGGCGTAGGCGGCGATGGAGGAAGAGCTGGAGGTATAGGGGAAAATGCCGAAATCGATGTCCCGCAGCGCGCCCAGCTGGGCCTCGAAAAGGACATCCCTGCCCTCGCTGATGGCCTTGTTCAGGTACAGGGTGGTGTCGCAGATATAGTCCTTCCAGGGCAGGCCGAACTCCCGCAGCCAGGACATCATGTCCGTGGCCTGGATGGGCTCGTGGCCGTAGCCCTTCTCTACCGTCAGGTTCTTCCACTCCACGATGTCGGCGACGTGCCCGGCGTGATCCTCCAGGTCCAGAAGGTCGCCCATGCGCAGAGTCTTCTTCATATATTTATCCGCGTAAACGGGGGCAATGCCCCGGCGGGTGGAACCGAATTTCTTGCCCGCCAGGCGGTCCTCCTCCAAGCCGTCCAGCAGCTTGTGGTAGGGCATGCAGATAGTGGCCTTGTCGCTGATTTTGAGGTTCTCCGGCGTGACGGAGATGCCGCCGTCCCGCAGACGCCGGACCTCGCCGCACAGGTGCTCCAGGTCCACCACCATGCCGGGGCCCAGCACGTTGACGGTGCCGTCCCGGAGGATGCCGGAGGGCATCAGGTTCAGGATAAATTTTCCCTTGTTGTTGACGACGGTGTGGCCGGCGTTATTGCCGCCCTGGTAGCGGACAACCACGTCGTAGCGCTCGCTGAGTAGGTCCACCATGCGGCCCTTGCCCTCGTCGCCCCAGTTGATGCCCACGATTGCAGTTAACATTTTTCGTTCCCCCAGTATCTGTCGTATACCGGCGCGGCCCGTTGGATGGACGCACCATCTTTTAAGATACCACACATTGACTGGAAATACAATCTTTTCTTCTCGCGCTTCTGTTGAATTATGATCCCGTTTGAACGGGGCCACCTCGTGTCAAAAGGCCGGTATTATCCTTTCCCGGCTTTCAGCATCAACGGTCATAAAGAGAAATTTTTGCGCCGGATTTCGCGAAGCGGTTCAAAACCGTTTGATTTTGTGCTATGATAGGGAAAACGGTATCGTTTGAAACAGGGGGTACCCCCTGTTCTCCGCCCCTGAGGCGGAGAACGGGCCCTGACGGGAGGCGTCCTATGAACATTCTCTTTGATCAGAAGCAGCTGCTTGAGCTGCTGACCAATCTCTATGTGTTTACCGGTATGGCGGCCAACATTCTGGACCCCCAGGGGCGGGACATCAACCTCTTCGAGGGCCACCCGCCTTACTGCAAGGCCATCAACGCCCTGCCGGAGGGACATGCGCGCTGCGTGGCCTGCGACTCGTGGAAGATCAGGAGCTACAGCGCCGCCAGGGGCTTTCAGTTCTACCGCTGCCATGCCGGCGTCTGCGAGGCGGTGATGCCGCTGTATGACAGGAACCATCCGCTGGCCTATCTGGTTTTTGGGTGCTTTCTGGACGAATCCCCTGTGGAAGAACAGTGGGAACAGGCCCGCACCCGGCTGGACTGGTATCCCGGCGGGCCGGACGCCCTGAAGGACGCTTTTTTCCAGTTCCGCCAGTACTCCGCCGCGGAGCTGAAGGCATACTCCGAGCTTCTGGAGGCCCTTGCGGCATACATCCAGCTGAAGGGGATGATCCAGGCCACGGAGCAGACGGACCTGCAAAGGCTGGAGCGGTATCTGGACGAGCATTACATGGAGAAGCTGTCCCTGGAGAGCATCTCCGGGGAGCTGCGCATCGGGCGGACCAAGCTGTGCCGTCTGGCTAAGGAGCTGTCCGGTGGAGAGACGCTGTCCCATCTCATTGCCCAGCGGCGTATCGGCGCGGCCAAGACGCTGCTGCTGCAAAATGACCTGCCCATCTCCGCCGTGGCGGAGGCGGTGGGGATCAGCGATTACAACTACTTCTCACGGGTATTTCGTTCCGTCACCGGTCTGACCCCCAGAGATTTTCGGAAAAAGTGGCGGCACAACGCCTGAGTTTTTGGTTATCTTGACGAAATTCTCCATGGGTTTTTCTGCAATCCGCACAATTTTTCGGAGAGCGTACGATTTTGCTATATTCGGAACGCTGGTTCCTATTTTTTGCCTGGGAACCTGCTACAATGTAATACGGAATTGCACTCTGTGCGCAGGCATGCTGTCGAACCCGCGAACAGAGCGCTCTTTCTTATAACGATGAGGAGGATTATGAAATGAAGAAAACTCTTGCACTGCTGCTGGCCCTGGTGATGACCCTGGCCCTGGTAGCCTGCGGCGGCGGGAACAACAACAATTCCACGCCCGCCAACACCGACACCCCCGCTAACACCGATACCCCTGCCAATAACGACGCCCCCGCTGAGCCCGCGCCCGCTCCCTCCGGGGACAAGATCGACATCAACGTCATCGCGGCCCAGTACGGCCAGAACACCACCCAGTGGTGGGCCGATTTCCAGAACGAGTTCAACGCTGCCTATGACAACATNAACCTGAACGTGGAAGTCGTCTCCTGGAANGACATCTANACCGTGGTCAANACCCGCATCNNNGGCNANNNNGCCCCNGACATCCTGAACATCGACGTGTTCGCNGACTATCAGGCCGACGANCTGCTGCTGCCNGCNCAGGANTACGTCTCCGCTGAGACCTANGCCAAGTTCTACCCCGCTTTCCTGGANCAGTCCGTGGTGGACGGCACCGTGTGGGCCGTGCCCGATCTGGCTTCCGCCCGCGCCCTGTACTACAACGTGGACATCCTGGANGCCGCCGGCGTNGANGTNCCCACTACCTGGGANGAGCTGCGCGCNGCCTGCCAGAAGCTGAAGGANTATGANNCCAGCATCTANCCCTGGGGCATNGANATGACCACCGANGANGGNCAGGCCGCNTTTGCCTACTACATCTGGAACAACGGCGGCGACTTCACCGACGCCANCGGCNANTGGACCCTCAACAGCGCTGAGAACGTGGANGCCATTGAGTACGCCATCAGCCTGGTGANCGACGGTCTGACCAANACCGATCCCGCCAACGAGACCCGTTACACCCTNCAGGANCTGTTCGGCGCCGGCCAGCTGGCCATGATGATCGGGCCCAACTCCATCCCCACCTACATCGCCGTGGACAAGAANCCTGATGAAGTCATCAACTACGGCACCGCNTCCATCCCCACCAACGGCGGCAAGGATTCCGTCTCCGCCGGCGTTATGGACCGCTTCATGTGCTTCGACAACGNTCACTCCCCCGAGAAGATCGAGGCCATCAAGACCTTCTTNGACTTCTTCTATGAGGACGGCCGGTACTCCGACTGGGTGCTGATGGANGACTTCCTGCCCGCCACCAAGACCGGCGGTGAGATCGCCGCTGCCGCTGACGAGCGCATGGCCGCCTGGGTCGAGATCGTTGGNTCCTGCAAGTTCTATCCCACCGCCAAGGCCGAGTGGGCCGACGTCAAGCAGGGCGTCATCAANGTGGAGCAGCAGGCTCTGCTGGGCGGCAGCGTTCAGGAGCTGCTGGATAACCTCCAGGCTGAGATTGCCGGATAAACCGGCGTCAGACAAGACCGANAGAACAATAGCAAGCGGGCCGGGCCAGAGCGGTCCGGCCCGCTTTNAGGACCTGNATTCGCAGTCGAAAATGCNGGCTGGGCGAGGNATTTTCCCGCTGATCAAGGCAAATTTTNGCAGGAATACTTTGTGTATTTNAAAANAATTNAACGCGGAGCGGCGGGAAAAGACCCGTCCGGACGGCGTTTGCGGCTGCGAATACAGGTCCNCGCCCTCTGCGGCCGGTTTCGAGGCGGGGAGTTTTCCGCGCCTGGAAAGCGGNCGGAAGGGGGGATGCGCCCCGTGTGTAAGAGAATAGGGAGGTGTTCCTGTGANCAAAGTTTCCCCGAGCAAAGCGGTTCCNGCAAAGCNGAAAGCCCCTCAGAGCGGCNGNTCTCCGGTAAAGAAGGCCCTGCGGACGATCGAGCCNTATATCTGGATCGCGCCCAGCCTGATNCTGATGGCGGTNTTCATCCTGGTCCCCATCCTGTCCGTGTTCCAGATGTCCATGAGCGACGTGAGCAAGGCGGGCAAGATCAAGGGCTTCAACGGNCTGGACAACTTNNCCAAGGTNNTCAAGNNCCNNGCNTTCNGCCTGGTNCTGNAAAACACGCTGGTCTGGACCNTNGCNGTGGTNNTNNTNTCCACNGTGCTGGGCTTCATTCTGGCGCTGATCCTCAACAACAACTTCCGGGGACGGAAGGTGGCGCGGGCCATCGTGGTNTTCCCNTGGGCCACCACCCTGGTCATTCAGGCCAGCGCGTGGAACTTCATCATCAACAAGGACTACGGCACCCTGAATACCCTGCTGCTCAGGCTGGGANTCATCAGNGCGCCGGTGAACTGGACGCCCACGCCGGAGGCNTACTTCGCCTGGGAGATCGCCTGCGGCATCTTNGTTACNATTCCCTTTGTCACCTTCTGCGTNCTCTCCGGNTTGCAGAGCATTGACACCACTTACTATGAAGCCGCCACGGTGGACGGGGCCAACTACTGGCAGAAGCTGTTCAAGATCACNCTGCCNCTGGTAAAGTCCTCCCTGACGGTGAGCACCGTNCTGAANATCATCTACGTGTTCAACTCCTTCCCCATCATCTGGACCATGACCAAGGGCGACCCCGCCAACCNNACNGACACCCTGGTNACCTACCTCTACAAGCTGGCCTTCTACAACGGCAANCAGGGCGAGGCGGCGGCGGTCTCCGTCATCGGCTTCATTATCCTGCTGGTCTGCGCCAGCGTCTACATGATCTACACCCTGCGGAAAGGAGATGACGTATGATGAGCCAGAGCTCCAACACTGTGAAAAAAACGGTTTCCGTACAGAAGGTCATTTTAAGAGTCCTGCTCTACTTTGTGGTGCTGGACGTGTGCATCATCACGCTGTATCCTTATTTCGCCATGTTCTGCACCGCGCTGAAAGGACGGGGGGAGATCTTCACCGCCAACGGCACCATCCTGCCCGTTACGGCCCTGTGGTCCAACTTCATCGACATCTGGAGCCGGGCCCCCATGGCCAAGTACATGCTCAACTCCATCCTGGTTGCCAGCGGCTCCACCCTTATTGCCATGCTCTGCGGCATTCCCGCCGCCTATGCCCTGGCCCGGATGCGGTTCAGAGGGCAGACGGCTTTCCTGGGGTTCGTCATCGTCTCCCAGATGTTCGCGCCGGTGGTGCTGCTCATTGGTATCTACAAGGTCATGATGTCCATGGGGCTGACGGACAGCATCTGGGGCCTGATCTTCATCAACGCCGCCTTTAACCAGGCGTTCACCATCTGGCTTTTGCGGGGCACCTTCATGGGCATCTCCGCCGAGATGGAGCAGGCCGCCACCATTGACGGCTGCACCCGGGTACAGTCCATGATGCGAGTGCTGCTGCCCGTGGCCGCGCCGGGAATCGTCACCACGCTGATTTTCATTTTCATCAACGCATGGAACGAGTACACCGTGGCCCTGTGCCTGATTTCCACCGACACCCTCAAGCCCCTGACGGTGGGCATCAACATCTTCAACGGCTACAACATGATCGAGTGGCAGTACCTCTTTGCAGCCTCCATTTTCGCTATCATTCCCGTGGTCATCCTGTTTATGGGAATTGAGAAGAATCTGGTCAGCGGACTGGCCTCCGGCGGCGTCAAGGGCTGATTCGTCCCTGCCGCACCCCATATGCGCAAAACTCCCCGCCGATATTTCGGCGGGGAGTTCTTCTATTCACCGGCCAGGTATTCCTCCAGGCAGACGCCCTGCTCGTAAATTTCCGCGGCCGCTTCCCTGCCCACGTAGCGGTAATGCCAGGGCTCGTAGATGATCCCGGTGACCTCGCTCTTGCCGCTGGGATAGCGGAGGATAAAGCCGTACTCCCAGCTGTGTTCCATCAGCCACTTCTGGACGGCGGTGTTCTCCTGGGACTCGTCCAGATTCTGGTTGTTCAGGTCCACAATGTCCATCGCCAGCCCCAGCTGATGCTCGCTGGTGCCGGGGACGGCGACCTCCTTGGCGGCTTCGGCCTCGGCGTCTGACTGGGAACGGCCCCGGGCGGCCAGCTTGTCCACCTTTTTCTGATACAGCTCCTCCTGCTTCTCATAGCTGCGGTAGGCGGAGCAGATCACCGGGGACAGGCCCTCTGCGCGGCAGGCGTCCATCATGGCCTGCAGGTCCGGATAGCATCGCTGGTCCACCTTGCAGCCGTTGGCAAGCTCGGTGGGGGTAAAGGCATAATCCCTGGAGAGAGGGTTCCAGGTATTCACCAGCGTCAGGTTCCAGACGGACTTGTCCACGGCGGGGACGGAGGGGATCTCGGGTTCCACGCTTGCGGGGGCCGGCGCGGAAGGCGGCTCCGGCTCCACCAGCGAGGACAGTGGATAGACGGGCGCGGGCTGCGCTGGCATTTCATCCTCCGGCGGGAACGCAAAGGCCATGATGAAGGACAGCACAGCCAGCAGGAACGCATACAGCGGGATTTTCCGCCTGAGCCGCCTCCGTCTGCGGCGGGGTCTTTTGTACATAGGAGCACCTTCCTGTCAAATGGGATGATCCCATTATAGGGGGGCGCCCCATGAAAATGCCGTCGAACCGGCATCGGTCCGGCATCGGAAATCTTACGAAACGTAGGGCGACAATATCGAGAAGTAATACGAAAAGTAGAAATACAGATCCAGCGAAAAAATTTCCTGATCTTCGCCCGTGCCCAGAGGAAAGGAGAGGATGAACTTTACGGCCTCATCGTACCATTCTTCATCGGCGATCTGGACCTCCGTACTGTAATAGTCCGACAGGAATGTCCGCCAGTTTTCGACCCGGGCATAGACTCTCTCGCCAAACGCGGCGCTGCCATCGAATAACCCCAGGCCTGACAGGCCGGGGATCTGGATCATGACCGCCTTGCCGCTGGCGTCATCCAGCCAGATCCAACCATTGTCCGGCTGATCCCAGGTGATGGTCCAGGTGGAGATGCCGTCTTCTTCGATGTAATCCCCGGGGAAAGCATCATAGTCCGGTCCCGGTGTCCCGGCGGCGGCCCAATTGATATCCTCCTCATTGGTGTATACCACGGGGATCACCCTCTGCGCCTGAATCTTGGGGTTATAAAGCCGTGCCACGGTCTCCTTGTTCAGCAGGCCGTAGTTGACCAGTTCCGTCAGCAGTTCCTCTGTCGCCGACAGGGCCAGCCCTTCGGTCAGCGCCACATCCTCCGCCTTTGAGGCCTCATTTATATAATATGACCCGCTTGCAATGGTCCCTAGGATTCGGCTAAGGTCCGATCCCTGCTGCTGAAGGGTCAGGCTGAAGGAATCGAAGGGGCGGATGTCCGCTTCCGCCTGCTGCGCGTCCTGCATGTAGGACGCGATAAAGGGCATGGCCGCGCCAACCGCCACCAGCAAAAGGGTGAACAGCGGCAGCATCCATTTTTTGAGACGCTTCATGGCCGCCCTCCTTTCAGCTCCACGGTGACGCAGGCCCCGTGAGGCACGTCGGTGCGGTTGGCAAAGCGGATGGAGCCGTTATGCGCCGCGGCAATCTCCTGACAGAGGGCCAGCCCCAGGCCAAAGCCCCCCTGCTTGCGGGAACGGGCCTTGTCTACCCGGTAGAAGGCCTCCGTCAGGTGATCCAGGGATTTTTCCGGGATGCCCCGCCCGTTGTCCAGCACCTGAATGCGGCAGCCGTCGGGGAGCATTTTCTGCCGGAAGCGGATCTCTCCTCCCTTGCTGACCGCTTTCTGGGCGTTGTCGGCCAGATTCAGCAGCAGGGACCAGACCAGATCCGGCTCCATGAGGCATTCTCCCCGCTGGCTCTCGCAGGTTACCGTGATCTGGCGGGGGGCCAGCAAGGGACGCAGGCGGGTGGTGAATTCCTCCACCAGGTCCGCCGGGGCCACCGCGATAAAGGGCGTGTCCCCCTCCTTGAGTACCAGCAGCTCAAGCAGCTTCCGGGACAGATTGGACAGGCGCTTGCCCTCGGAGAAGAGATAATCCGCCGCCTCCGCCTGCTCGGCGGGGGTCAGCTTCCCGCTGCGGAGAAGGTCGGCATAGCCGATGAGGCTGGTCATGGGGGTTTTCATCTCGTGGGCGAAGCTGCCCACGAACCGCTCCTGCCGCTCCATGGCCTGATGGAGTTCGGAGATGGTTTTCTCCATCTGCTCGGCCATGCGGTTGAAATCCCGGGAGACGGCGGCGATCTCGTCCTCGCCGCGGATGGGCGCACGGCTGGAAAACCGCCCGGAGGCAATGGCCCGGGAGGCCCGGGAGAGTCCCGTCAGGGGCGCGGTCAGCAGCCGGGACATGGTGTAGCAGGCCGCCGCGCAGATCAGGGCCATCACGCCGAATACCCGCAGGTAGGTCCGCTGCTGGCTCTGGCGCATCTGATAGAGGGTGGAGACGTTGCGGGTAATGTGGAGGTATAAGGTCTCGCCGTTGGTCTCCACCGTGCCGGAGAGGACCAGCCAGTGGGAGGCGTTCCCAACGGTCATCAGCTGGAGGCGGCAGGTATCCGGCTCCGGGGCCGGCGTATCACCCAGAAGCAGGGAGAGGGAAGCGCCCGATTCGTACAGGACGTCCGTCTCTGTGGCGAGACGGAGGGCCGTCCAGGAGGAGCTGTTCTGCTCGCACAGCTGCTCCATGGTATGGGCGATGGCCCCGGCGTCCAGATAGGGGTCCAGTCCGTTGACGATCCGGAGGGCGCTCCAGGCCATGCGGTAGGAGGCGAAGGCCGCGTCCTTTTCCCGCTCCAGGGAATCCCGGAAAAAGCCGGAGATCAGCAGACTGCCCCCGATGCCGAACAGGAGCGACAGCACCGCCAGCATCCATAGGGTCATTTTTATGCGAAACTTCATAGTATCTCTACTCCATATGCTTTTTCCGTCACCGGGCTGCAGCCTCAGAGCCCGTTGACCGGCAGCTCAGGCTTCCAGGCGGTAGCCAACCTTGTTGACCGCCCGCAGCATGGTCTCCCAGCCCACCTTCTTCCGCAGGCGCTGGACGTGGAGGTCCACCGCCTTGCTGCCGAAGGGGTAGTCGCCGCCCCAGACCCGCTCGTAGATGGTCTCCCGGTACATGGCCCGGCGGGGATTCCGGGCGAAGAGGAGCAGCAGGTCGTACTCCGTCTTGGTCAGGCTGATCTCCTCCTCGCCCCGCCACACCCGCATGGAGGCGGTGTCGATCTTTACCCCGCCGATCTCCAGCACCATGTCGCACTTTTTGTAGCGGCGCAGGACCACGTCGATCCGGGCCAGCAGCTCCACGGTCTCGAAGGGCTTGACGATATAGTCCTCCGCGCCCAGCCGCAGGCCCTTGACCCGGTCCGCCACCGCGCCCTTGGCGGTGAGGAAGATCACCGGGATCTCCAGGGGGCGGATATATTCCATCAGCTCGAAGCCGTCCACTTCCGGCAGCATCACGTCCAGAAGGATCAGGTCGTAAGGGGGCTCCCGTTCCAGCAGGTCCGCCGCTTCCGCGCCGTCATAGGCACAGGTGCAGTGGAAGCCCTCCTTGGTCAGGCTCAGGCGGATGAGATTGGATATGGGTTTTTCGTCCTCTACGATCAATACGCGTATCAAGGGCAGGCGCCTCTTTTCCGGTCATATTTTGTCGGTGCAAATAAAATATTACTCCCGAACTGAAAGGCCGGAAGTAATATTTGCCATGTTCTGCGGCTGCCGCCGTAAACCGTGAAGCGCCGCCAAACGGCGCTTTTAGCGCTAAGCCGGCCATAGGCCGGCCCACGGGCGGCGAGCAGAACGGCTTTAAATCAAATATATTATTTCCGAGCTTTTAGCTTGGAAATAATATATCATTCCGGCATCGAAACGGCAACAGGCCGGCGAAAAAAATTGGGGGGAGCTGAAGCTCCCGCCCAATTTTATCGGTTTGATTACAGGTGCCAGATATCCTCGTTGTACTGCCTGATGGTGCGGTCGGAGGAGAAATAGCCGGATTTGGCGATATTCACCAGCATCTTCCGGGCCCAGGACTTCCGGTCGCCGTACTGGCGGATGGCCAGATCCTTGACGGAGATGTATTCCTCCACGTCCAGCAGGGCCATGAACCAGTCCTTGCCCTTCATGTCCCGCCACAGGGCTGCCAGGCTCTTGGGGTCGCCGATGTCCAGCAGCTCCGGGGACAGCAGGAAGTCCACCAGCGGTTCCACCCGGAGGGTGTGGTAGTAGTCCCGCGCCCGGTAGCGCTGGCCGCCCTTGTCGTCATAGAGATGGATGACCCGGTCGCTGTCCGCGCCGAAGGTGTAGATGTTGTCCGGCCCCACCAGTTCGGCGATTTCCACGTTGGCCCCGTCCATGGTGCCCAGAGTCACCGCGCCGTTGGCCATCAGCTTCATGTTGCCGGTGCCGCTGGCCTCCTTGGAGGCCAGGGAGATCTGCTCGGAGATATCCGCGGCGGGGATCAGCCGTTCCGCCCAGGTGACGTTGTAGTTCTCGATCATCACTACCCGCAGCCAGGGGCGCACCGCCG
This sequence comes from Oscillibacter sp., assembly GCA_014799845.1. Lineage (GTDB taxonomy): Bacteria > Bacillota > Clostridia > Oscillospirales > Oscillospiraceae > Pelethomonas. Next base: position 91,569 of record JAAVHF010000050.1, on the reverse strand, counting down.
GATCGTTTTCAATGAGCTGCTGCAGGCAGAGGATCAGATGGATGATGTGCTTGGCCATGACGTAGGCCGGGGCGGCCTTGGCCCCGAAGAGGACGGTAATGGGATGCTCCGGCTTGCGTCCGCCCTTGATCTCCATATACTTGTGGATGACGTACAGGGCGTTCATCTGCTGGCGCTTGTACTCGTGGAGGCGCTTGATCTGAACGTCAAAGACGGAGCTGGGGTCCACGTCGATGCCCTGGGCCTCCTGAAGCTCCCGGCAGAACCGCTCCTTGGCGGAGTACTTCACGGTCAGCAGGCGGCCCAGCACCTGGTCGTTGTCGATGAAGTCCAGCAGGCCCACCAGCTGGTCGGGAGCCTTCCGCCAGCCGGGACCGATGCAGCGGTCGATGAGGGCGGTGAGGTCCGGGTTGCAGGCCTCCAGCCAGCGGCGGAGGGTGACGCCGTTGGTCTTGTTGTTGAATCGGGCGGGATAGAGGTCGTAGAACCGATTCAGTTCCGCCTTTTTCAGGATCTCCGTGTGCAGGGCGGCCACGCCGTTGACAGAATAGCCGTAGTGGATGTCCATATGGGCCATGTGGACCAGATTCTGGTTGTCCAGAATGGCAACGGCGGGGTCGGGGCAGGCTTCCCTGGCCCGGCGGTCCAGCTCGCGGATGATGGGCACCAGCTGGGGGGCCACCCGCTCAATAAAGTGCAGGGGCCACTTCTCCAGGGCTTCCGCCAGAATGGTGTGGTTGGTGTAGGCGCAGGTGCGGCGGACCTGATCGATGGCGTCGTCCATGGACAGCCCCCGGGCGGTCAGCAGGCGGACCAGCTCCGGAATGACCATGGAGGGATGGGTGTCGTTGATCTGGATGGCCGTGCGGGCGGCAAGGTCCCGGGGACCACAGCCCCGCTCCTCCAGCTCCTGCAAAATCAGCTGGGCGCCGGCGGATACCATGAAATACTGCTGGTACACCCGCAGCAGACGGCCCGCCTCGTCCCCGTCGTCGGGGTAGAGGAAGCTGGTCAGGTGGTGGACAATGTCGGTCTTATCGAAGTCGATGCCGTTCTCCGGCGGGGCGGCGGGCTCCTCCACGTCGAACAGGTGCAGGCGGTTGGCCCGGTCGTTGTACGCGCCGGGGATGGACACGTCCCACAGCTTCGCCGTCAGGTCGAAGCCGCCGAAGGGAACGGTGAAGGTCTTTCCCGTGGGGATCAGCCAGCTGTCGGGCTGCATCCAGGGGTCGGGGGTCTCCATCTGCTTGTGATTCACAAATTTCTGGTGGAAGAGGCCATAGTGGTAATTGAGGCCCACGCCGTCGCCCCGCATCCCCAGGGCGGCGATGGAGTCCAGGAAGCAGGCCGCCAGACGCCCCAGTCCGCCGTTGCCCAGGGAGGGCTCCGGCTCCTGCTCCTCCACGGCGTTCAGATCCCGGCCCATAGAGGCCAGCAGCTCCCGCGCCTGGTCCCGGATGCCCAGGGCCAGCAGGTTGTTGTCCAGCAGCTTTCCCATCAGGAATTCCGCGGAGAAATAGTAGAGCTTCCGCTCTCCATCGGGAGCCGGGCGCGCCTCCGAGAGGCGGCGGGTCAGAGCCAGCAGGGCTTCGTACAGCTGGCGGTCATTGCACTGGTCCGGGGTGAGGCCGAACCGTTCCTGGGTAAATTGGCCGAGTTGTTCTTTTATATCCATGGCTAAACAATAAACTCCTTTCATATAAATGAGGCGAAACCGCCTTCAATCACTATGTTCTGACGGGGTGATCCGTGCCGCCCTCTCGCCCTCCGCCATACCGGCGAAAAGCATGTTCTGAGGACCCTTGACCAGAAGGGCAATGTCCGTGTCACATAAGGACCACCTCGCCTGGGGTATCATAGCAAACTTTTTATGAAATTGCAAGTATTATCCTTTCTCTGCTCCGGTGGCGGCGTCCTTGATGATCGGCGGATGGTACTGCCCCGGTAATTTTTCCTGCTGCAAGATATCGGTTTCCTTTTTCACAATGGTTGGCACAGGGAAAGGGGCGGGCGAAACCGCCCGCCCTCTGCATAGTTGTATACCTTTTGTGGGATTACAACAAAAACGGCGTCCCGGATTATGCGATATACACAACTCAGAGACGCTGTTCTGAAAGACTTTGCCGCTCTGCCAGATACCGCTCCGCCTGCACGGCGGCAATGGCCCCGTCCGCGGCGGCGGTGACCACCTGCCGCAGGCTCTTCACCCGCACGTCCCCCGCCGCGAATACGCCGGGGATGGCGGTGCGCATGTCCTCGTCCGTGCGGATATAACCGCTCTCCAGGGGCAGCTGGTCCTGAAACAGGCCGGTATTGGGCAGATAGCCCACAAAGCCGAACAGGCCCAGCATCCCGTCCTCCTGAGAGGCCCGGATCTCCGTCAGCTCCCCGGTTTTGACATTTTTTACCGTCAGTGCGTTCAGCACGTCGTTCCCGTCCGCCCGGACGACTACGCTGTCCCAGAGAAAACGAATCTTCGGGTTGGCAAAGGCGCGCTCCTGAATGGACTTTGCCGCCCGCAGGGCGTCCCGGCGGTGGATAACGGCAACGCGCCGGGCGAAGCGGGTGAGGAAAATGGCCTCCTCCACAGCGCTGTCGCCGCCGCCCGCCACGTAGACGTCCAGTCCCCGGAAAAAAGCGCCGTCACAGGTGGCGCAGTAGGAGATGCCTCTCCCGGTAAATTCCTTCTCATTCTCACAGCCGATGGGCCGGGGAGACGCGCCGGAGGCGATGATGACGGTCCGGGCGCGGTATTCGCCCTTTCCGCCGGTGAGGCGCTTCACCTCGCCGGTCAGCTGCACCGCACGGATGGTGTCGGCGGCCCGCTCCACGCCGAAATTCTGGCACTGCTCCGCCATCCGGGCGGACAGGGTGACGCCGGTCTCCCCGTCCAGCATCTGACCGGGATAATTTTCCACGTCCGCGCTGAGGGCGATCTGTCCGCCGGACGCGCCTTTTTCGATGAGGAGGGTTTTCATCCGGCTCCGTCCGGCGTACAGCCCCGCGGACAGTCCCGCGGGACCGCCGCCCAGAATGATGACGTCGTACAACTCTTCCATAATATGCTCCTTATTCGTTTGATCTATACCATATATATGCCGCGCCGGTTTCCGAAAAATTTGCAAAATCTCGCAGAAGTAAAATCCGTTCCGGCGCAAATACTACCCCCAGCGCGAACTGCGCGCCACTTTTGGAAGGAGGAAGATTCAGATGAAAAAAGCTGCACTGGTCGCAGCCGCCCTGGCAATGGTTTTGAGCCTGGCGGCCTGCGGCAACAAGGACAACAACATGGTCAATGATCCGGCAAACGGCAACGGAACTACCCAGAACGGCGGTACCGGCACGAACAGCGGGACAAACGCCAACGACAATGGCACTGCCAACAATAACGGCAGCAGTACCGGTTCAGGCTTAGGTACCGGCAGCGATGTTGGTACCGGTACTGGCGCCGGAACGGGTACTGCCTCCGGCAATAACGCCGGCACAAACAATGGTACTGGCACCGGAACGGGCACTGGTACCACTGCCGGCTCCGGGACGGGCGCGGCTGCTGGCGCCGGCAATAATACGGCCACCAGCCGCAGCGCCGTTGGCAATGATCTGCGCCGCGCAGCGGACAATGTGGGCGACGCGGTGACCGGTCTGGTGGAAGACGGCCGCAGCGCCGTGGCCCGCGGCACCAGCACCACTTCTTTCCAGCGGATGCTGGACAACGCCCGTGTCCACGATGTGGACGGCGTGTTGACCGACGGCGAAAACAGCCGCTGGTAACGGCAGAGGGATGGAGCGCGGAGACCTGGGGAGACGTGTCCCCGGCCTCCGCGCTCCTTCTTGGCATCCGCTTATTCCGTCCAGTCGGTCAAGGGTCTGGGCTTCTCGCCGGGGAGGAGGGGAATCTGGATATAGCGGTCATATTTTTCCCGGCCGAACTGCTGTAAATAGATTTCCTGGTGCTTGCGCATGATCTCCGATTCCTCCGGCATGGGGTCCGCCCAGCAGATGGTCTTGTAGTGTACGCCGAACAGGGCGTTGTCATAGCGCAGCGTTTTTGCGCCGTTCCGGGCGTAGAAGCCCAGCCGCCGCAGGATCAGCTCGTCTGCCGCCGGGTCGCCGGTGGGTGCCTCGGATTCGCCGATGAAAACGGTATCTTTTGGATAATAGCCGATAGCGGCTTGCAGCAGTCTGCCGCCAATGCCGCCATTCCGCCGTCCGGCGGGGACGCAGAGGTAGTCGATCAGAATATACCGCCCGTCCTCGTGCTTCCAGAGCAGGATATAGCCCAGAGTCTCCCCTGTCTCATCTACCATGCACAGCGGGTCGTAAACTCCCCTTTCCCGCATGGCCTCTATGGCCCACAGGGGCTTTAATTCAGCGGGAGGAAAGGCTTCCTTCAAATCAATCTCATAGGCCCGCTTCATTTCCTCCCGGGTCATAATATTCAGGTGCATGGCGTAAGCTCCAATTTCATGATAATGGCATCCTCTTTCGGGGCCAGGTAATAGTTTTTCCGCCGTCCCACCTCTTTATAACCCATTTTCCGGTAAAGCGCGGCGGCTCCCGCGTTGGAGGGACGCACTTCCAGAAAAAGATTTGTCAGACCGTGGGCCCGGCCATAGCTATGGAATTCTTCCAGCAGGGCGGAGGCGACGCCCTGCCGCCGTGCTGAGGGCAGGACGGCGATATTGTCCACGCCGCCCTCATCCAGAATGGCGGTAAAGAAAATGTAGCCTGAAATGGTTCCATCTTCCGCCTGAGCGGCCAGGGCGGCCGTGCTTTCGGCGGCCAGGGATTCTTCAAATATTTTTCGTGACCAGGGATCGTCAAAGCAGATTTTTTCGATTTCCTCCACCTGGTCCAGATGGACGGCGGTGAGAGGAACGATCTGATACGCCATTCCTACTTCGCCTCCAGCCAGTTTTTCCCGCTGTGGGCGTCCGCCGTCAGAGGGACGGCCAGATCGTAGACGCCCTCCATTTCCTCGGTAAGAAGGGCCTTTACCCGTTCCGCCTCGTCCTCCGGACACTCGACGATCAGCTCGTCGTGGACCTGCATGATAAGCTTTGCCTGTAGATTTTCTTTTTTCAGACGGTCAAAAACCCGTACCATCGCCAGCTTGATGATATCCGCCGCGGCCCCCTGAATGGGCATATTCAGCGCCACACGCTCGCCGAAGGAGCGGGTATTGAAGTTGCTGGCCTTGATCTCCGGCAGGGCGCGGCGGCGGTGGAACATGGTTTCTACATAGCCGTCCGTCCTGGCCTTTTCGATCACGCCGTCCATGTACCGCTTCACGCCGGGGAACCGGGCAAAGTAGGCGTCCATATACTCCTTGGCCTCCGCCACCGAGACGCCCAGGTCCTGGGATAGGGAGAAAGCGGAGATGCCGTAGACGATGCCGAAGTTCACCGCCTTGGCCGCGCGGCGCATATTGGCGGTCACCTGATCGATGGGCACCCCAAAAACGTGAGCGGCGGTGACGGTGTGGAAGTCCTCGCCGGAGAGGAACGCCTCCTTCATCGCCTGGTCTCCGGAAATATGGGCCAGCAGGCGAAGCTCGATCTGGCTGTAGTCCGCGTCCACCAACACTTTGCCGGGTTCCGCCGTGAACATGCGGCGCAGTTCGCTGCCCAGTTCCGTGCGGGTGGGGATGTTTTGCAGGTTGGGCTCGGTGGAGCTGAGCCGTCCGGTGGCGGTGACGGTCATCTGGAAGCTGGTGCGCACCCGGCCGTCCGGGGGAATGACCTTCAGCAGGCCGTCCACATAGGTGCTCTTTAATTTCGCGTACTGGCGGTACTCCAGGACTTCGCCCACAATGGGGTGCTGGCCCCGGAGCTTATCCAGAACCTCCGCGTTGGTGGAGTAGCCGGTTTTTGTTTTCTTATAGGCGGGCATCCCCAGTTTTTCGAAGAGAACCTCGCCCAGCTGCTTGGGGGAATTGATGTTGAACTTTCCGGCATAGGAGTAGATCTGCCGCTCCAGAGCATCGATAGCGGCGGTCAGGATCTCGCCGAAGGATTGCAGGGCGCGGGCATCCACCCGGAAGCCCGCGGCCTCCATTTCCGCCAGCACCCGGCACAGGGGCATCTCCACGTTGAAGTACAGCCAGTCCACGTCCGTTTCTTTCAGCTTGGGCAACATGGCCTCGTACAGCGCGTCTACGGCGGACGTGTAACTGAGGAAAGATGCCTCCGCCTGGGCGGTATCCCCCAGCATGGAGAAAGCGTCCGGGGCCAGATAGAGGGGCCTCGGCAGCTCCTCCTTGAACCAGGAGGCGAACAGGCGGGCGATATCATAATGCCCCGCCGTGGCGTCCAGCAGGTAGCCCGCCAGAGCGGTGTCGAAGATAAAGCCCTCCGCCGGAAGGCCGTTTTCCAGCAAAGTGCGGGTCAGGTCCTTTACATCGTGGGAAACCTTTTTGATATCCGCCGAAAACAGGGCGGACAGCAGCTTGTTCCAGTCGCCGTTGTAGCGGCTGAAATAGAACTCGCCCACCTCAGCGGTATCCGCTCCGGTCTGGCACTGGGCCGCGACGGCGGACAGGTCCGGCAGGGCCAGCAGCGCCACATGATCCGCTTTGCGGAAGGTCTCCAGCAGCGCCTCCGCCTGGGCTTCGTCCGTGATGTGGGATGCGTGGACGGTGAAGGCGGATTCTTCCGGCTTCTCCGCAAGCGGCGTTTCCCGGGCGGTGAGGCCCATTTTTTCGATCAGCTTGTTGAATTCCAGCCGCAGGAATACGTTATATAATTCCGGCCTGGCGGGGCGGCGCAGATTTTCCGCCGGGTCAAATTCCAGGGGGGCGTCCGTGATGATGGTGGCCAGATGATAGCTCATCCGGGCGGATTCCTCCCCCTCAGCCAGCTTCCTGATGGCGGCGGGTTTGGCCTCGATGTCCGGCATGGCGGCATACATCGCGTCGATGGTCTGGTAGCGCTGCACCAGCGCCATGGCGGTTTTCTCCCCCACGCCCTTCACGCCGGGGATGTTGTCGGACGCGTCGCCCATGAGGGCTTTCAGGTCGATGATATGGATGGGGTCGAAGCCGTAGGCTTCCCGGAAAGTCTCCGGGGTCATGTCCTTTGTGGTAGTCTGGCCCATGCGGGTGGATACCAGCTTGACCTTTGTGCGGTCCGTCACCAGCTGCAGGCTGTCCTTGTCCCCGGTGACTACCACGCACTCCCAGCCGGAGGCCTCGCACTTACGGGAGATGGTGCCGATGAGGTCGTCCGCCTCGTAGCCCGCCAGTTCGTAGCGGGGGATGTCCATGGCGTCCAGCACCTCCTTCAGCACGGGCATCTGCTGGGCCAGCTCCTCGGGCATCCCTTTCCGCTGGGCCTTATAACCTTCGTACTCCAGGTGGCGGAAGGTAGGCTCCCGCCGGTCGAAGGTGACGCACAGGGCTTCCGGTTCCTCCTCGTCCAGCAGCCGCTGGAGGGTGGTGACAAAGCCGTAAACCGCGTTGGTATACAGTCCGTCCCGGGTGGTCAGGGGGCGGACGCCGTAAAAGGAGCGGTTGACAATGCTGTTGCCGTCAATAACCATCAGTTTCTTGTCCATATTGGGCTCTCCTATCTTAGGCCGCACCCCCGTGGGCCGGCCTATGGCCGGCTGGGCGTAAAAAGCGCCGCTTTGCGGCGCTTCACGGGAGCGGCCTGGTAGCAGATACCGCGCCGGGGCGCAGGGGATGTTTCATCCTGTTGGGAGAAGTATATCACGTTTTTCCACGGATTACAACCGTAAACCGCCTCATTGCGCTCCTTCCGGTTGCCAAAACCGCCGCCCCGTGCTACAATAGATACACTTGAAAAAGGAGCGTACCGGCCATGCTGAAACGGGCTTACATCGAGATCACCAATATCTGCAATCTCCGCTGCTCCTTCTGCCCCGGTACGGGACGGGAGGGGCGGTTTATGACGGCGGAGGAGTTCCGCGTGCTGGCGGAGAAGCTGCGGGGCCGCGTCTCCTACCTGTATCTCCACGTCATGGGTGAGCCGCTGCTGCACCCACAGCTGGGGGAGCTGCTGTCCATCGGGGCGGAGAAGGGCTTCCGGGTCTGCCTCACCACCAACGGGACGCTGCTGGGGAAGAGGGCGGACGCGCTGCTCTCCGCGTCCGCGCTCCACAAGGTCAGCGTGTCCCTGCACAGCGCGGAGGGCAACGGCGTGGAGGAACTGACGGATTATCTGGACACGGCCTGGGATTTCGCGGTGCGGGCGGCGCGGGCCGGGATCATCTGCGCTCTGCGGCTGTGGAACATCGGCGGGGCGGAGGCGCGGAACGGGGAGATCCTGTCCTTTCTGGCGGACAGACTGGGGACGGACCCTCTGGACCTGCCCCAGCCCCGGCAGGGCAGCTGGAGGCTGGGCGAGAGGCTGTATCTGGAGCAGGCGGAGAAATTCGACTGGCCGGACTTGGAGGCCCCGGAGACGGGGACCCGGTTCTGTCTGGGCCTGCGGGAGCAGGCGGCGGTATTGTGTGACGGAACGGTAGTCCCGTGCTGTCTGGACCACGAGGGGGACATGCCGCTGGGAAATCTGCTGGAGCAGGAGCTGGACGATATTCTGGACAGTCCCCGGGCCAGGGCGCTTGTGCGGGGCTTTTCGGAGGGAAAGCCCTCGGAGGAGCTGTGCCGGAGGTGCGGATTTGCCACCCGGTTTGGATAAATGGAAAGGATGCGCAATGAACGAAAATTTAGAGGCAATGGTTAGTCCCCTGCTGCGCTGGTACGATGAAAATAAGCGGACGCTTCCCTGGCGGGGAACCGGGGACCCATACAAGGTCCTGGTGTCGGAGATCATGCTGCAACAGACCCGGGTGGCGGCGGTGATCCCCTACTACCTCCGCTGGATGGAGGAGCTGCCCACCGTGGAGGCTCTGGCGGCGGTGGACGAGGAAAGGCTCATGAAGCTGTGGCAGGGCCTGGGATACTACAGCCGCGCCCGGAATCTGCGGAAAGCCGCCCGGATGCTGATGGACGAGTACGGCGGGCGGTTCCCGGAGGAGTATGAGGCGCTGCTCCGCCTGCCGGGGGTGGGGGATTACACCGCCGGGGCGGTGGCGTCCATCGCCTTTGGGAAGGCGGTGCCCGCCGTGGACGGCAACGTCCTTCGGGTAGCGGCCCGGGTGGCCGGGTGTGACGGGGATATTCTGGACCCCAGGGTACGGCGGCAGTTCCGGGGATGGATGGAGGCCGCCATACCGGCGGACAGGCCCGGGGAGTTCAATCAGGCGCTGATGGACCTGGGGGCCATGGTCTGCCTGCCCAACGGAAGCCCGGACTGCGCCGGGTGCCCCCTGGCCGCCCTCTGCGAGGCCAACCGGCTGGGCTTGCAGGACGCCCTCCCCGTACGGCGGAAAAAGGCGGCGCGGCGTGCGGAGGAGCTGACCGTCTATCTGCTGGTCCGGCAGGGCCGGGTGGCCCTGCGGCGGCGGGAGGAGACGGGACTGCTGGCCGGGTTGTGGGAGTTCCCCCATGTGCCGGGAGCCCTGTGTGACGAGGAGGCCGGGGAGCCTTTGGCCGGATGGGGCCTCACGGCCCGGGAATGGCGGAAAAGGCTGACGGCCAGGCATATTTTTACCCATGTGGAGTGGCATATGATCGGCTATCTGCTGGAAGCAGCCGGGGAAGGAACCGGGCTTACCTGGGCAGACCGTGAGGAGCTGGAAGCGCTGGCGGTACCGTCGGCCTTCGGGAAATTTCTGGAGGAGGCCCGGCGGGCGCTGGAGGAGGAGGAAACGAGATGATCTGCACGCTGTGTCCCCGGAAGTGCGGGGCTTTGCGGACGGCGGAGGGTGGAAAGGGCTTCTGCGGAATGCCGGAAACGCCGGTGATCGCACGGGCCATGCTCCATCAGTGGGAGGAGCCATGTATCAGCGGAACCCGGGGCAGCGGCGCGGTGTTTTTCTCCGGCTGCGTGCTGGGGTGCGTATTCTGCCAGAACGGGAAGATCAGCCGGGACCGGTTCGGAAAACCGGTGACCGCCGCCCGCCTGCGGGAGATTTTCGAGGAACTGATCGCCCAGGGAGCCCATAATATCAATCTGGTCAGTCCCACGCCCTTTGTTCCGGCGATTCTGGAGGCGCTGGAAGCGCCGCTGCCGGTACCGGTAGTGTGGAACACCGGCGGCTATGAGCGGGTGGAGACCCTGCGGCAGCTGGAGGGCAGGGTGCAGATCTGGCTGCCGGACCTCAAATACGCGGACAACGCGCTGGCAAAGCGTTACAGCGGCGCGGGGGATTATTTTGAGACCGCCGCCGCCGCCATTCTGGAGATGTACCGGCAGAGCGGCGACTACGTGCTGGAGGACGGCCTGCTGAGGCGGGGGGTGGTGATCCGGCATCTGCTGCTGCCCGGAGGACTTGCCAACGCCAAGGCGGTGATGGACTGGGTAGCGGAGCATTTCCGCCCCGGACAGGTGCTGTTCTCCCTTATGTCCCAGTACACGCCTCAGCCGGGAGCGGAGGGGTTGCTCTCCCGCCGGGTCACCGCCGGAGAGTACCGGGCCTCGCTGGCTTACATGGAGAATCTGGGCATTACGGACGGCTACTGCCAGGATTCCTCCTCCGCGAAGGAGGAGTATACCCCGGAATTTGATTTACAGGGAATATGAGAATACCACCCGTCTGAGGCGTTTGGGACCTCAGACGGGTGGTGTTTTATATACGCGTTTTTCTCTTATACTTTTTCTCGATTAAAAGCGCAGTATCGTTACCGGGCAAAAATCTGGGAATTGCAATGGGTATAGGCTCGAAATAAAGTTCTTTTTGATACTTTTTCTTTCAAGAAAAAGTATTAGCTGCCCTGCATGACTACCAGCGCCTTGCAGATCTCAGCGCGGGTGATGGCCGCGGCGGGCTGCAGCATCCCGTCTCTGCCGTCCAGCGCGCCTCTGGATATCAGAATACGGAAATACATCTGGGCGTACTCCGGCACCTTATCCGCGTCCGGATAGCTGCCGAAATCCAGCGGCTGTCCGGCGGACTGGGCCAGGTAGGTCAGGGCCTGCCGGAGATTCGCGCTCTGCCCGGTAAGCAGCCAGCCGGGGATCTCGCTGTCATCCCCTCCAAGATCCGGCTCAGGTTCCGGCTCGGGTTCGGGGGCCGGGACCGGATCGGTTCCCGTTTCCGGCTGCGTGGGCGCGGTTTCCTCTGTCAGCTTCAGCGCGCGGCCCAGCATGGCGGCGGCCTGAGCCCGCTCCAGAGACGCCTGGGGGGCAAAATGGGTCGCGTCTATTCCGTTGACAATGCCCAGGCTGTACATGGCCCGGATGGCCGCGCCGGCCCAGGATTCCACGCCGGTGAGATCCGTGAAGGGGACCTCCGACCCGGCGTAGTCCGCCGTATTCAGGCCCAGATACCGGGCCAGCAGCACTGAGAATTCCGCGCGGGTCAGGCTGCGCTCAGGGTAGGCGTTCAGCGTTCCGTCCTCCGCGTATTCACCGGTCAGGACCTTCTGCTGGTAGAGCTGGCCCATATAGGCCTCCGCCCAGTGGCCGCTCAGATCGGAGAAGGGATGGTTGGCCTCAACCGTCACCTGGATGGTGGCCTTGACGCTGCCGCGGGTGGCGGTGATAACGCCGCTGCCCGCCTGGCCGGCGGCGGTGAAGAGGCCGTGCTCGTCAATGGTCCCCAGCCTGGAGTCCACCGTCCAGGTCACATCCTCCGGGAAGATCTCCAGCGAGCGGTGGTTATAGGAGGCGGAGACGGCCAGCTGCACCGTACCGCCCGCCATCACGTTGGCGGTGGCCGCGCCGGAGGCGCGGATGGACATTGAGCCGGGGTTCTCTACCACCAGAATATTCCGCTGGGCGAAGAACTGGCCATACCTGGCGGTGACGGTGGCCACGCCGCCCTGCTGGGGGGCGGTAAAGACGCCGTCCGCTGCCTCGCCGATAGTGGCGGTATATTCCAGAGGCAGGTTCATGGGGTAGTAATGGGTATCCGTCACATTGGCGGTCAGCTTCACGGTGTGTCCCGCCAGCACCGCCGGAGCGGCGGCGGAGAGGTACACCCCCGCCGGTTCGGCGGTGGCCCCGCCGGGGGCCAGCAGCACCAGGTGGTTGGATACCTTCCGCTGGCTCTTGTCGCTGGGGGAGTTGCGCAGCTTGGCGGCGCCGGCATCCGGCATAGCGGCCACGGCCGTGGTGGACCCGCCGCCGTCCAGATTCACCGCCGCGACGCAGCCCAGCTCGATCAGCCGCTGAGCCAGCACCGTTTTGGACGCGCCCATGCTGACGCTGTCCTGCCGTCCGTCGATGGTATAGAAAATGACGTCGCCGTTGGCCTTCACACCGGCGGCAGTGCGGGGGGCCGCGCCGGCGTCGAGGCCCTCCACCACTTTCCCGTCCTTCACCAGCAGCTCGTAGGCCCCGATGGCCTCGGTGACCTGGCTCCAGCTGGCGTCAGGGCTGGTGATGGAGACGGTGACGATGGTCCCCGGCGTCAGGGAACGGAGAAAGGCGACCCCTTCGGTATAGCCTTCCGCGTCGACCGTAAGCAGCACCTGATTTTCCGCCAGCGTGCGGGTCTCGGCGTCCTCTGCCACCTCGGTGACCTGCAAATACAGCTCTCCGCCGATGGACGCCTTTCCACCCATGACGCTTGCCAGTACGTTCACGCCCTGGGAGGCCACGGAGGACCCGGTGGTGTGGTCGTCCCGGTAGTCGTAGGTCAGCATGGTTACGCCCGCCTTGCTGACCCGGGGCTTGTTGATGGAGGCCAGCTTCAGGCTGTTTGTCCCGGTGGAGGCCACGATGGACAGATGGGGATACCCCATGACGGCGGTGCCGTCCTCGCGGAAGCCGATGGCGTAGTACTCCGAAGCACCGGAGAGGACCTCCCCGCCGGACACAAGGATGCCCAGGGGATAGCCGGTGGAGGTGTCGTAAAAATCGCCGTTGACAGCGCCCACCACCCGGTAGCCCTGGCTTTCATACTTGGCCGCCGCTTCGCCCACGGTCGTCCGTCCGCAGACGGAATCGCCGTAGGAGGCCACAGGACGTACGCCGGTGTAAAAGCCCGCGTAGGGATCGGTATAGGGTTCATCGTAGACATCATCGTACATGCCGCCGTCAGGCGTCTGGCTCCCCTCCGGCAGCATCCAGCCGGGCATCTGCTCATCGGCCGGATCAGGGAACTGGGACTGACCGCCCCAGGCGGAAGACAGTCCGGCGCCAATGCCGGGGGTATAGGTAAAATAGTATTCGTGGCGGGGCTTGTCATAGCTGCCGCTCCAGAATATGTTCTCACTGTAGGTCACGCCCTCTTGAAGGGGCGTGTCCCGCAGCCACACGTCGCTTCCGTAGGCGTTCGACGCGGCCCAGGCCGGAGCGGGAAGCAGCGCCAGCATCAGGACCAGGGATACGATCAGGGAAATTGCTCGTTTCATGGATTCTCCTTTACTTTCCACCAGTGATTGCACGTATACGGCCCTCACTATACCATATTTGGCCGGAAATGTCCACCGCCTCCGGGCGGCGTTAACCGAAATGTAACATTCCCCTACCCGGCGGCATAGGATGCTTTGGGCAGGGAATCCCGGTGTCCTGCGGCTGCTTCGCTGATTTTGCTGTGGGGGAGCCGTATAAAATCCGCGGCGGCGTGGGAGAATGATAGTGGCCCGAGGTCGTGGGCGGCTGTCCGGTACACAGCGGCCCTGAAGACAGGGGACCGTCATTGGTCTTCGACCAGCGGCACCGGTCCCGGCAGTGTGCGGCGAAGCCGCCACTGCCCCGGGCACTTCTTCCGGCGGAGAGTGAACTTTGTGGATACAAGCGTAAAACGCGGCGACATCTATTATGCCGACCTCAGCCCGGTAGTAGGGAGTGAGCAGGGCGGCGTCCGTCCCGTGCTGATCGTTCAAAACGATACAGGGAACCGATACAGCCCCACGGTCATCGTGGCGGCCATCACCAGCCAGACGGGAAAGGCGAAGCTGCCTACCCACATAGATTTGGCAGCGCAAAACTATGGACTTACCCGTGATTCTGTGGTACTATTGGAACAGATCCGCACGCTGGATAAGCGCCGTCTTCGGGAGAAGATGGGGCGCGTGGACAAGGAACTGATGGACAGAGTGGACGCGGCGATCGCGGTCAGCTTCGGTCTGCACAGCGAGAGACTCGTATAGTCACGGGTCAAAACAAAATCAGGGGCCTGCGGCCGGGCGGAAGCCTGACCGCAGGCCCGTCGGGCTATTTTACGGAGTTTGGAGAATATTTCATGAACAGGAAAAAATTTCGCAGCTTCCTCTGCGCCCTGCTGGTTCTGGCGGGACTGACGGCCATCGCCCATACCGCCTCCGGCGGCGCGGGCTCCCAGAGCGACCCGCTGGTGACCCTCAGCTATCTTACCGGGACCTTTACCGGCCAGGTGATGGAGCGGGTGGACCAGCTCATCGCCCAGCGGGATGGGCAGCCGGGCGGCGGACAGGCCCTCTCCGGCCTTTATACCGCCGTGACCCTCTCCGCCGGACAGACGCTGCGCGGCGAGGCGGGCTGCGAGGTGCTGCTGCGTTCCGGCGGGGCCAGCTGCGCCGCCTCCGGCGCGCCGGGACTGGTGGATACCACCTCCGGCAATACCATCAGCNNCGGCGCGCAGCTTCAGGCAAACCATCTGTATCTGATGACGGACAGCCGCGCNGTGACCGCTTCGGACCGCGCGGTGCTTCTGGTCCGGGGCGGGTACNCCATCNTGTNAGCNGCCNTGGAGAACGCTGCGGCNGCCGGCATCGGGCAGCCGACGGCGCGTTTTGCGCNNGACAGGGAATAAAGCGGCNNATNNCCCTNTGTTACCCAATTGAACAAAAGCCCGGTGCGGAATNCGCGGATTCCGCACCGGGCTTTTGNGTTGTTTTATNAGGCCGCAAAAAGGTTNTCCNTCTTTTNATCCNGAAACNGNATGNCNNTCCTCCTCCGGCCCGNAGNCTCTGNACCAGCGNTNCNNTTTCCNNCTCCGGCAGAAACGCGCCCCNCAGGGCGTTTTCATCCATCCGGAGAAAATCNGCGTCCGTAAAGGNGAACTGCTCCCGCAGCCGCNGGTGCTCCCGGGCCAGNGAGGTATNGGAGACGGTCATATTGTCNGTATTCACCGTGACCCGGATGCNGCTTTCAAAAAANGNNCGGATGGGGTGCCNCTCNGGGGCCGGTACGGCNCTGGTCTGCANATTGCTGCTGTANCAGCACTCCANCACCGTTCCCCGNTCCCGCAGCAGCGCCATGCAGTCCGCNGACCGGANCGCGGCCACNCCNTGGCCGATCCGNCTCGCGCCGAGCTCCACCGCNGTGCGGATGTTCTCATAACTGCCGCACTCCCCGGCGTGGATGGTAAAGGGCATCCCGGCCTCCCGCACCTGNGNAAAGAGGGGNATGTAAGATTCCANGGGATGCAGNCCCTCCGCCCCGGCCAGATCCATTCCGGCNACGCCCGCGCCNAANTACCGCAGTCCCGCCGCCAGNGTCCCGGCNTGGTGANCGTCNTCCCCCAGCAAAAAGCACAGCAGCAGTCCCGTNCNGATGGAGGGATGCGCGGCCTCNCCCCGGCGCAATCCCCGCAGGACNCTCTCCACCGCCTCTTCCTGTGTCAGNCCGGAGGACAGATGGAGCGCGGGCGCNAAGCGGATCTCCGCGTAGATCAGCCCCTGTTCCGCCAGCCGCNCCACCAGATCNAAGGCGCAGGCTTCCAGCGCGTCCGCGNGCTGGAGCACNCTGCCGGCNAAATCAAACATCTTCAGNTAATCCGCCAGATCATGGCANACCGGCGGGGCCGCCATTGCCTTATGCAGATNTTCCGGGACCGGCAGGCCGTATTTCCGCAGCCGGTCCCGCATAAANGGCTCGGACAGNGAACCGTCCAGATGCAGATGNAAATCAACTTTTCCCTGATACATAGTATCTCCTGTTTTCCTGCNTGNGAAGCCGCCGTNATGCCTGGATCAGCTCCACATTTTTNTCTCTCAGAATTGCCNTCTTCGCCTCGCTGAGCTCCGCGTCGGTCACCAGNTAGTGGACNGGCTCCAGATCGCTGACGGCATACAGTCCGGAGGAGGGATATTTNCCNTTATCCAGCAGGAGGACCACNGTCCTGGCCCGCTGGATGGCCCGCTGCTGGAAGATCATGTCCTCCTCGTAATACGCCGACAGGATCATATCGTCATCCAGGGCCGCGCCGCCCAGAAACACCTTGTCCGGGCGGAACTTGTCCAGGCACTCGTTGATGAAGGCCCCNCGGGTAGCGCCCTCCGTGGGCCGCACCCAGCCNCCCAGAAAGAACAGCCGGTCCACCAGCGCNCCCAGCTCNAAGAGCTGNACGATATACAGCGAATTNGTCACGANCGTCAGNGTTTTCAGCAGTTCCCGGTGCTCCAGCAGCTCCCGGCAGAAGGCCACCGTGGTGGTGCTGGCCTCCAGAAGCAGGGACTCGCCCTCCTGTACCAGCNGGCAGGCGGCCCGGGCCACCTGGATCTTNCCGGTGCGGTGAAACTCCTGCCGCTGGGCGTAGGGGATGGGCTGGGGCTTCTGNTCCACCAGGCTGGCGCCTCCCCGGATGCGGGCGATCAGNCCNTCCTGTTCCAGGACGTCCAGGTCCTTCCGGATGGTCTCCATGGTCACNCTGAGGGACTCGGCCAGCTTCGCCACCGGCACGATGGGCTCCTCCTCCAGAATTTTTAAAATGGAACGGCGACGGAGTTGTACCTTGTCCATAATGACCACCTTTCTGCTGCGGGACTGCTGTAAGAATNTATTTTACCGGGAGGGGNTTCCCTCCCNNAATGTCTGAATCCTGCGGATCATATANNCCCCNACCTCCCGGCTCAGCCGGAGGGCNGACGGNACCAGCTCCATGGGCAGGTAGAGCAANTAGTGCTGGATTTCNAAGGTAAAGGGATTGTCATACCCGATTTCCGNCAGGGCGGANAGCACNTCGTCCCAATCCGTGAAGCCCATATAGGGCAGGATGTGGATGTTGTCCGCCGCCGTCTGGTCGGANATGTGCAGGGCNTTCAGCCGNGGNCCCAGCAGCCGGATGGCGGCGGCCTGGTCCAGCTTTTCGNTGCTGCCGTGCTCCGCGTCCCAGCAGGCCCCCACGTTTTCCGCNTCCACCCGGTCGATCAGNTCCCGNAGCTCGGACGCCTCNATGGCGAACCGGGGAACGNCCTCCCTGGTTTTCCCCCACATGTCCTCAATGGCGATGCCCACGCCGTACNGNNCCGCCTCNTCGGAGAGGCGGCGGAANAAGTCCACGTTCAGCTCCATNGTCCGCGGGTCCACNGCGCCGNNNGTNACCAGNGTGTCCGGGTGCATNACCATCCAGCGCACGCCCAGCATCCTGCTGCCCTCCAGNCTGCGGCGCAGCCACTCCTCGGNCTGCTCNTTTCGNCCGGNGCAGAAGCTGTANAGCGGNCCGTGGCTCTGNGTNAAGGANATNCCCAGNGTCTCCGCCTGCTCCCGGAAGGANGCCACATAGGACTGCCACTCCGGTCCCAGAAATTCNGTTTTGCCAAANACCTGGTCCACAAAGCAGAANTCCAGNTCCCTGTACCCGGCCNGGGCGCANAGNCGGATGCTCTCGGCGGCGGGNANCCGGCTGCCGTCNGCCCGCTCGTAGANCGTATTGGTNGAGGTGCAGAGNTTCATGGCTCCACCNCCAGGCAGAANTTTTCGATGGCNTCCACNACGCCGTCGGTGTTGCAGGCGCGGCAGACGTAGCCGGCGGCGGCCTTNGCGGCCTCNGTGGCGTTGCCCACCGCNACGCCGGTTCCGGCCAGACGGAGCATCTCCAGATCNTTCTCATTGTCNCCCACGGCCATGACCTGGGAAAGCGCGATATTCTGGGAGGCNGCGTACCGNTCCAGAGCGGAAGCCTTGNTNACANCGGCGGCGGANANTTCNCAGCCGNTATCAGTATAGCAGACAAATTTGTATCTGTCACGCAATTTGTGGAAAATTGGNATTAATTCCCGAAATTCCGCCNTTTTTTCGCCGCTGATAAGATTAACCTTGTCNGCGGNCAGCNCCGCCCACTCCTCNTCNGCGGGGAANTGGANGGGATAATTCCGCTGGCGGGTCCAGNCGGTCTCCGACATTGCCGCCTCTCTTCCCGCCTGGGAATAGAGCNCNGTGAGNCCGTCAGTTCACGGCCNGCTCCAGCAGCTCCCGCAGNGGCTCCAGGGGCATNGGNCTGCGCCAGAGCATGTCGTATCCCCGGTTGATGACCGCGCCGTTGCAGGTGATGACGGGAATGTCGATGCCGCACCGCGCCGCGAACCGTTCCGCCCCGCACCAGGGGCGGCCGGTGATGAAGGTAAACAGCACGCCCTTTTCCCGCAGCCGCCCGATGGCCTCCACCGCGCGGTCGGAGATCGTCCGGTCCGGACTGAGCAGCGTTCCGTCCAGATCCGTTACTACAAGGCGAATATCCATGATCTTCTCTCCTCTCCGTTGATANTCGGACAGGGGCGGTCTCCCGCCCCTGATCCTGTTTGATTNTCAGCCGTTGGCCTCGTGCCACTCGTCCAGCAGCTGGTTGCACTGGGAGACGATGGTATCCACGGTCTGATCCACGGTCAGCTCCCGGTCGCAGAACTGGCGCATGGCGTCGGTAATGACGGTGTTGATCTCGTTGTAGGTCAGGTCCATGGGCTCCTGGGCGTTGGGGGCGGCGTTCATGACGATGTCAAAGGCGGTCTTGTACTGGGGCGCGTTGTTCCAGAAGGCCTGCATGTCCGCCAGCTCGGCCGCTTCCTTATTGGTGGGAACGTAGCCGGAATTGGTGGAGATGCGGTACTGGGCGTCGGCGGTGCTCAGATACTGCATGAAGTCCCACGCGCCCGCNAGGCGGTTCTTGTCGCCGCGGTCGAAGAGCACCAGGCAGCTGCCGCCCACGGCGGCGCTTCCGTTATCCCCGGCGTTGACCAGAGGAATGGGAGCGGTGCCCCAGTTGAAGCTGTCGCCCACAAGCTCCAGGACGTTGGTGACCTTGGAGGAGGAGAACAGGGCCATGGCGGTGGTCTGGCTGGCGAATTCCTCCGCCACGGTGCCCTCCACGTACTGATAGCCGCCGGTCTCCACCAGCTTGTCCCACTTCTCCAGGAAGGCCTTCAGCGTGCCGTTTTCCCCGGCGGTGATCTTGGTCATAGCGCCGGCGCGGCCGCCCTCCTGGTCGCCGAAGTAGGCGTCAGTGCCCTGGGCGCAGATATAGTTGACCAGCTGATAGCGCTTGACCTGGCACTCGAAGCCATACCGGGAGACGTCGCTGCCGTTTTTCTCAGTCAGGGCCGCGGTGTACGCCGCCAGCTCGTCCAGAGTGGCCGGAGGAGCGTCAAAACCGGCGGCCTTCAGCATGTCCTCGTTGTAGTAGAGCAGCAGCGTGGAGTTCAGGAAGGGAAGGCCCACCATCTCGCCCTGGTAGGACACGGACTCCACCAGCGCGGCGGGGAAGCTGTCCTGGCTCACCCAGCTGTCGTCCTTATACATGTCGGACACCTTGACCGTCCAGTCCAGCTCCAGCATGCTGGGGATGGTGGAGGTCAGGCCCACGTTGATGTCGCAGGCGTTGTCCTTGTCGTTGGTCTGATAAGCCAGAACCTGCTTGTTGGTGCCGTCGTAGCCCTGATAGACGGCGGTGACATGGACGTTCTTCTCCGCGCCCTGACCGGCGTTGTACTCGTCCACGATCTTTTGCAGCTCGTCGCCCACGGGGCCGCTGAGGCTGTGCCAGAACACCACCTCGGCGGTGCCGCCCTTGCCGCCGCAGGCGGCGAGGGACAGCGTGAGAACCAGAGCCAGGATAAGCGCAGTGATCTTTTTCATGTAATGATCCTCCCAATTTTGTTTTGTTGTATCAATGAATCCCTTGTTTTCCCAAAGGGGTCATCCCTTGACGGCGCCCGCCATCATGCCCTCGGTGATCTTCCGCTGGAAGAGGACGAAGACAACGATGGACGGAATCAGGATCAGCACCGACGCGGCCATGACCTGACCGTAGGCGCTGGTCAGTTCCGAGGAGTTGAGCATGGTGATGATGACCTGCACGGTGCGCATTTCCTCCACGTTGGTCACCAGCAGGGGCCACAGGTAGGTGGTCCATACGTTGACGAAGGAGGAGATGAACACGGTGGCGATCACCGGACCGGACATGGGCAGCAGGATCTTCCAGAAGAACCGCCAGTTGCCGCAGCCGTCCACCAGGGACGCGTCGCGCACGTCCTTGGAGTAGTTCATGAAGTGCTGGCGGATGAGGAAGATGTTGGCCCCGGACACCAGATAAATAATCATCATGCCCATATAGGTGTTGATGAGGCCCAGCTCGGCGGTGGTGAAGTAGTTCTGCACCATCAGCATTTCCGCCGGGACGATCATGGTCCCCAGCACCAGCAGGAACAGCAGGTTCTTCCCCCGGAAGTTAAAGAAGGAGAAGGCGTAGGCCGCAAGGCTGGCGGTGAAAATGCGGGCCAGNCTGGAGATGAAGGCCACNATNAAGGAGTTGAGCATAAAGCGGAAGATCNTGGTCTGGGTNATGACCGCGATGTAGTTGCCCAGATAGAACTTCATCCGGCCAGAGGTGCAGGTCNGTGGAGACNATCTCCGATTCNNGCATGAAGGAGATGATCACGCAGTACAGCACCGGGGCCATGAGGGCNATGCCCAGCAGGATGCAGAAGGCCTGGAAAACGATCTCCAGGATCTGNTTGGTNCGCTGTTGTCCCGTAAGGTTTTTCATGCGTAATGCACCTTCTTCTTTTCAAGAATCATGCTCAGGGANATGAGCACGGCGGAGATGGCGAAGCCCACCATGGTAGCGGAGAAAGCGTAGTTGAAGTTGGTGCTGGTGATGGCCTTCGAGTAGATGTAGGTGATGATGGTCTGGGTGGAGCCGTTGGGGCCGCCGCCGGTAAGGATCAGGGTGAAGCTGGAGACCGTCATGCCGTAGGCGATGTCCTTGAGCAGCAGGAAGAACAGCATGGGGGAGATCAGCGGCAGCATCACCTTGGCATGCAGGCGCAGGCCGGTGCAGCCGTCCAGGTTGGCGCTCTCCAGCACCTCGCCGGGCANTCCCCGGAGGGAGGAGAGCATGAACAGGAAGTTGTAGCCGATGTTGTGCCAGATCTGNATNATCATCAGGCTCATCAGCGCGTATTTGGGNTCGGTGAGCCAGCCGATGGAGGTGCCGAAGAGCTTGTTGAGNACGCCCAGCTGATCGTTGTACATCAGCTGGAAGATCACNGCNATAACCGCGTCAGAGGTGGCCATGGACAGNGCGAACAGNACCTCGTAGACCAGCGACGCNTTCCGTTTCTTCCGGGCCAGGCAGGCCAGNAGATAGGCGATGACCATGGACACGGGGATGGTCACCAGGGCNTANATGAAGGTGTTTCCGANNGCTTGCAGGAACTCNGGGTCNGTCAGCACCCGCACGTAGTTTCTCAGGCCGGCAAATTCCTTGATGTTGCGGAACTGGTTGACGATGTTCAGGCTCAGCCAGCCGTTTTTCACAAAGGGATAGTACACAAAGCCNATGAGAAAAACAAANGCGGGGAGCAGGTACAGGTAGGGCTCGATTTTTCGCCCTATGCGTTTTGCGTGGTTCAATGCGATTCCTCCTTACACTCTATTTTTGACAATTTATCAAAGAGATCGTTCATGAGCTCGTCTCTTTTGACATAGTACACATACCGCATCATAGGGCGGCGGGGGTCCANGCTGTAATAGGAGCTGTATTCAATGACGGGCCNGGGCTCGAACCGGTCCAGCATGAAGTCNCCNCCCACCAGCCAGGCCACCGGCACCACNTCCGTCAGCGGCCGGCTCCAGATNTTGCCGCCGAAGCACTGCTCCGCCTCCCGGATAGTGCGGTCAATGATATAGTCGCAGAAGCTGTTCNTGCCCCGCAGCCAGTACTCCANTTCCGGCCCGGTGGTCAGGAANCTGTCGCACACGCCCCGCCCCGGGGCCAGCACCAGCGGCACGCCGCTNNGCATNANCACCCGGCTGGCGGCNATGTTCTGCCCGCCGTTGAAGCACCGGCAGTCCGGCCAGTGNAGNCCCACGCCGCCGCTCCAGACCACCACGATCCGGTNCACGATNTCCGGCTGGAGGAGAATGGCCGAGGCCACGTTCACCGGCGCGGCGATGCACACGATATAGAGCGGGTCCTCCGGTGTGTGCGCCATGGCCAGACGGACCATCTCCCGCGCCGCCGGAGAATCCATGGGCGTGNGCTCGTCGGGCAGNAAATCCTCCGCNCCCGGGAACACCCGNGCCGCCATGTGGCTGCATCCGAGGAGGGACAGCACNTGCAGGATCTCCCGGTAGCTGCGCTCCATGCCGTCCTTNGGATTTTCCGCATGGTGGTTGAAGAAGGGGGCGGCGGTAATNGCCTGCACGCGGAGCCGGTCCTGGGAGGACATCATGTAGGCAATGGCNTACTGGTCGTCCACCTCGTTGTAGGTGTCGGTATCCAGAACCATGTCCACCGGCCGGTCGGGCCGCTTCATGCGGTGGATGACCGCGGCGAAGCTGTCCTCATCTACAGCGTCCGGGTAAGAGAAAACGTGATTTGAATTTTTCATAGCCAAATCTCCGGGTGTTTTTCGTCAAATTTCTAGTTAAGGATATCACAAAATTTTGCGTTTGTCAATTTTTATTGCAAATTTATTTGGCGAAAACCAATTTTTGTAGGAGCGTCTAAATTGCCAGTCCGCTCTTTGTGTATTTTGCCAATGTTTCTTATAATCAAACCGAAAAATCGCAGCGGTTTTCCGTACTGGAGCCGGAAACCGCTGCAAGAATATCCGTCTGTATCTCTGCCGCCCCGGGCGGCCGGCGTGTTCCCGATTTGGGGAAAGCCAAAAACAGAAACGGCCTTTCCGCATTTTTGGGGTCAATCGATCAAACATGGCCTGATACTATTCCTTGATTAAAAGTGCCATATCGTTACCGGGTAGAAATCTGGGAATTGCAATGGGTATAGGCTCGAAATAAAAGCTCTTTTTTACACTTTTTCTTTCAAGAAAAAGTATCAATTCTCCGCAAAAAAAGGAACGCCGCTTTCCGGTCAAGCAGTCCGAAAAGCGGTGTTCCTTCAGGTCAGGCGTGGTAGCAGCCGCCGCCAATGAATTCCCTCATAAGGGAGGTCTTGGGGATATTGTCTGCGGGAATGGGCAGGAAGTAGTTCAAAAACTTCAGCAGCCGCTTGGCTTCGATATATTCCTCGCTGTCCCGGGGAACGCCGAAGAGCAGAGGCTGTACGTAGGGTTTCAGCAGGGCCGTCTCGTAGATCAGGGCCGAATTGAAGATCACGTCCGCGCTGTCCTGGAAGGGGAAGATGTTGTTCTCCTCGCCCCGCCGGACGGAGGGCCACATTTTGATGGTGGCCTGGGCGCTGTAGCCCCGGGTCCGGGCGTCCCGCTCGATCCGCCGCAGGAGGCGGGCGTCGGTGGTGGGAATCCGGTTGTGGTCGTCGATGCTCAGGGTGGTGAGGCAGCTGATGTAGATCTTATACTTGCTCTCCTTGGGCAGAGAGTGGGTGAACTGGTCGTTGAGGCAGTGGATGCCCTCGATGACCAGCACGTCCCCCTCCCCCAGGGTGAGGAAATTGCCGTTGTACTCCCGGGCGCCCTTCTTGAAATTGAAGGTGGGGATCTCCACGGTCTCGCCGTTCAGCAGCCGCACCATGTCCGCGTTGAACTGCTCCACGTCCATGGCCCCCAGGCACTCGAAATCGTACTCGCCGTTTTCATCCCGGGGGGTGTCCTCCCGGTTGACAAAATAGTTATCCGTAGCGATGGCGTGGGGCCGCAGGCCGTGGGCCCGCAGCTGGGTGGACAGCCGGTGGGAGAAGGTGGTCTTGCCGGAGGAGGAAGGGCCGGCGATCATAACGAAACGGACCGCCTTCCGGGAGGCGATCTCCTCGGCGATGTCGCCGATTTTCTTCTCCATCATGGCCTCGTGGGCCAGGATCAGCGGCGTGGCGCCGCCCTGGGAGATGGCGGTGTTCAGTTCCGCCACGTTGGAAGCGTTCAGCGCTTCGGCGCGCAGCGTGGATTCATTCATTTCCCGGAAGACCTTGCGGGAGGGCCGGAAGTCCCCCAGCCGGTCGGGCGTCTTCTGCGTGGGCAGGCGCAGGATAAAGCCGTTTTCAAACAGCTCCAGGCCGAAACACCTGATATAGCCGGTGTCGGGCACCATGTAGCCGTAGAAGTACTCTATAAAGCCGTCCAGGGAATAGATGTTGACGTTGGAATTGATCCGGAAGCTGAGCAGCTGGGCCTTATGGACCATCCCGGCTTTGCGGAACAGCTCCACGGCGTCGTCCGTGTTGATGGAACGCTTCTCGATGGGCATTGCCGCGGCGGACAGTTCACGCATCCGCGCCTCCACCCGCTCCAGCAGGGGCTGGTCCAGCGTGAAATTGCCCCGGGCCAGGATAAACAGGGCGCTGCTGAGGGAGTACTCCACGGTAATGCGCTCCACGTTCTCCCGGCCCGCCACGTCATAGAAGGCTTTCAGCATCAGAAAGACCGCGCTGCGCTCATAGGTCTGGATTCCGGGCTTGTCCTGGGCGGTGATCATTTTCAGCGAGCAGTCCCGATCCAGAGCCTTGTGGAGCTCACAGAGCTTTCCGTCCCGGTTGACCAGCAGGATATCGCTGGAGAAACGGTCCTGAAAATCCGCCGCGATGGTCCGGTAGGGCGTTCCGTGGGGATAGGCATACTCTGTGCCGTCCACGATGACTTTTACCATTCTCTTCTCTTCCATAGGATGGCCTCCTTCTATGTATGATCGTTCCGCCGGAAAGACGGTCTGCCGGGTTTCCGGCGGGTCCTCTCTTATCATACGATATTTTGAGGAAAATTACAAGAATGATTCCGACATAAAGCGCGTCCTTTTTGCCGGCAGGGGGATTGAATCAACGGCCTTTCTGTGATAAAATCGGGCTGAAAACCGACACCTCCCAAGGAGGCCCCGCCATGAACTACCAGCCCCTGGTCCCCCGCAGGCCCCTGCGGGTGCAGGAGATCTACACGGTCCACTATTTTGAATATACCGCCGGCTGCTCCTTCCCCGGGGAGCGCCACGATTTCTGGGAACTGCTGTACGTGGACAAGGGAGAAATTGAGGTCACCGCCGGGGAGCGGACCTGCCGCCTGCGCCGGGGACGGCTCATCTTCCACGCCCCCGGTGAATTCCACGCCTTCTCCAATCTGGGAACGCCGCCGGATCTGGTGGTGGTGAGCTTCCGATGCGACGCCCCGGAAATGGAGGCGTTCCGGGGCCTGACGACAGAGGCGGGGGAGGAGGAGCGGTCCCTTCTGGCCCGGATCGTAGCGGAGAGCGCCGCGGCTTTCTCCACGCCCCTGGGCGATCCCTATGCCGCCGTTCTGGAGCGGCGGGAGGAACCGCCCTTTGGCGGGGAGCAGCTGCTGTGCGCCGCCCTGGAGGAGATCCTCATCCGTCTTATCCGACGCCAGACCGCCCCGGCCCGCCAGGAGCCCCCTCTCCGTGACGACGGCGACGCGCTGGCGCAGGTGATGGCCTACCTGGAGGCCCGGCTGGACCGGCAGCTGACCCTGGCCCAGGTCTGCCAGGACAACCTGGTGGGCCGCAGCCAGCTGCAAAAGCTGTTCCACACCCACACCGGCGGAGGGGTCATGGAATATTTTGCCGGATTGAAGATCCAGGCCGCCCAGCGGATGATCCGGGAGGGCCGTCTGAACTTCACCCAGATTGCCGCGCAATTGGGCTTTCAGTCCCTCCACTATTTTTCCCGCCGCTTCCGGCAGGCTGCCGGCATGTCCCCCAGCGAATACGCCCGCAGCGTCAGGATGCTGTCGGAGTTCAGCGGAACATATCCGGACGATCGTGCAAATAATGGATAGAATCGTCTATTCACATTTTGTCCCCCCGCGTCTACAATAGGTTACAGGAACATACAGCTGTGGATTGCCACACAAAGAAGGAGAGAGGAAACATGAACAAGAAACCTGTTTTAGTCATCATGGCCGCCGGCATGGGCAGCCGTTACGGCGGGCTCAAGCAGCTGGACCCTGTGGGGAACCACGGGCAGGTGATCCTGGACTACTCCATTTACGACGCCCGCCGCGCGGGCTTCGAGACGGTGGTGTTTGTCATCAAGCCCGAGATCGAGGCGGATTTCAAGGCCCTGGTGGGCGCCCGCCTGGAGGGGGCTGTGGACGTGAAGTACGTATACCAGCGAAAGGAGGACCTTCCGGAGGGCTACACCGTTCCGGCGGAGCGCGCCAAGCCCTGGGGCACTGCCCAGGCGGCGCTGGCCGCGCGGAACGTGGTGGACGGTCCTTTCGCCGTCATCAACGCCGACGACTACTACGGCCCGGAGGCTTTCCGGGTGATTTATAACTATCTCAGCGAGCACCCCGACGGGGACGTGTACGAGTACGCCATGGTGGGTTATCTGCTGAAAAACACCGTCACCGAGAACGGAACCGTGGCCCGGGGAGTCTGCGAGGAGACGGAGGACAACTTCCTCACCCAGGTCACCGAGCGCACCAAGATCGAGAAGGGCACGCCCCCCCGCTACACCGAGGATGACGGCCAGACCTGGACCGAGCTGCCGGAGGATACCGTCGTCTCCATGAACATGTGGGGCTTCAACCGCAGCTTCCTGGACGAGGCCTGGGCCATGTTCCCCCGTTTCCTGGACAAAGCCCTGGCGGAGAATCCCCTCAAGGCGGAGTATTTCCTGCCCACCCCGGTCAGCTGGCTCATCGACGAGGGCAAGGCCAGGGTGAAGGTCCTGCGCAGCGCGGACAAGTGGTATGGCGTCACCTACCGGGCGGATAAGCCCATGGTAGAGGCGGCCATTGCGGAAAAGACCGCGTCGGGGCTCTACCCTGACCGGCTGTGGGAGGCAAAGTGATGGGAAAAGCGGAAGCATATCTGGATGAAGTCCTGGGGGCGTTTGACTTCGGCGTGCCGGTGGTGGGCGCGGTCCGTTTCGGACAGGGCCACATCAACGATACCTTTGTGGTACATACCCAGCCGGAGGACCGCTGCTGCCGGCGGTTCATTCTCCAGCGCATGAGCGCCGCCGCCTTCAAGCGGCCCGACCAGCTGATGGAGAACGTCATCGGCGTGACGGAGTACCTGGGCCGCGAGATCGAGAGAAACGGCGGCGACCGGGACCGTGAGGCCCTGCGGGTCATCCGGCCCCGGGACGGCGGGGCCTACTACACCGACCGGGACGGCGGGGCCTGGCGGCTGTACCCCTTTGTGGAGGACACCGTCTGCTGTCAGGCGGCGGAAACGCCGGAGCTGTTCGCGGCTTCCGGCCGGGCCTTCGGCCGTTTCCAGCGGCTTTTGCAGAGCTATCCCGCCCAGACGCTGCATGAGACTATTCCCCGCTTCCACGACACCGAGGACCGTCTGGCAAAGCTGAAGGCCGCCGTGGCGGCGGACAAACTGGGCCGGGCGGCGGAGTGCAGGGCGGAGATCGACTTCATGCTGGCCCGGGAGAAGGACTGCTCCGCGGCCCTGCAGGCCCTCCGGGACGGCGTCCTGCCCCTGCGGGTCACCCACAATGACACCAAGCTCAACAACGTCCTCATGGACAAAACCACCGGCGAGGGCGTCTGCATCATTGACCTGGACACCGTCATGCCGGGGCTGGCCATCAATGATTTCGGCGACTCCATCCGCTTCGGGGCCAACCACAGCGCCGAGGACGAGACGGACCTGAGCAGGGTCAATCTGGACGTCGGCCTCTTTGAGGTTTACACCCAGGCGTTTCTGGAGGGGGCGGGCGGCACGCTGACGGCAGCGGAGATCGAGTATCTCCCCTGGGGCGCGAAGCTGATGACTCTGGAGTGCGGCATCCGGTTCCTGACCGATTATCTGGAAGGGGACGTGTACTTCCATATCAGCCGGGAGAAGCAGAATCTGGACCGCTGCCGCACCCAGTGCAAGCTGGTCAGCGATATGGAGGACCACTGGGACGAGTTGGCGGCAATTGTGAAAAAGTATTGCTGATACAAACCGGAGCAGACATAGGAAAAGGACCAGCCGATCCGGCTGGTCCTTTTCCTTTATTGCGGGACAGTCTGATTGAGCCAGTGGTCCAGGCATTCCATCAGGCGGGGGATTTCCAGGGGCTTGGTGATATGCTCGTTCATGCCCGCCGCGCGGCTGGCGCTGATATCCTCGGCAAAGGCGTTGGCGGACATGGCGATGATGGGAATGGAAGCCGCGTCCGGGCGGGGGAGATTCCGGATCGCCTGGGTGGCGGCATAGCCGTTCATGACGGGCATCTGGATGTCCATGAGAATCAGATCGTAGTAGCCCGGACGCATTTCCGTAAAGAGGTCCAGGGCCTCCTGGCCGTTCTCCGCGCACTCGATCACCGCGCCGGCATCCTGAAGAAGCTCGCTGGCGATCTCGCGGTTGAGTTCGTTGTCCTCCACCAGCAGGAAGCGGCGGCCCGCGAGGGAAATCTGCTGCGGGGCCGGAACGGCGGCGGAGTCTCCTTCGTCGGGCTGCTGCTTCAGGAAGAGGGTGACCGTGAATTGGGAGCCCGCGTTGGGCTGGCTCTTGACGGAAATGTCCCCGCCGATCATCCGCACGAGGTTCTGAGCGATGGTCATGCCCAGTCCGGTGCCCTCGACCGCGCCGGTACGGGAGTCCTCCGCGCGGCTGAAGGGCTCGAAGATCCGTTTGACGAACGCCTCGTCCATGCCGATGCCGTTGTCCCGGAAGACGAAGCTGTAGCAGCCGTAGCCGTGCTCCCGGGATTCCTTCTCCCGGACCATGACCTCCAGAAGGCCGCCGGGAGGCGTGTACTTGACGCTGTTGCCCAGGATGTTGACAAAGACCTGCCGCAGGCGGGTGGAATCTCCCAGCACGGCCTCGTGCTCCACGTCCAGAGAGATGCGCAGCTCGTGGCCCTTCTCCTGGATGGGGGAGCGGAGGATCACCGCCAGCTCCTGCACCATGTCCGAAATCAGGAAGCGGTCTTCCGCCAGATCGATCTTGCCGGACTCGATCTGGCTCATGTCCAGCACCTCGTTGACCAGACTCAGCAGATGGCGGCTGGCGATAGAGATTTTCTTCAGACAGTCCAGCACCCGCTCCCGGTCATTGATACGGGATATGGCGATATCCGTCATGCCCATGATGCCGTTCATGGGGGTGCGGATGTCGTGGCTCATGCGGGAGAGGAAGTCGCTCTTGGCGGCGTTGGCGTGGTTGGCGGCCTGGTAGGCGTCCAGAAGGGCGCGGTGTTCCCGTGCCTCCTTCTGCTTGGTCTCGGTGACGTCCTGGGCGGCATAGAGGACGGTGACGGGGCGTCCCGCCTCATCCGTCCGGATCAGCACCGCCGTGGCGCGGATCCAGCCGCAGACATCCGGCGGCGCGTTCCGGCCGCCATCCGGCGGGAGCTTGCGGTACTCCACGGCCAGATAGGGCCGCTCGGAACCGAGCCGGTTTCGCAGATTTTCCACGGACATGGCTTCCAGATATTCCGCGTGGTCATCGGGATGGATAAATTGTTCCGCATAGGCCCGGATGCCGGCGGTATACCGGGCGCGCTGGCCCAGAAATTCGCCTACTTCCCGCAGCTGCGTGACGCTCTGGAAGGTATCGCTGCGCAGATCCACATAATAGGTGGCAAAAAACAGACCGCTGAGACTGCGGATGATGTCCAGCTTTTCCTGGTCCTGCTCCTGGCGGACCGCTTCCCGGGCCTTTTCCGCAGTGACATCCCGGCCAAGGATGTTTACCATGACCTGGCCGGCCTGGCGGCTGTAGACCACGTGCTGCTCCAGCCAGCGGGGCGGGTCCTCTTTGGTGCGGTACTGGCAGACCTCCTCCGCGTAGGCCTCAACCTCCAGCGCCTTCTGCCGGATATGGTCAAGGGACATGGTATGGCGGAAGGCTTCGGCGTCCTCCTCGCAGACCAGATCCCGCAGAGCGCGCTCCATATGCAGGGCGTAGTCGTCAGACTGGGAGTCGCGGGTGCTGGCGGCCTGCCGCAGGTCGATGCGCTCGCAGAGGCCCGTGTCCATATGGATGGTATTCATGGCGGAGTACCGGCATTTCAGGATGGCGGCCATCTGCATGTCCCACTGGCTGCGCTCCAGCTCCAGCCGGACGCGGTCATCGGTATCCTGGAGAGCCAGTACCACGTACCGCCGGTGCTCCCGCTCCTGGTTGAAGCAGGCGTTGATGGATATGTAGCTGAAATGCTCGCCGTCAGTGGTCCTCTGGCAGAGCAGTTCCACACGGGGCTCCGCCGCGCCGCTGGTCCGGCGGAGGCTGGACAGAGAGAACAGCTGCTGGAAGTGTTTCTGATATTCCCAGTGGAGCTGCGCCTGAAGCTGGGGCCGCAGTTCCGTCTCCCAATCCAGGAGATGATTGCCCTCCATCCGCTGCATCTGGCCCTCCACCCGGACGGGGTCCGCCAGACCGGTATCCAGGTCGATGACATAGATGCTGAAATTCTGTTCGCCCAGGGCGCGGATGATCTCCTGGCGGCGGATGCTGCTGTCCTCCCGCTCCAGGCCCTCGCGGAGGACATCGTGGACGTCCTTTGCGTACAGCAGCACCCGCTGGCGGTCGTCCGCATAACCAAAGTCGGGCACGACCTCCAGCAGGTTCCAGTGGAAGCTTCCGTCGACCCAGCGGCGGTAGGTACAGGTCAGTATTTTTTTCCCTGCGCGCAGTTCTTCGCGCAGGTGATCCAGCTGAAT
This sequence comes from Oscillibacter sp., assembly GCA_014799845.1. Taxonomy (GTDB): domain Bacteria; phylum Bacillota; class Clostridia; order Oscillospirales; family Oscillospiraceae; genus Pelethomonas. The sequence goes on along the minus strand of JAAVHF010000050.1, from coordinate 60,854 downwards.
GAACGCCCGGAAGCGCTCCACGTCCTCCGGGTGCAGCCGCCCGAACCGGATAGAGCGCTCCAGCCAGGCGGACAGAGGCTCCGCGCGGCCGCGGGCCCAGTCCTCCTCCTCCTGCCCCAGGCGCACGACCTCATAGGTGTCCTGAGTCAGATCCGCCCGGATGAGGCGATGGTAAATATAGCTGGAGGCCTCCATGTGGGGTGTCAGCGTGATGACAAAGGCGGGGGTGTCTTCCCCCCAGATGATCCGGGAGGCCGTGATGTCCACCACCCGGCCGAAGGGGCTGCTGTAGCTGACGGAACGGCTCTCCGAGTGGCTGCCGATGGTCAGCAGCGGGCAGTTGGGGCAGGATTCAGGCCACAACGCGTGGCAGACCATACCCGGCCGGGCCTCCGGCGTGACCTTTTGTACGCGGTGATTCAGATACAGGAGCCGATGGTCATCCTCCCGAATGACATAGATCCCCGTATCCTGCATGGCGTCCAGTATTTTTTCGTAGTTCCGGTCCTGCATGGTCATCCACCACCTGACGTTTTATTATTTGATTTAAGCCGTTTTGCCCGCCGCCGCGGGCGGTAACCGCAAAACATGGCGTATATAGCTTCCGAATTTAAAATTCGGAAGCTATATACAATGATAAATCGCTGCCGCGCCTTACATGCCCCACAGAATGCCCACCACGGCGGAGGCCAGGATGAACAAAATAGGATGCAGTTTCCTGGTTTGCTTTACCTGATTGGTCAGAATCCACAACGCGGCGGCCAGCACCCAGCCCTTCCAGTTGATGCAGTCCAGAATGGACCCCTGGCCCAGCGGCCGCCCCAGCGCGTCGGCAAAGAACAGGTTGCTCATGACCACCGACAGTCCCGCCGCCGCGATGAGCCCTGTGGACGCGGGCCGCAGGCCGTAGAAGGCGCTGTCCACGTACCGGTTGTCCCGGAAGCTCTTGAGGAAGGAGGCGATGATCAGGATCACGATAATGGACGGCGTGACCAGGCCCAGCGTGGCGATCACCGCGCCCAGAATGGCGCAGGGCAGTCCGCCCATGCTGCCGCCGGTGATATAACCCACGTAGGTAGCCATGTTCACGCCGATAGGGCCGGGGGTGGATTCGCCCACGGCGATCATGTTGGCTACGTCGTTGCGGGTGAACCAGTCGGGGTATTTGTCGGCCATGTCATAGAGGAAGGGGATGGTGGCCATGCCGCCGCCCACAGCGAAAAGGCCGGTTTTAAAAAATTCGTAAAACAGGCGCAGATACAGCATCATTTCCTCACCCCCATATTCTTCAGCACAATGCCGGCAAGGGCGGCAAGCACAATGAAGAGCACCGGACTGAGGGAGGTAAAGTAGCTGCCAAAAGCTACAACAAAGAAAATGACCGCCGTAGGCACGTCGATGACCGCCTTTTTCAGCAGCTTGGCCACTGCGTTCAGGATCAAAATGCACACGCACACCCGGATGCCGCCGAAGGCGTGCTGCACCCAGGCCAGATGGGAGAAGGTGGTAATGACGCCCGCCAGCAGGGAGATGATGACCAGCGACGGAAACACCACGCCCAGGGTAGCCAGGATGCCGCCCGCAATGCCCTTGTTTTTCTGACCGATGAAGGTGGCGGTATTGACCGCGATGATGCCGGGCGTACACTGGCCGATGGCAAAATAGTCCATCAGCTCCTCCTCGGTGGCCCAGCCTTTGTTGTCCACCACCTCCCGCTGGAGGATGGGCAGCATGGCGTAGCCGCCGCCGAAGGTCATGACCCCCACCTTGGCAAAGGTGAGGAATAGGTCGGGGTAGATGTTCATAGTTGTCCTTCTTTCCATTTTCAAATCAGCGGCTGTGGCTGTCCGGCAGGACCGGCAGCGTCACGCCGCGGCTGAAATCTCCGTCAAAATACCAGGTGACGCAGGACTCGCTCTGGGCATAGATCATGGACCACTGGGTGATCCAGCCGGTATCAAACTGGGCCACGTGGGACATGGCGTTTTTCACATCCTCAGCAGTTGACGCGGCGCCGCCGGGGAGAAGGCCCATCAGGTAATTGTACCGCTCTTCGGCGCTCCCGCCTCCGGCGGATGTGTCGCCGTTCGCCAGATTGAAGTTGGTCACGGCGGCGGCGTCCACGGCGGTAAAGCCGTCCCTGGTGAACTCCACGCAGACGGAATTGCACGCCGCGTCGGAAATCGCCAGATGGTGGCTGATGCCGCCGGAGGGGTGGACGTCGTACTGCTCCAGCAGCGCCAGGGCCTCGTCCACCGTGGCGGCCCTGTCCAGCAGCAGGCGGATGGCGGTGGTGACGGTCAGGTCGGGCTTCTCCGTGTCGGGGTCGGGCATACCGCCCTCGTTGACCTCCAGGTCCGCCACGCACAATCCCGCCTCGTTTACGCCGTCCAGAGGCACATACAGGGCGGCGATGGACAGCATCTGGTTTGCCATGCCCTCCGGCGAAGTCTTCCCGCTTCCGGTGATATTCCGGAAGTCGCAGGTGGACAGGGAGGTATAGCCATCCTTTGGAATATGCCGCACGATGATAGGCACGGAATCCGTCCAGTCGTAGTTCCGGCCCCAAATGTGGGACCCGTCCGCGCTCTGAGCGCTCAAAACGCTGCATCCCTCCCGGTAGTCTCCCACCGGGGCGGTGTAAAATCCCTTGGAAATCTTTCTGGACAGAAAAACGCTGACCTCCATATCGGAGGAAGCGCCGCCCTGGGACAGAAATTCCTCGAAATGGTAATCTCCCTTCACCTCCATGAACCAGGCGGGGGAGCCGTCGCCGAGGGGCCGGATGGTCCCCGTGATGGCCAGCTCCTGCCGGAACAGGAGGAAGGCCGCCAATAAAAATATCAGTACAAGGCCCGCCGCCGCTGCCAGTACCCAGAGAACGGTTTTCTTCCGGGACTTGCCCCGGTAGGCGTGATAAATGTTTTTGGGTTTCTTTCTCATGTCTCTCTACTCCACATACCCATATAATCCCCGGACGGACACCTCGCCGGTGCGCACGGTGGTTTTGCTGCCGTCGGGCAGGCGGACGATAAGGCCGAATTGATCGTCTATGTCCTCGGCCACCGCCTCAGTCCGGTGGTCCGTCCACAGAAGCTGCACTGTTTTCCCGAGATTCACGCAGTCCCGGCGGTAGGCGTCCACCCAGGCGCTGATATCGCCGCCAAGGGCGCCGGAGAGCCGGTACAGCTCCTCGATCATGGCCGCCGCCAGGGCGGCGCGGGAGACCGGACAGCCCTCCTGAGCCAGGGAGGTCGCCATTTTCGATACCTCCGGGCCGAAATCCTCCGGGGTGTGGCTGACGTTGACCCCTGCGCCGATGACCAGGGACTGGGTCATACCCGTCTCGCTTTCAATAGCCATTTCCGTAAGGATGCCGCAGATCTTTTTTCCGTTCAGCACCAGGTCGTTGGTCCACTTGATCCCGGGCCGGATGCCGGAGACCCGTTCTACGGCGCTGCAGACGGCGACGGCGGTCATGCCCGTCACGCCCATCAGGTCGTTGGGAGACAGCCGGGGCCGCAGCAGGACGGAGAGGTAGACTCCCTTGCCGGGAGGGGACTGGAAGGAGCGGGTCATGCGGCCCCGTCCGGCGCTCTGGCAGTTGGCCGCCGCGACCGTGCCGTGGGGCGCGCCGGAAAGGGCTTCCCGTTTGAGGTAGGAGTTGGTGGAGTCGATCTCCTCGAAGCACCGCAGGGAGGAGCAGACGGTCCCGGCGGAAAGGCAGCGCTGGATCTCCCGCTCTGACAGGGCGTCCGGCACGGAGGTCAGGCGGTAGCCCAGGCCTGTGCGGGCGTCGATGCCGTAGCCGTCCCGGCGCAGGCTGTCGATGGCCTTCCAGACGGCGGCCCTGCTGACGCCCAGGCGGCGGCTGAGCTCCTGGCCGGAGACATATCCGTCCGGGCACTCATGCAGCAGCCGGTATACCTTCTCTTTGCTCATTTGTGACACCCCGTTTCCTGTTTCGCGCGGATGCGCGGAGGTTTTCATCCCGCGGCCCGCGGTGCGCCGGATTTGATACAGCATAGTATAGCATTTTCTGAATGATTTGTAAACCGCTTCCGGCTTTTCCTGTATAGCTGACAGCATATATACGAAGAAGCCCAGCTTTTGCTGGACTTCCTCGGCAGACGGCGCGTATGTATCATCCTCCCAGCATTGGTATAATCAACCCTGCCAGCATCGACAGCACAAGGACAATGATCACCGCTCTGGAAATAAGTTTGACCCACTTCTGACTCATGCCCGCTTTACGCCTCCTCGCTTAAAATCTTTTTGATGGCTTTTTCGGCCTTGCTCCTTGGGAGCATCAGCTCGTGTCCGCATGTTTCGCACCGCAGCTTGATGTCCATACCCAGCCGCAGGACTACCCATGTTTTCCCGCCGCAGGGATGCTGCTTTTTCAGCTCCACACGGTCGCTCAATTTCAAATCCAACAAGAAATCACCTCATATCCTCAACGGTCAAGCACCCTGCCGCATACACTATCCTATCAGAAAAACAAGGACGGTGTATCACATGCGCAGAAACGAATACCTACCGGAGGGCGCAGGCCCTCTGTTTCCGGAAAATCAGCCCCTCAGCGTCCTCCGGCAGGCCATGGAGGACCAGACGGTGCTGGAGGGCATTGCCATCCGCTGCGACGCCCGGCGGGACCTGACGGTCCGCTTCGGCGGCTACGAGGGAACCATCCCCCGTCCGGACGCCATCCACCCGGCCATCAGCGGCGCGGAGCGGGACATTGCGGTCCTCTCCCGGGTGGGGAAACCCACCTGCTTCACCGTTACCGGCATCCAGCTGGACGGCGGCGGCAGGCCGCGCCTCACCCTCTCCCGCCGCGGGGCCCAGGAGCAGGCCGTTGCCTGGCTGCTGGAACACAGCGCGCCCGGCACGGTCCTCCCGGCCAGGGTGACCCATCTGGAGAGTTTCGGCGCGTTTGTGGACCTGGGCTGCGGGGTAACCTCGCTGATCCCGCTGGAAAATATCTCCGTTTCCCGGGTCTCCCACCCCTCGGACCGCTTCCGGGTGGGGCAGGACATTTTAGCTGCCGTCACAGATGTTGATTCTGCGGCCTGCCGCTTCTATCTCACCCATAAGGAGCTGCTGGGCACCTGGATGGAAAACGCGGCCCGCTTCGCGCCCGGCGAGGCCGTCCCCGGCATCGTCCGGGGGATCAAGCCCTATGGCGTTTTCGTTGAGCTGGCTCCCAACCTGTCCGGCCTGGCGGAGACACGGGAGGGGCTGTCGCCGGGGGACGGCGTGTCCGTATACATCAAGAGCATCCGGCCCGAGTGGATGAAGATCAAGCTGCAAATCGTGGAGAAGCTGGCGCCCCGGACCGAGCCGGTCCCGCTGCGCTATCAGATCACGGACGGGCGGCTGAACCGCTGGGTCTACTCCCCGCCGGGCTGCGGAAAGCCGGTGGTTGAGACGGTGTTCCGGCCCGGATTCTGACCGCTTGGGCGGCGCCCCGAGCCGGTCTCCTCACAGCGGTTTTCCTTTGATTTTCTCCCAGTACGCCTTTGCCGCCTGTTCGGTTTTATTATCTCCATATTGATAATAGGAAATTCCCGCCAGCTCATCCGGCAGATACTGCTGCTGCACCCAGTGTCCCGGGAACTCATGGGGATAGAGATAGCCCTGTTCCCGCTCCTGGCCCGTTGTGTCGGCGTGGACGTTCTGCAATTCCCTTGGGACGGACCCGGTCCGTCCTTTTTTCACGTCCGCCCAGGCCGCGCCGATGGCGCTGACCACGGAATTGGACTTCGGCGCGGTAGCCAGCAGCACCGCCGCCTGCGCCAGGGGCAGCTGCGCCTCCGGCAGGCCCAGCTGCATGGCCGTGTCCACGCAGGCCTTTACGATGGAAATGGCCTGGGGATACGCCATGCCGATATCCTCGCTGGCGGAGCAGAGCAGCCTCCGGCAGGGGGTGATGAGGTCCCCGGCCTCCAGAAACCGGGCCAGATAGTGCAGCGCCGCGTCCGGGTCGCTGCCCCGCAGGGATTTCATCAGTGCCGACGCCAGATCGTACATGGCGTCGCCGCCCCTGTCGTAGCGCATGGCGCTGCGCTGGGATACCTGCTCGGCGTCGGCCACGGTCAGCACCAGCCGGCCGCCCTCCGCCGGGGCCGCCTCGTACAGCAGCTCCACCGCGTTCATGGCCTTCCGCACGTCCCCGCCGCAGGCGTGGGCGATATAGTCCGGCACGCCGTCCTCCCAGCTGAGAGGCAGAGGACTCTCCGCTTTTACCAGCGCCAGCGCCCGGTCCACGGCGGGCCGCACGTCGGCGGCGGTAACCGGCTTGAACTCAAACACGGTGCTCCGGCTGAGCAGGGCGGCGTAAACGTAAAAGTAAGGATTTTCCGTAGTGGACGCGATCAGGGTAATGGACCCGTTCTCCATAAATTCCAGCAGCGACTGCTGCTGCTTTTTATTGAAGTACTGGATCTCGTCCAGATACAGCAGCACTCCGCCGGGGGCCATCAGCGTCCCCACATCCCCGATGATGCCCTTCACGTCCTGGAGGGAGGCGGTGGTGGCGTTGAGCTTATACAGGGTGCGGTGGGTGCGTCTGGCGATGATATTGGCGATGGTGGTCTTACCGGTGCCGGAGGGACCGTAAAAGACCATATTGGCGTCAGTGCCCTTTTCAATAAACCGGCGCAGCAGAGCGTCAGGACCCAGCAGGTGCTTCTGCCCCACCACCTCGTCCAGATTCCGGGGCCGGATGCGGTCCGCCAGGGGATGGTCCATGGGCGGTCACTCCTTTCCAAATCAGCACAATTTTTCCATGAGAAGCGCGGGCCGTTACCGGGCGGAATCTGGGGCGGGCCGCCGCAGCACGGAGCGCATAGGCCGTCCGCCTAGGACCTCCTGCACTTCTCCGCGTCGATGGCCAGCACGACCATCAGCGCGCACAACGCGTTGCCGGGATCGTGGACGTCGATAACATAGGTGTCCGTCCAGTTGAACAATTCCTTGCTGATGGAAGCCACCAGCCCCTGACTGGGACTGGTGATGGAGTAGTCCCACTCCGTCCAGCTGCCCTCGATCTCCCAGTCGCTGCAATCAAACACGAAGCGGGGCGTGAAGAGGGTGAATTCCTTTTTGAGGCAGCCCAGATACTCCCCGTATGCGGACAGCTCGAACTGCGGCAGGAAGGTCAGCACCCGCTCCTGGACCGTGCCGATATGCTGTCCGTGGGCGTCCAGGATGTGCAGGCAGTGGCCCCAGCTGAACTTGCCCTCAACGGTAAAGAGGACGCCGCCGGCTTCATCGTAAATATCGTAACTGTCGAACCAGGAAAAAAGCCGCTGTTTGAATAACATTTTCATAGTGGATTCCTCATTTCTCCTCTCCCGCCGCCCTCTGCGGAGGGAAAGGGTGCGCTGTAAATCAGTGTACCACAATTTTCGGCGGACCGCAACCGGACTTTCCGAATCTACCTTTTACCCTTCGTGTTGATAAACGCCTGATAATTTTCCCTATTCGTCAAGTTGCTCAATAAACCGGAATTTATTTGCAAGCCGGATAGCTTATTGCGTCATCCCAGCGTGATACCTCATCGTGAAAGTCTTCAACATCAAGCAAACCGTATGACCAAAGATAAGCTCTTTCACGCTCTGTAAATTCATCCAAGGATAACCAACGAACATTTTTGATAGCTTGTTCTGCACCTTCCTGAATTTCAGGGTCAAATCTGATCATTTCCCGCTGTTCACTTGATACATCAACAAGATAAACGTATTCTGTGCCGCCATCTTTCCTATGCAGGATATTTAGCTGCCTGCTTATAGTGCCAATTAAGCCGCATTCCTCTTTCAATTCTCTGAGTGCCGCTTCTTCCGATGTTTCGCCCGGCTCAATGCCGCCGCCCGGCAGCTCATTGACAGATCTACCTGATCTGCGCGTTTGAACCGACAATATTTTATTATTACGAACTACTAACGCCATACTGCGATCTCTCATGCCTGCACCTCCAAATTTCAATCTGTCTCACCGGTCATATCACTGCCGGTTTTTAATTTCAACTAAAGATTAGTGAAATTGCCAGTACGCATATCCATCAGCACCAGGGGTAAAAGGGACTTCCGAATCAGTCAGGTCAGCAGCGCTTATAACCGCCGCGGAGGTCCGGGACAATGGACGCGCTTCCTGCGGGGCGGGCAATATCATGATCCGGACTCGCCGTTCTTCCTGTGGTAGCGTCTGCGGAATTCTATGGGGCTGATCCCCTCCAGACGCCGGAAACTCTGGGAGAAATAGCTGAGAGATGAAAACCCGAGGATCTGCGCGATCTGGGATATGCTGTGGTCCGTCTCCCGCAGCAAAAAGCGGCTCTCCTGGATCCGGCGGGCGATCAGATAGCTGATGGGGGAGATGTGGAATTCCTCGTGGAAGGTGTGGGCGAGATGGTACTTGCTGACATGAACCATCTGCGCCAGCTGGTCCAGGGTGAGATTTTCCTTGAAATGGTTGTCGATGTACCGCCGCACCTGGTCGCAGTTCCGGCTGCTGCGGGGACCTGCCGGGGAATGGCTCATTGAGAAATCCTCCCGCCGCCGCAGGCGCAGCAGTATGACGTCCAGCAGGCTTTGACAGATTTCATCGCAGCCGGGCTGCTGCACCCGGATCTCCTGCACCATCATCCGCAGGCAGGATGACACGGCTTCCTGCTCCGCCGCCAGATGCAGCAGAGCGAAGCCGCTGATGTCCGTCATAGTCCCCAGTCCGTCCACCCCCAGCACCACATATTCCATAGGGCTGCCCTGCTGGCTGGTCTCCGTGTGGGGGATGCCGGCATTGATCACAACCAGGTCGTTGATCGCCACGGGGAAACGGTCCTGCCAGACCTGGAATGCGCCATGGCCTCCGGTGATAAAAAACAGCTCTGCGCAGGCGTGGGTGTGAAGGGTGGAATTCCACTCCTCGCTGTAGTGCGTCCGCGTGATGTACCGCAGCAGGACCCTCTCGCCGTCTTCGCGCTCCGGCGCCGCGGGTTTCCCTATTATATATTGTTGTGTACTCATGTTTGCTCCCTCTGCCGCAAGATTATAAAATGGAGGTATTCCCTGCCGCATCTCTTATTATAGCGCCTGTTTTTTTGTTATGCAATATGGAAAAAATGTTCAAAAATCGGCGGCATCTGATGGCAAATATATGGGGGAAGCAGTCCGGGGGCGAAATGGGAATTGACGTTTTGACGAAAATGCGGCAGGACGCGGCGGGCAGTTTGCGCAAAATGTAGAAAAGCAATATCTCTAAAAAAGAGCGCAACAAAAGAATTGATTATGCAGGCCGGCCATGTATAATCATAAGTATAGCGCGGGAGCAGCTTTGCTTCCCACAGGAACGTTATAAAATACAAATTGGAGGAATTGGAATGAAAAAGTTTCTCAGCATGATCCTGGCGTCCGTCATGGTCCTGTCCCTGCTGGCCGGCTGCGGCGGCGGGAACAGCAATCAGCCCACCGGCGGCGACCAGCCCCAGCAGACCGATAACCAGACCCCCGACAACAACACCAATACTAACACCAATACTCCCGCTGAGCCTGCCGCCGAAGACGTGACCATCCAGGTGGCCGCCCTGGCCTCCGGCTATGAGGAAGCCTATCCCGGCATGTGGCAGGAAGTCTGCGACGCTTTCACCGCCGCCACCGGCATCAAGGTGGAGCTGATCTGCGACAAGATGCTGGAAGACGTGATCGGGCCCTCCATGCAGGGCGGCGACTTCCCCGATGTCATCCATCTGGCCACCGGCCGTGAGAAGGGCCTCACCGAGCAGTTCATCAAGGACCGCAACATCGCTGACATCACCGACGTGCTGTCTATGACCGTCCCCGGCGAGAGCGTGAAGGTTTCCGACAAGATCGTCGGCGGTTTCACCGATACCTCCGTTACCAACCCCTACAACGATGGCCATACCTACCTGGCCCCCATGTTCTACTCCCCCTGCGGCCTGTTCTACAACGCCGGCCTCTTTGAGCAGAACGGCTGGACCGTTCCCACCACCTGGGACGAGATGTGGGCCCTGGCTGACAGCCTCCCCGAGGATATGTATCTCTTTACTTATCCCACCACCGGTTACTTTGACGCGTTCCTGTACGCTCTGATGTACTCCGTGGGCGGCCCCGAGTTCTACAACAACGCCCTGGTCTATGGCGAAGGCGTCTGGGATACCCCCGAGGCCCAGGAGTGCTTCGAGATCATCGCCAAGCTGGCCTCCTACACCAACCCCGTCACCCCCGCCCAGGCCAACGATCAGGACTTCACCCAGAACCAGCAGCTGGTCCTGGACAACAAGGCTCTGTTCATGCCCAACGGCACCTGGATCGTGGGCGAGATGGAGGACGCTCCCCGTGCTGACGGCTTTGCCTGGGGCATGACCGCCCTGCCCGCCGCCAAGTCCGGCGGCAGCGGCGCCAGCTACTGCTGGCTGGAGCAGGCGTGGATTCCCGCCGAGGCTCCCCATCTGGACGCTGCCAAGCAGTTCGTGGCCTTCCTGTACAGCGATGAGGCCTGTGCCATCTTCGCCAAGGGCGGCGCCATCCAGCCCGTTCCCGGTCTGACCGACAATCTGGACGGCGACAACAAGATGTTCTACTCCATCTATGACAACGGCGCTGACGCCGCCATGGGCAACTTTGCCGCCTATGAGGCCGTGGCCGGCCTGGGCACCGTCCGCGAAGTGTTCCTGGATCCCGTCAACGGTCTGGTAAACGGTTCCCTTACCAAGGATCAGTGGATCGCCGACGTCAAGACCGCCAGCGACCAGATGCGTGAGAACATCATGGAGTAATGTCCACATAAAAATTTCATAGGCCTTAAGGTAGGAGGCGGTGAGTATGACCTACTCACCGCCTCCGCTGTATTCAAAAGGAAGGGAGAGATCTCATGCGCCGCAGCAAAGACCGCAGCCGGTTCATCGTCCTGTGCGTAGCCCCGGCAACCATTCTGTTTTTCATCTTCATGGTCCTGCCCACCCTGAACGTCTTCCGTATGTCCCTTTTTGAGCGGGGAGCTTACTCACCCACGGAGACCTTCGTGGGTCTGAACAACTTTAAAGTCCTGTTCAAGGACGCAAAGTTCATCTCCGCCATGCAGAATACCATTCTGCTGATCGTCACCGTGACGCTGATCACCTTCTTCTTCGCCATCCTCTTTGCCGCCATCCTTACCAGGGAGAAGATCAAGGGACAAAATTTCTTCCGCGTCATCTTCTACATCCCCAACATCCTCTCCGTAGTAGTTATCGCCGGTATTTTCTCCGCCATCTACAAGCCGGAGAACGGCATGCTCAACTCCATCCTCTCCTTTATTTCGGGGCGGGATATCATGATTTTGTGGAAGGATCAGCAGATGGTCATTCCCTCCATCATCATCGCCATGGTCTGGCAGGCCATCGGCTATTACATGGTCATGTATATGGCCTCCATGTCGGCGGTGCCTGTGGACCTCTATGAGTCCGCCAGCCTGGACGGCGCGGGGCGGATGGCCCAGTTCTTCCAGATCACCCTGCCTCTGATCTGGACCAACATCCGCACTACCCTGACCTTCTTCATTATTTCCACCATCAATATGGCCTTCCTCTTTGTCAAGGCCATGGTGGCCAAGGGCATGGCCGACGTGGGCCTGAGCTTCATGTATAACCAGAAGGACGCGGGACTCTACGGCTACGCCATGGCGGCGGGCGTGGTGATCTTCCTGTTCTCCTTCCTGCTCTCGGCTATGGTGAACAAGGTCACCAAGCGGGACATCCTGGAAATGTAAGGAGGAGCGGACATGAACGAAAAAGCGAAACGCGGCTCCGCCGAGCCCATTTTTAAGGCGTTTATCTACGTGGTCCTGATCACCCTGGCAATCCTCATTATCGTGCCCGTGGCCTGGGTGTTCCTGGCTTCCATCAAGCAGAACAGCGAGTTCTACGGCAACCCATGGACGCTGCCCGCCGGGTTCTACTGGCAGAACTTTGTGGACGCCTGGAACGCCGCCAGCATGGGCAGCTACATGCTCAACTCCGTCATCGTCACGGCGCTGAGTCTGGCGCTGCTGCTGGTGATCGCCCTCCCGGCGGCCTACTGCCTGTCCCGGTTTGAATTCACGGGAAGGAAGCTGCTCAATACCTGCTTCATGGCGGGGCTATTTATCAACGTCAACTATATCGTGGTCCCCATCTTCCTGATGCTGAAGGACGGAGACGCGGCGCTGAAAAACCTCATTGGCAGCGGCTTCCTGCTCAACAACATCTTTGTCCTGGCGGTGGTTTACGCCTCCACGGCGCTGCCCTTCACCATCTACCTCCTCTCCGGCTATTTCGCCACCCTGCCCCACGACTTTGAGGAGGCGGCCTACATCGACGGCGCGGGCTACGGGGCCACCATGGTGCGGATCATCTTCCCCATGGCCCAGCCCTCCATTATCACCATTATCCTCTTCAACTTCCTCTCCTTCTGGAATGAGTATATCATCTCCATGACCCTTATGAGCAGCGCCACGGGGCAGAGGACGCTTCCGGTGGGCCTTCTCAACCTGATGCAGGCCCAGCAGTCCTCCGCCGAGTACGGCATCCTGTACGCCGGCCTGGTGCTGGTGATGCTGCCCACGCTGATCCTCTACATCTGCGTGCAGAAGAAGCTGACCCAGGGCATGACCGTGGGCGGACTGAAAGGTTAAGGTGACATTATGAATTTCTGGAAAGAACACACCGCCCTGCGCATGGTCCTGATGCTGGTAACCTTTGTTCTGGGCATTTTCCTGCTGATTTACGGATGGAAGCAGACCGGACAGCTGGGCGGCCTGGGACTGATGCTGGCAGGCGTCGTCCTGCTGCTGGCAACGCTGGCTCTGTACAACAAGCCTTTCGAGGACCAGAAAAAACGCTGAGAGGGAAACGCTATGGAGAAACAACAATCTGGACGCGTCACCATCCCCACGGATGTGGACGTGGTGCCTGAGACCCTGGAGCTGGTAAAGCGCTGGGGCGCGGACGCCATCCGGGACTGCGACGGCACCGACTATCCCGAAGAGCTGAAAAGCGTAGACGCGAAAGTCTACTCCACCTACTACACCACCCGCAAGGACAACGCCTGGGCCAAGGCCAATCCCGACGAGGTGCAGCAGTGCTATATTATGACGGGGTTTCACACCGCTTCCGGCGGGGCGCTGTCCATTCCTCTGATGCAGGGGATCAGCGGCGAACTGCTGGAGGTCAACACCCGGGACGACATCAAGCGCTGGTGGGAGGTCATGGACCGCACCGCCGGGGAGCCGCTGCTCCCGGAGGACTGGCGGTATGATGCGGACTCCGGCTGTGTGGTCATTGACACGCCGGCGGCGTTTCACGACTATACCGTCAGCTTCCTGGCCTATCTCATCTGGGACCCGGTCCATATGTACAACGCCGTCACCAACGACTGGAAGGACTTCGAGCACCAGATCACTTTCGACGTCCGCCAGCCCAAAACCCACAAGTTCACCATGGAGCGGCTGCGGAAATTCATCGCGGACCACCCCTATGTAGACGTGATCCGGTATACCACCTTTTTCCATCAGTTCACGCTGGTATTTGACGAACTGAAGCGGGAGAAGTACGTGGATTGGTACGGCTATTCCGCCTCCGTGTCCCCGTATATCCTGGAGCAGTTTGAGAAAGAGGCTGGCTGCAAATTCCGGCCTGAGTTCATCATTGACCAGGGATATTACAACAACCAGTACCGGGTGCCCAGCAAGGAATTCAAGGACTTTATGGCCTTCCAGCGCCGGGAAGTGGCGAAGCTGGCCAAAGAGATGGTGGACATCACCCACGAGCTGGGCAAGGAAGCGATGATGTTCCTGGGTGACCATTTCATCGGCACCGAGCCCTACATGCCGGAATTTGCCTCCATCGGCCTGGACGCGGTGGTGGGCAGCGTGGGCAACGGGTCCACTCTGCGGCTCATTTCGGATATCCCCGGCGTGAAGTACACCGAGGGACGGTTCCTGCCCTACTTCTTCCCCGACACCTTCCACGAGGGAGGCGACCCCGTCCGGGAGGCCAAGGAGAACTGGGTCACCGCCCGCCGGGCCATCCTCCGCAAGCCCATTGACCGCATCGGCTATGGCGGCTACCTGAAGCTGGCCTGCCGGTTCCCGGAGTTCATCGACTACGTGGAGAGCGTCTGCAAGGAGTTCCGGGAGCTGTACGCCAACATTGACGGCGGCACGCCCTATTGCGTAAAGACCGTAGCGGTGCTCAACAGCTGGGGCAGAGCCCGCTCCTGGGGGTGCCACATGGTCCACCACGCGCTCTACCAGAAGCAGAATTATTCCTACGCCGGGGTGATTGAGGCCCTGTCCGGCGCGCCCTTTGACGTGAAGTTCATCAGCTTTGACGATCTCAAAGCCGATCCACATGTGCTGGACGGTGTGGATGTGCTCATCAACGTGGGCGACGGCGACACGGCCCATACCGGCGGCGCGGTCTGGGAGGACCCGGAGGTCACGGCGATGGTAAAGCGGTTTGTCTGGAACGGCGGCGGCTTCATCGGCGTAGGCGAGCCTTCCGGGCACCAGTATCAGGGACGGTATTTGCAGCTGGCCTCTGTGCTGGGCGTGGAGAAGGAGACGGGCTTCACCCTGGGCTATGACAAGTACAACTGGGAGGAGCATCCGGACCACTTCCTGCTGGCGGACTGCACCGGACCGGTGGATTTCGGTGAGGGGAAAAAGAGCATGTATGCCCTCCCCGGCACAGAAATCCTGGTCCAGCGGGAGAAGGAAGTGCAGCTGGCGGTCAACCGGTTCGGCGAGGGCCGGGCGGTTTATCTTTCCGGCCTGCCCTATACCTTTGAGAACAGCCGCCTGCTTTACCGCGCTATTCTCTGGAGCGCCCGCGGAGAGGCGGAGCTGCACAAGTGGTTCTCCTCCAATTTCAACGTAGAGGTCCACGCCTTCCTCCAGAGCGGTAAATTCTGTGTCGTGAACAATACTTACGAGCCCCAGTCCACCACCGTCTATACCGATGGCGGAAGCTTCCGCCTGGATATGGCGGCCAATGAGATCCTGTGGTATGAGATCTGACCGCCCGCCCATTTGCCGGTATCAGGAAGCTTTATGGAGGAATATATCCGGCACCAGTTAGATGAGGACAAGGCCGGAGAACAGCTGACGATGGGGAACTTCTAATAAACCCGTTTACGGGTAGCAGATAACAAATCTCTCGCGGCTGGCAGATCGTACTTGCGCGGCGGGACGCGCTCGCTAGTATCATAGGGCTTCGCCCGCATATGAAATACCCCCGGCTTTGCCGGGGGATATTTATTGTGCTAATATCACGGGCAGAAGGGGGCGTTATACTAATCACTAATTAAACTGTTTAAAATCCAAGGTCTACCCGTAATATGGGCGATAAGGTTACAAGAGAGGGAGCAAATAGAGTCACAGAGACGCAGAATAACCTTATCCAACGAGGCAAACACCTCATTTTTGAATCCCAATTTCCTGATTTCTTTCCAAATCTGCTCAATAGGATTGCAGGCGTGGTCGCCTCCGTTTCGTAGGGCTTGCCAGGACTGATGGTGACGGTGTTGGTAGCGGCATCGTAGGTGACGCCGAAGTCCACCGCCTCTCCGATGTCCCGTACCAGCCGCAGACAGAGAAAAACTGTCCACCGGAGTAATTTCTCTTCCGATGGACGGCGTGTTTTTTTACTTGCTTTGGGCGCAGTTTTTATCCGCTCCTTCTCGGCAGAAATCTCTGCTTTCATCTCAAGAATCATTTCCGCCAGCAGCGTTTCGCACTCTGCCTCGCTGTGGGCGTAGGCGTTTCTGGCATGCTTTTTGCCATTCGGCCAGATAGGGGAGTACCGCCCGCTTTTACGGTAACGGGTCAGTTCCCGCAGCTCCCTCTGTTCCCGGCTGGGGACAAAGCTGGCCCGCAAAAGTCCATGCTGGAGCAGGTCCGCAATCCATTCCGCATCTTTTACGTCAGTCTTGCGCCTGGGCACTGCTTTCATATGGGCCGTGTTGACGATCATGGCATCCAGACCCATCGGCTCGAACAGGTTGTACAGCGGCTTCCAATACAGCCCTGTGCTCTCCATAGCGGCCATCTCGCAGCCCGCCTCTGTCAGCCAGTGGGCCAGCTCCTTGATTTCGCGGGTCATTGTGCCAAACTCCCGCAACTCCCGCTACCGTCTGTTCGTAAGCATGCCACAATAAGAGATTTGTGCACGTTAATCCCACAACAACACCGATAGACAACTTCTATCATTGGACCTCCTCATACGTTGTTACGGTGTGCTCTCCTAATGCTTCACTTTACTATGCGTCCTTCTGCTCTGTCTGGGCGGGACAATTTGTGGTTCAAAAGGAGAGCATATTGCCAATTTGTTTAGCGCGCTTTTTGCGGCAAAGAAAAACCGGCCTTGTACCGTCCTCCCCGTTATACCACGTCCCTACACCAATCCGTTTTCGTCCCTCGTGGGGCGGGACTCCTGCGTGATATTTGCTTACAGCGGTGCAATTTTTGAACTATTGGAGAAATTTCTTTTCATCTTGATACGGATGTGGTATACTGAAGTCATATTGGAAACCATTGCCTGCTATATAATAAAGTAATGTTATGCAGCCTTTTTTCATATCAATATATCTCCCGCTGTACGCTGTAGGGTCAGACAGATTAAGAGCCTATCCGTAAATAGGACGTGCGCAGATTGCGCCGTCAGATTTTCCGCCAGGCGAGGCGCTTTTCCGCAGGCGGGCTTGTCGTCCGGCAAGGAAAAGCAACGAAGTTTGGCGGAAAAGATGCAAGCAAGCCGTGTGCGGACTATTTGCGGATAGGCTCTTAATTAAATCTGAAGTAGGTACATTCGCAGCATCTTCTCGACCGCCATTTGTGACGTTCACGATTACCGCTGAGGCAGAACGGGGCAGTGATAGAAATCCACCCCTCTCCCAGAATGATTTCCTCCGCTATTCCAGAAATTTTCCCGATTTGTTTTCTTTCCCGGCATCCATGTTTGATATCTGTACAGATTTGCTGTTCCGTTCCTACCCCCCTTGCCCCCATTATCCCTGTTGTACCAGCATTCAGGACAGCCTAGTGGGCATTTAGTTAGAGTTTCCCCCGCTACCTATAGAATAATTATGCCAAATTGCATATCACAGGCAAAAATTTCAAAAAGATGTAGAAAAGGTGATATATATGGCAACATTGAAGGATATTTCAAAAAGAACCGGTGTTTCCGCAACAACGATTTCCCGTGTTTTAAATAATGATGAAACCCTTGCGGTTAGTGAAGAAACAAAGCGGGTGATTTTTGAAACTGCGTATGAATTGGGATATATGCCTCCCCGTCGAAGGAAGCAGTTGGAAAGCACACTGAAAATCGGCGTTGCAGATTGGAAGGTTATTGTAAATCCTGAACAGGATGAGAATTTGAACGCTTTGAAGTTCTTCTCTGAGTCGGCCGCACCGGGACAAAAAATAGAGTATATCCGTATGAGACAGGGGGAATTGGCGGACGTTGATGGGATTCTTGCCTTTGGCGAGCTGACGGACAACGAAGTATCTGTACTGCTGCAGTCCACCCGATACATTACTTTTATAAATGGCAGCACGAGAAGTACGGATAACGATTGTATCCAGGTGGACCTGGACCGCGCATGGGAACGGGCGCTGCCCTACATTGCGGACGCGGACAGCATCGGGTATATCGGAGGTTTTTACCAGGGCAACGGATATATGATCGGCCTGCGGAGAGAGGAAAATGCCACCGCTCTGATCAAAAGACTGGGTAAGTACCGGCCCTCCCAGATTCAGGTGGGGGCTTTCAGCAAGGCCGCCGGTTATCACATCATGCAGGAGATGATTGCACAGAAAAACAATCCGGAGGCAATCATTATCGGGTCCGATATTATCGCGGCCGGTGTGCTGGAAGCGTTGAAGGAGGCGGGAATTGACAGCGGAAAAGACGTGCGGCTGCTCATCTATCAGGATGTGCAGTCGGTA
This sequence comes from Oscillibacter sp., assembly GCA_014799845.1. Taxonomy (GTDB): domain Bacteria; phylum Bacillota; class Clostridia; order Oscillospirales; family Oscillospiraceae; genus Pelethomonas. The sequence goes on along the minus strand of JAAVHF010000050.1, from coordinate 42,866 downwards.
CAGCTCCCGGAGGGCCAATACGCGATTTTAAAGGTATACCCCAATATCTTATGGAAAAAGGCAATCCAAATGCTGCTGGAGCAGCTCTACGGCAGGACCGAAACCATTACCACCGTGATTACGCCCAAGCTTTTAATCAAAGACTGACAACATCCCCGTTATTCCGGCAAAGCGGCAGACTATGCGCAGCCGCCTCTGCCTGAATGACGGGGATTTGTGCATTTTGTGAGTTTTTTTCTTTCCGTTTTGTACAAAACAGATATTAAGTAAAAATTTAGTTAAAAATTGTTGACAGATTTGTATTCCGCCTTTATAATACAACCAGCAACACAGAATCGGCCTTTGCATATGGATGCGAAAGGTAAGACTTTTATTGGTGTACTGGGAGGAATTTCATGGAGTATTCCAGGTATGGATTGGCGGTTGAAATCGTTCGCGAAGCAGGAAAAATTATCCCGCCACACAATACTTCCCAAATTGAATTTGAAGAAAAAAACGGACATTCCGACATTGTGTCAAAGTATGACAAACAGATAGAAACATATCTCTCGGGAGAGATTCTGACCGCATTCCCTTCGGATGGCATTATCGGCGAGGAAATGAAACATCCGGACAGCGGGGACTGGATATGGTATGTGGACCCGATCGACGGAACCACCAATTTTGTTAATCAGCGAAAAAATTACGCCATATCCCTTGGGTGTTACCACAACGGAAAGCCGGCTTTTGGTGTTGTGTACGACGTTGCGGAAAACAGGATGTATCATGCCCAGGTGGGCCGGGGGGCCTTCTGCAACAACGACCGGCTGGAATGCGGAAAACGTACCGCGTTGGAAGAGATGCTCCTGTATACGCCAATCATACAGGCAACGCTGATTGACGCGCACCCTCTTCGCAGCGGTATGCGGCGGTTGGCCAGGGATGTGCGGGCGGTTCGGTCTCTGGGCTCTGTCGCCCTGGAATTGTGCGCATTGGCCGCGGGAGAAGCGGATTTATTTATCGCCGGATGCTCTTGTCCGTGGGACCATAATGCGGCCAGAATTATTCTGGAGGAGTCCGGGGGAGAGATTCGTACCTGGGAAAACGACGCGCTGCCCCTGGACGCGAAGACAAACGTGATTGCCGCCAGACAGAAGAGCGTATTGGATAAGGTCGTCGCGGAATATTGGACAGATTAGGAGTAGAAAATGGAATTATTTGTGGCCATCGGACTGGAGAAGCCTTCCGCGGAGAAGCTTGTGGGATTTACAGAATCCGCTCTGCCGGAACATCCTGCCGAACATCCGGATGATCTGCATATAACCCTGCACTACATTGGTGAAACCGATTGTGTAAACGAGATTGCGGAACGGCTGAGCGAGGTATGTTACCCCTCCTTTTGCATTCATTATGCGCAAATCAACTCTTTTGTCCGGCCAGACGAAAAGACAAATGTCATTTGGCAGGCTGTTGATGACCAGGGAAACCATTTGGCAAAGCTAAGGGCCGTCATTTCAGAGGCGTTGTCGGACATCCCCTTTCGGCGTCCTGACAGCTTTATTCCGCATATCACCCTGTCTTATACGGCACAGCCTTTTGACGCGGCGGAGCTGGCGCGGATGGCCGCGCCGCTGGCCGGAAAGGCCTGGGAAGTCCAGGAATTTCAATTGTGGCAGGTGCTTCCCGGTGCGAGGAAGCCGTCCTTCCGGAAAATCGCGTCCTACCGGCTGTCCGCCGGGAGGGAACGCGGCCGCGTCCGGCTTCTGTGCGTCAACGATTTTCACGGGTCCCTTCAGGAGACCGACACCGACTTGGGCGCCGCCCGGTTTGTGACCGCTGTCAGGGAATATGTGGAGCGGCATGAGGAAACGGCGGTGGTTTTTGGCGGAGACAACTGCTTTGGTGAACCGGTTTCCGACCTCTTCGATGGGAAGCCCGTGCTGGACATGATGAAGCTGCTCCGAACCCGGGCTTCGGTCCTGGGCAACCATGATCTGGATTCTCCCGTAGACGTGGTGAGCGGCTGGTCCCAACGGGAAAACATCCCTCTGCTGGCGGCCAATCTGATTCATGCGGAAACCGGCAAAATTCCCGGGTTTGTCAGGCCCTATGAGATCATTTCCATAAACGGGTACCGGATTGCCCTGGTGGGCCTGTGCACCGTGGAGCAGCTCCCGGGACCGGATCATCCCGACAGCTGGGCGGCCTATACCCTGACCGACCCGGCGGAGGCTATGGCCCGATACGCCGCCCTCCTTCAGGAGGAAAAGCGGAGAGGCAGGCTGGACGCCATCATCGCCCTGACCCATCTTGGCCTGCGGGAGCTGGGGGACGGCCTGCTGGATGGGGAGGAGGCGCTGGGCACGCTGGGAAAGGTCCCCGCCCTTGACGGAATATTTACCGCCCATTTCCATCGGTTCCTCCAGCTGACCCGCGGCCGGACGGCTGTGGTCCAGGGCGGCAGCAGGGGACAGGGCTTTGCTGTTTTGAAACTCACTTTCGATGACACGCGCGGCCTTTTAAGCGTTGTTCCGCTGACATACGACATCAGCGGTTCCCACGCCCTCTATGCGGAAGATCCCCGGATGCGCGGCATGACGGAATCCTACTATCGGGCGGCAGAGCCTAAGATGCAGGAGATCGTTTTTACGGCGGAGGAGGACATCCATAACCGGAATATGGAGGATTTTTCCCTGCCTCTGACCGGGACGCCGCTGTCCAAGCTGGCTGTTGACGTGATGCGCCAGGCTGCCGGCTGCCAGGTTGCCATGACGTACGCCGGCCGCATTGGCGGCGCGGGATTCCGCAAAGGGCCGGTGACGCTGTATGATTTTTACAAGGCGTATTCCTTTGCCAACATCCTGGTGACCACCCGGATGACAGGCGCCCAGATCTGGGAAAATATCAATATCGGAATGCGGACCCTGAAGGAGGATGGCGCGTCGCCCCTTGCCGTCGGCGGGCTGATCGTGACGATCGATCCGACCCGGCCCTTCCTGCACCGGGTATTAAATATCCAGGAGGAGGACGGCTCTCCCCTTCGGATGGATGAGGAGTATTCCGTGGTCATTGAGGACTATCTGGCTGCCAACCCCTTCGGTTTCCGTTTCCCGGACGGAGGAGCGCTGACCTATCACAACAAAAACGTCCGTGAGCTGATGCTGCAATATTTCAGGAGCCGGAAAACCGTCTGGGATGAGTATCCTAAAAACATTATCGTGGAAAAGGGGTGCTGACTGATATGCAGGTTCGATTTGAAAACGTGTCAAAGCGATTTGACAGCAAGCACGGAACCGTAACGGCGGTAAATAACCTGAATGTCGTTATTCCGTCAGGAAAGCTGGTGGGATTTCTGGGGCCGTCCGGCTGCGGCAAAACAACGTCCCTTTACATGATCGCCGGCATCCATAACCTGACAGAAGGCAACATCTGGTTTGGAGAGGAGTGCGTCACCGCGCTGCCCCCGGAGAAGCGGGGCGTCGGCATGGTGTTTCAGAATTATGCGCTGTATCCCCACCTGTCTGTTTATGACAACATTGCTTTCCCCCTGGTGAACTCCAAAGACATCAAAAAGCAGTTTACCGCGGAGATGGAGGATTATAACCGGGCCAATGGCGCCAAACTCAACTACAAAAAGTTTGTCGCCCTGCAGGTCAGGGAAGCGGCGGAACTGGTGGAGATCCAGGACTATCTGGACCGCAAGCCGTCCGAGCTTTCCGGCGGCCAGCAGCAGAGGGTGGCCATCGCCAGGGCGCTGGTGAAGAAACCCAGAATCCTCCTGCTGGACGAGCCTTTGAGCAACCTGGATGCGCGGCTCCGCCTCCAGACCCGGGAGGAGCTGCGGAAGATTCAGCGAAAGACCGGCATCACCACTGTCTTCGTGACCCACGACCAGGAGGAGGCGCTGTCCATCTGCGATGAGATCGTGGTCATCAAGGATGGCGTGCTGCAGCAGGTGGGCGAGCCACAGAGCGTATTTGACGCGCCGGCCAACCAATTTGTGGCGCAGTTCCTGGGCAGTCCGCCCATCAATATTTTCGATGGCGAGGTGAAAGGCGGCAGCCTGCTGGTCAACGGAAAGGTGTGGCAAAGCGTCCCGGGCGGCGTGGAGGACCAGCCTGTCCGCGTGGGCGTCAGGAGCGAGTGCTTCCGTTTCTCACGGCAGGCAGGCGGCATGAAGGCTGAGATTCTCTCGGTATCCCGACTGGGCGGCGCGACGGCGGTGACGGCGCGGCTGGATGGCGGAGGCGAGGTGAAGCTGGTGCAGGACTACGGTAACCCTGCCGGCGTGGGAGATACGGTTTTCCTCAGCGCCGTGCCAAATGGGACGATCCTCTTTGATGAGGCAGGGGGGAAGCTGGCGCAATGGTAAAGAAAAAGAAAGCGGGGAGGCCGCTGAGCTATACCTGCACCGCCTATATTTATCTCCTGCCGGCCTTTATCCTTATGGCGGCATTTGTTATCTATCCCGCGGTGAATACCATCATCACATCCTTCAAATATGACTATAAATTCCTGACCGGAGATTTCCTGCGGTTCAGCGCGGAGCACTACAAAGAGATTTTTCATGACCCCGTGTTTCTGCGGGCCTGCAAAAATACGCTCTTTATGGGCTTTGTGTGCGTTCCCTGCTCCATGCTTCTCTCGCTGGGGGTGGCGCTGCTGCTGAACGCGTCCAGACGGTTCCAGGAACTGCTGGCCACGCTGTACTACCTCCCCCAGGTGACCAACGTCATCGCGGCAGGCTTCGTCTTTGCGCTGATCTTCAATAACAACTACGGCCTGCTCAACATGGTATTGGGCTGGTTCGGGATCGAGCCGGTGGCCTGGATCACCGGCAAGGGGATTGCGGGTGATCCGGCGCTGTATACGCAGTCCTACCTCCGATGCCTGTTTATCCTCTTCTGCTACTCCATGTGGAACGGGCTGTCCCTGAAGGTTATCCTGTTTTTGGGCGGATTGAAGGGTATCAACCAGCAGTACTACCAGGCGGCGCGGCTGGATGGAACGAGTCGGTGGCGGGTGCTCCGAAAGATCACGCTGCCCCTGCTCTCTCCTACCATATTGTATGTATATATCACATCCAGCATCACGGCGTTCAAGGCATATACGGCGGTGGTTGCCCTCTTCGGCAACGACTTTGGCCCCGCGGGAGACAACTCGAAGATGATGATCACCCTGGTGGGGTACATCATCGACAAGCTGGGGAGCTACATCGACACCGGGGCCGTATCCCTGGCGTCCGCCGCGGCGGTTATCCTGCTGGCGGCCATCATGCTCCTGACGGGACTCCAGATGAAATTCACAGAACGGAGGGTCCATTACTGATGAATAAGTCCGGAAAAGTATGGGGCCGGATATTCCTGCTGGCGGTCCTTTTTATGGTGCTGGTTCCCTTTTACTGGATGGTTGCCACCTCACTGAAATCCGGTGCCGAGGTGGCAATGATCCCCTCGACTTTGTATCCCCACAGCATACGCCTGGACAATTACCTGAAAGCGCTGCAGATGGCGCCCTTTCTGCGGTATTTTCTGAATACGGTGATCGTGGCCGCCGCAGTTGTCCTCTTCAGCACCGTCGTCAGCATTCTCTCCGCCTTTGCTTACGCAAGGCTGGATTTTCCGGGAAAGGACGTGCTCTTTTTCATCACCCTGGCAACCATGATGATTCCCCAGGAGATGCTGATTATCACGAACTTTAAAACCATTGCCGACTGGGGCTGGATGAACACCTACCAGGCGCTGATTCTTCCCTACTGTATCAATGCCTCGCATATCTACCTGATGCGGCAGAACATGAAGCAGATTCCCAACGAGCTGTATATTGCCGCCAGGATAGACGGCCTGACCAATTTCCGCTTTTTAATCAAGGTTGTCATCCCCCAGGTGAAGTCCTCGATCTTCACATCCATGCTCCTGTCCCTTATCTGGATCTGGAACACCTTCGCCTGGCCCAACCTGGTAACCACAAATGACGCCCTGCGGCTTATTTCCAACGGCCTGAAAAATGCCTTCACCCAGAGCTCCGGCGAGATTGCCTATGAGCTCCAGATGGCGGCAGCAACCATGGTCACCATTCCGTTGATCCTGGCCTTTGTCCTGTTCCGGAAGTATATTCTCTCCGGCGTGACCAAGGGCGGTATCAAGGGATAGCGGTCCCCAAACAAGTTTTGTGCAAAAAAGGAATGGAGGAACAGAAAATGAAACGACCCTTTGCCATGATGCTTGCTCTGTGCATGTGCCTTTCCCTGATCGTCAGCGGGTGCGGCGGCGAAAAACCCAGCGCTGACAGCCAGGACGCCTCTTCGGCTATCACGAAGGTGCTGGTGGACAAGGAGGAGGTCAATATCTCCTTCTGGACCGGCACCGGCGCGGCCAATTTCCCCTACCTGGAGGCCATTGTGAACGCCTTTCAGGAGGAGTACCCCAACATCCATGTGGACTTCCAGAATCAGGGACCCGTTACCGATCTGATGGACAAGCTTACTCAGAATATCGTCTCCAAGTCCACCCCTACGCTGTCCAACATCAATCCCACTTATTTTAAAGAGTATATAGACAGCGGCGCCATCATCGACCTGGCTCCTTACTATGAGGACGCCCAAGTGGGCTTTACCGCGGAGGAACGGGCGGCCTTTCTGCAGAACTTTATCGCCGAGGCCCAGAGCTTTGGCGGTGAAGGCACCATGTATGGCTTCCCTACCAACAAAAAGACAACCGAGGTCCTGTTCTACAACAAGACCTACTTCGATTCCAAGGGTTGGGACGCTCCCGCCACCTGGGATGAGGTGGCCGCTTACAGCAGGCAGATCAGGGAGGACACCGGCGTGCCGGGCTTCAGCTATGACGTCGCCTACGGCGAGGGGGCTTTCCACCTGCTGAGCATGCAGTGGGGCAGTCCGTATATTGATGATGAAGGCGCGGTGTCCATTGATAACGACGCGTCCAGAGAAGCCCTCCGGTTCTATAAGGAAAACTACGACGCGGGCTATTTCACCATGCCCTCCGATCTGCCCAGCTCCAATGGCGGCAACTACTCCAGCAACGGTTTTGCAAATAAAGAATGCTATATGTATGTTGGTTCTGCTGCCGGCGCCCAGTACACCATTCCTGATCCGGAGAAGGGCCAGGAGCTGTTCGAGGTCGGCATCGCGCCCCTGCCGCAGAAGGACGCCTCCCATAAGGTCGTCTTTACCAGAGGAGAGGACTACTGCATCTTCTCCAACGCCAGCGAGGAGGAACGGGTAGCCGCGTGGCTGCTCATCAAGTTCCTCAGCCGCGACGACCAGAACGCGGAGTGGCTGATCGCCACCGGCAACCTACCCATCACCAGCACCATGGAGAACAACGCGGAGTACAAGGTCTTCTTGGACACGCCCAACGACGGAAGCAAAACCTATTACACCGCGCTGGAGATCAGGGCGGCAATGGACATGGCGGATTACATGACCTACGAGGCCATGACGGATGTAACGGCTTCTCTGGCCGCGGCGGCCGGCAGCATGTGGAAGGCTGTCATCATCGGCGGCCAGAACATTGATTCCGCCATCGCTGACGCCGTTGCGCAGGTAAAATAAGTGGAATACCATGCAGGGGAATATAATTGCATATATTCCCCTGCATTTTTGGAGAGAATGATATGGCTAAAAGTATATTCTTTTTCGATTTTGACAACACGCTGTATTCCCACCAGAGCAAGCGGATTCCACCCAGCGCGCTGGAATCGTTGGAGACGCTGAAACGGCAGGGACACGTTGTCGTACTGATTTCGGGAAGAGGGAACGAATCCCTGCCGTTGTTCCAATCGGAATTTGTTTGCCTGCCGGATACCGTCTGTCTGCTGAACGGGCAGATTATCTATCATCAGGGAAAGCTCGTGTTTGAGCGGCGCCTGCCGGATTTGGATACGCAGGCGCTTTTTAACCGGGCAAAAGAGCGGGATATCGTCTATGGCGGCTATAATTTTCAAGGATTGGTTATCAGTGGGGTAAATAATCGTGTGCGGACAGTCTGGCAGGATTTTCAGGGAGATATTCCTTTGGTCAAGCCGGGTTTCGAGGCCGCGGATCCGGTTTATCAGGCCTGCCTGTACATCACCGAGAAGGAACAGCCGCTTTTTGCCGGGATGCTGGAGGAGTATGTCACTAACTGGTCCCACCCCTATCTCTGCAATCTTATCAGTAAAAAGGCAGGAAAATCAGTGGCGATTGGCTGGTGCCTGCGATATTTTGGTATAGATGCGGAAAATGCCTACGCTTTTGGTGATGGATACAACGATATGGACATGCTTGCGGCTGTACCCCATGGGATTGCTATGGAAAATGGATTTGATCCGCTGAAAGAAATCGCGGAATATGTTGCGCCTGCTCCAGATCGGGATGGCATACAACGGGCATTGCAGCATTACCGATTTCTTTAATACGGAGTATTTTCTTGCAGCGCTAAAACCGAGAATATGGGACGGAGGCTTTGAGAGGGGATTTTTAGCCTGTTCGTAGAGCATGTGCAGGATGGTATTTGAGAAAATTGGCCTTCCTGCGGACGACGGGAGGACGTACTCGCTGGCGCTGCGGCACAGAAAGCAATGGAAAGGATTACGCTGCGGCGGATATTGGAATGACTACCATAGCGGCGCGCAGGAGATAGACTTTCTGAAGGGAGTGCATAGATACTGCCAGTTATGTTATCAAGCTGTTCTTCAACAAATAGTGTCGCACTATGAGAACAATATGCCTGTCCATCTGAGTGTCCCTGTGTCCACTGCTGCCCGCATGGAGAAGAAGAAAATCGTGACCGCCGCATCTTTTGCCGGTGGTCACGATTCTTATGCTTTTATGGCTCCGCCCTGTCATACAGCTCCTCGATATGGAAGGCGTTGTCCATTTGTTCATATAGCAGGAATTGTGCGAGAAATAGGATATACCACATGCCCGTTACCAGCAGCAGGAGCAGGGACCACGGCGCAAACAGGACAAGCAGCGCCAAGTAGGCCAGCTGCAATAATCCTGCGCCCATCACCCGCCAGAAGTACTGGATACAAAACAGCATGCAGTTGCGCAGCCTGATGCCTGTCCGCTGGTTGAACAGTATCAGCTGCGGCCAGTACAGGGAATTGACCACCAGCACCAGCAGCAGGGAACACAGATACAGCGCCACCGTTCCTGAAGATGGCGGAGTCTCTGCCCACCAGAACAGCATGCCCATAAAGGCGTACAGTCCCAGCATCAGGCCCAGCAGCGCGCCGGGGACCAGGCTGCCCTTCCAGTTCTGTTTCCAGGACCGAACGTAGGCGTCCTTCCAGGGCATCGGGTCATCCCGAAAGCCTCTGAACAGCGCGTCGTACATCCCTGCCAGAAAGGGGCCCGCGATCATACCGCCCAGGATGGAGCAGGGCAGAAGGACCAGGACGCTGCTGGCCCCTACGGCGTAAACGATCCCCGCTGCCAGAGGAATAAAGCCGATGAGAGTCAGAAAATTGACCATCCACCACCGGCCAAAGCGGGTGTTCAGTAATTGGCGGTAGCGGTAAAACCCGGTCTGGCGCTCGTTCTCATTGATATGCGGGTCATCCCGATAAAACATGCCCATAGCCGGCTCCTCCTCAAATGCTGTAGTGACAGTGTTCCAGGAAATCCGTGAGGATCTCCAGCGGGTTGCCGGTAAAGTTCTCCCGGCAGGACAACTCCACGCTGATTGCATAGTTCCGGTATACCCCGAAAGCCGATGCGCCCTTGGCGTAGGGGTTAGCTTCGGAGTCAAAAGCGTAGGTCAGTACGGTAAAATCCTGACTGTTGCAGGTTGTGGACAGAGATTGATCTACCGCGTAGCGGTCATTGGCCATGGCCTGCCACTCCGCCGCGCTCTCTTCCGCCTTCTTCGCCGCGTCGTACCCGGCCAGCAGGAGATAAATCTGTGCGTCATATAGCTGCGCGTCATCGCCGTCCTCGTTGGTGTAAGACTCCGCCTCGCCTATAGACCAGGTGGCATAATACATTCCCCTGATAGACAAGGAGTCATTGTTCTCCTGATGATCGATCCCGTCCGGCGTATCCACGCCTATAATGCCGCCTACGGTAATCCAATCATCGCTCCAGGCGGCGCCGTCCGCTGCGGCGGTTGGGGTCTGCGCGCAGCCCGCCAGACAAACGCAGCCCGCCAGCAGCAAAACAAACAGAGATTTCTTCATGAGAGCGCTCCTTCCGTGATTTTTTCCCACAGCGCATTGCACCCCTCCGGGTATGGGGCGTCTTCTTCTGTCCAGAATCCCCGGCGGGCGATATACAGATTAGATAACAGCTCATTGCTGCTGCCCGACGCTGTTCCGCCCATCAGTGCGTACGTATATTCACCCAGGTCAATCCGCGCCAGCACCGGACACTGCTCCCAGGCAAGATATGTCCCTTCGGCGGAATCATCTCCGTCTGCCGGAAGGGAGCCGTCCAACCGGCGCAGAGTGCGGTAGCTCCGCTGGAACTGCTCCGGGTCCTCCAACAGGAAGAAATAACTCTCATGCGATGTCAGATCAGCCATCAGCCGCACCTCGGCGGCCATGACGGTCTGCGGGTCCGATTCATCGGAGGACGCGTACTGCACCATCTGCACCACGACTTCCCCGTCGCCGTTCAGATCCTCCCCTAAAGCGGCGAAACAGGCTTCCACGGCGGCGGCGGTATCGTCCGGCAGCGCATTCGTCCCCACGTAGGCAATCTGGTAATCCGGCTTGACCTGATGCAGGGCATTCCACACAATGCTGCCCAAAATTGCCAGCAGGCCCACGCAGATTACAACGTGCCACTTGTGGTAATACCACCAGTTCTTCCGTTTTTCCGCCGGCGTAAGCTCCCTCTTAACATCGGGCTTCACATCCTGATACTTCTTCTTCAAATACTCACTGGCCATAGCGGGCCCTCCTATTCTTTTGTAGTTCCGCCGGGGGTATACGCGACAGGAAGACACACCAGGGCGGGAATGTTCGTCCGGTCCTTTGTCAACAGCAGGTCAACGGCGGTCTCCGCGATTTTCTGTATGGGCTGGACGATGGTGGAGCAGTAGAGGGATTCGCCGCCAAAGCGGCGGATGCCGTCAAATCCGATGATCTGCACGTCCTCCGGTACCCGGAAGCCCATTTCCTCCAGAATGTTCTTCATCCTCCATGCCACCAGATCCGTGGAGCAGAAAATGCCGTCGATTTCCAGCCTGTCCCCTTTTATATGAGAGTGGAAGAAGTCCCGGAACAGCTCCCAGTCTTCCCCGTCGTTGAGGCGCAGGGTCTCATACGGGACGTTCCGGGAGCGGCAGGCCGCCTCGAAGCCGTCGCCCCGCTTGTCTGCCTCGCCGGGCTTGGCGGAGCCGGTGCGGAGAAAGGCCAGATGCCTGCACCCCAGCTCTATCAGCTTCTCCGCCGCTATCCGCCCGCCGCTGTAATTGTCGGAGGACACGCAGGGGATGTCGGGGCGGAAACTGCGGTCAATGCCTACAAAGGGCAGGTCCTCGTCCACTACCAGCGGGTTGTAGGTCAGTCCAATGATGCCGTCCGCCTTGTTCTGCCGGACCATGTTTACACACGCTTGCTCGATTTCAGGATTGGAGGCGGTGACGTACAGCAGCATCCGGTAGTCCCGCCGGGCCAGCGCCTCACAGATATGCTGGGCCAGACTGGCGAAAAAGGGGTGGTTCACCCCCGGCAGGATTACCGCTACAGTGTTGGTTTTATTGGTCTTCAGGCCCCGGGCATATTGATTCACCTGGTAGCCCAGCTTCTTTGCGGCATCCTCCACTTTTATACGGTAGCTCTCTCCTACAGGAATGCCGTTGATGACCTTGGACACTGTGCCCAAGGCCACCCCCGCCTCCTGTGCCACATCCTTCATGGTGGGCGGGCTGTTTTTCATGATGTTCACTCCTTATTATAATGAAACATTTCATTTTGTTTGTGGATTTATGGGTAGGTTTTCCTTGCGCACCTATCATACCAGATGTTCACGTGAAATGTAAAGTGATTTTCAGAATTTTTTTCATGAAACGATACGTTTTGTGATTGTCAACAAAAACCACGTTCATAGTTTGTTAAAAACGTGAAAAATGGGTATCTGAGCAAAAAACCGGAAAAATCTGCTTGACAGCACCGGCACAGTTTGGTAAGATAAGGATATCTTAAAAATAACGTTTCACAAGATCGCCCGGCAATTGATGCCGGTTTCTTTTGAAATTCAAAATGAAACGTTATACGAAATGCCCTGAAGCGCCAGTTTCTACTATACCGACTGCGGGAGGTGGTCGCCGCAAGCGTGCCTGTATTCCTATCGGAAAAATACGTGTTTTAAGGAAGTGAGTCACATGAAAGACAGCAAAAAGATCATGCGCTCCCCCGATCCGGGCCTGCCTCAGGGCGGACGGATCTCGGCGGCAGGCTCTGCCGCCCTGTCCCAGCGTCATGGGAAGACGCTGGGACAAAGAATCCTGGATAACTGGCAGCTGTACGCGCTGCTGGCAATCCCGGTGATTCTGACTCTGGTCTACAAATATATCCCCATGTACGGTATTCAGATCGCCTTCCGGGACTTCGATCCCAACCTGGGCTATCTCCGCAGCGAGTGGGTGGGCTTCAGCTGGTTCACCCGGTTCTTCAAGGCCCCCACCTTCTGGAGAATGATGAAGAACACGGTGCTCATCAGCCTCTTCGGCCTGCTGTGGAGCTTCCCCATTCCCATCATCCTGTCCCTCATCATCAACCAGGTCCGCTTCCAGAAGTTCAAGCGGATCGTCCAGACCGTCCTGTACGCCCCGCATTTCATCTCCGTCATGGTTATCTGCGGTATGATCCAGATCTTCCTCAGCCCCACCGGCGGTCTGCTGAACCTGATCCTGGGCACCCAGATCGACTTCCTTACCCATTCGGAGTACTTCCGCACCATCTACATCGCCTCCGGCATCTGGCAGGATGCGGGCTGGGGCTGTATCATTTACTTAGCCACCCTGGCCAACGTGGACCCCGGCCTCTATGAGGCGGCCAAGATGGACGGCGCGTCGGTGTTCCAGCGCATCCTGAACATCGATATCCCCGAGCTGCTGCCCATGGTGATCCTGAACCTGATCATGGCCGCCGGCGGCATCATGAATGTCGGCTTCGAGAAGGTCTGGCTGCTCCAGACCGACCTGAACAAGGCCACGTCCGACGTGATCGCCGTCTACGTGTACCAGCAAGGTATCGAGCAGGCCAAGTACAGCTACTCCACCGCCGTGGGCCTGTTCAACACGGCTATCAACATCGTACTGCTCATCATCGTCAACAAGATCGCGTCCAAGGCCTCGGACGTGGAATTCGTGTAAAGGAGGGAACTGAGAAATGGCAAGCGCAACTGCTGCAAAGAAAAAATCTGCCGGTATGTCCGACAAGACCAGCGATATCATCCTGGTGGCCATCTGCGCCATCGCCCTGATTATTGTAGCCTATCCGCTTTACTACGTGCTCGTCGCCTCCGTTTCCGACCCCTACGACGTGTACGCGGGCAAGACCTTCCTGCTGCCCAGCGGTTTCACCCTCAGCGGCTACACGGCGGTGTTCGCCGACCCGAACATCGTCTCCGGCTTCCTCAACTCCGTGAAGTATACCGTCATCGGTACCTGCTTCTCCGTCATCATGCTCTACATCACCGCCTATCCTCTGGCCAACAAGGATCTGCCGGGCCGCAAGTTCATCAGCCTGTTCTTCGTGTTCACCATGTACTTCGGCGGCGGCCTGATCCCCACTTATTTGGTAGTCAAGCAGACCGGCCTCATGGGCAGCATGTGGTCCCTGTTCCTCCCCGGCGGCGTGGGCGTGGGCAACATGATCGTGGTCCGCAACTACTTCCAGAACTCCATCCCCCACGACCTGGTGGAGGCCAGCGAGATCGACGGCTGCTCCAAGTTCCGCACCTTCCTCAGCGTGGTCATCCCCCTGTCCCTGCCCATCCTGGCCGTCCAGGCGGTATTCGCCATGGTGGCCTACTGGAACGACTGGTTCACCGCCATGATTTACCTGGGCGGCAAGGGCCAGCCCCTGCCCCTGGTGCTGCGCGGCATCCTGATGAAGAGCTCCGCCGCGCAGGAACAGGCGGCCATGATCTCCGGCGGCTACGCCGAGCTGAACAAGCAGACAGAGCTCATTAAATTCTGCTCCATGATCGTGGCGGCCGTCCCCATGCTGATCGCCTATCCGTACGTCCAGAAGTACTTCGAGAAGGGCTTCATGGCCGGCGCGGTGAAGGGTTAAATCCTGTACTCCAATAAAATTATCATAAAAGGAGAAACAACATGAAGAAGTTCTTGTCCTTCCTGCTGGCATCCGTCATGGTGCTGGCCCTGCTGACCGCCTGCGGCGGCGGCAACAACAACAGCAGCACGGAACCCGGCGTTGCCAACACTGACACCAGCCAGACCGAGTTCCACGTCATCTCCGGCATCTCCGCCCTGTCCGGCGGCTATGATGACAACCCCGTCCTTAACGCCATGATGGACAACGCGGGCATCAAGATCAACTGGGAGACCATGTCCGACTCCCTGGGCGAGCAGGTGAACATCCGCCTCTCCGGCGGCGACTTCCCCGACGCTGTGCAGGCCGTGGGCTGGTCCAACTACGACCTGGGCCGCTATGGCCGGGGCGGCACGTTTATCGACCTGACTCCCTACATCACTGATCCTGAGATCATGCCCAACCTCTCCGCCATTCTGGAGGCGAATCCCAAGATCAAGGCCGCTATCACCCAGGACGACGGCAGGATTTACGGCCTGCCCGCCGCCGAGATGATGGGCACCGGCGCTACCGGCGCCGCCGACGACTACTCCATCCACTCCATCCAGCAGTTCTCCATGATCAACAAGGCGTGGCTGGACGACCTGGGACTGGCCGTTCCTGAGACCGTCGAGGAGCTGAAGACCGCCCTCCAGGCTTTCAAGGACAACGACATGGCCCACAAGATGTACGGCGCCGATCCTGGCAACACCATCCCCATGTCCTTCGGCTTTGACCAGTGGTGCTGGGGTCAGAACATCTTCTACGCTCCCTTCGGCGTGACCAACTGGTCCGACGTCTGCTCCGACCTGCGCCTGACCAAGGACGGCGAGGTGGTATTTGACAGCGTCAGCGACGGCTACCGCAACGCCATCACCTACTACCATGACTGGTATGCCGAGGGCCTCATTGACATCGAGGTATTCAGCCAGAGCGACAAGCAGTACCTGGCCAAGTGCGCTCAGGGCTACGTGGGCGTGGCTACCTGGTGGGAGATCAACGAGCTGATGGGCGACTATGCCGCCGACTACGTGTACCTGCCCCCGCTGAAGGGCCCTGACGGCACCTGCACCGTGACTATCAAGTCCGCCGGTTCCGCTGTCAACTCCGGACAGCTGTCCATCACCAACGCCTGCAAGAGCCCCGCCAACCTGCTGAAGTTCTATGACCAGTGGTATACCGGCGAGAACGTCATGCAGCTCCAGTACGGCCCCATCGGCGTGTACTTCAATGAGGAAAAGGACGCCAACGGCATGTACGTCTCTATCACCGACGAGGAAGCTCAGGCCAAGTTCAACAAGTCCGCCGGCGAGCTCAAGAGCGCCAACGAGGTTGCCGGTCCCAAGCTGATCCTCTCCGAGTACTACACCAACGTGTTCTACATGGAGGACCGCGCCCTCCAGCGTCTGGAGGACCTGCAGAATTTCTGGTTCAAGTATGTGGACGATTTCACCTTCTATCCCGTGGACTGCGTGTTCACCCAGAGCGAGCTGGATGATCTGGACCTTTACCGCCCCGACTTTGAGAGCCATGTCAGCGAGCAGGAAGCTCTGTGGTTCCGCGACGGCGGTCCCAGCGACGCCGAGTGGGAAGCCTACAAGCAGGAGCTGGTGGACGTTTACGGCATGAATCAGATCCTGGAAGTCTACCAGAACGCTTATGACCGTTACGCTGCCGCGGAATAATCAACAAGCTCTTTTCTTCACTCTTTTTCATAACCCTGCGAAAAGGGGCGGCTCAACGCCGCCCCTTTTCGTAAAAGAACCAATACAGCTTAAAACCGTTTTCCCCAACTTGCATGAGGATTGATTCTCGATGATATAAATTTGTCAATTCCGGGCCGGCCCGGTCCGTTTGAATAGGAACAACTTCCAACTATCATTTTCGATTCAGGAGGAACAAAAATATGATAAGCAAAGCCCTTCGGAAAGCCCGAGATTTCGAGGCCAAGTACGGCCCCCATATCCCCGCCGGCGAACGGCCTGCCTTTCACGCCACCCCCACCATCGGCTGGATGAACGACCCCAACGGATTTTCCGTCTACAAGGGGGAGTACCACCTCTTTTACCAGTACCACCCCTACTCCAACGAGTGGGGACCCATGCACTGGGGCCACGTAAAAACAAGGGATTTCATCCGCTGGGAACGCCTGCCCGCCGCCCTGGCGCCTGACAAACCCTATGATGACGCGGGCGGATGCTTCTCCGGCGGCGCGGTAGAACTGCCTGATGGGCGGCAGCTGCTGCTGTACACCGGCGTCCAGCGCGGCCACAACCCGGACGGATTCATTCAGGATATCCAGACCCAGTGCATCGCCATAGGCGATGGGATGAATTACGAGAAGTGCCTGGATAATCCGGTTCTGGAGGGTAAGGATCTGCCGGAAGGCGGCAGCCCCATTGATTTCCGCGACCCCAAGATCTGGAGGGAGGCAGACGGGACCTATTACGCCGTCATCGGCAACCGCACGGAGGACGGCAGCGGGGCGATCCTGCTCTACCGCAGCCGTGACGCGTTCAACTGGGAGTATGTCCGTACCCTGGACCGCTGCAATAACCAGTATGGCAAGATGTGGGAGTGTCCCGATTTCTTCCCCCTGGATGGAAAGCAGGTCCTGTTGACCAGCCCTCAGGAGATGAACCCCGTGGGGCTGGAGTTCCACGCGGGCAATGGCACCGTGTGCCTGATTGGGGACTATGATCCCGACGGAAAGGGATTCACCCGGCAGTTTGTGCAGGCCATCGACTACGGCCTGGATTTCTACGCCCCCCAGACCCTGCTGGCTCCCGATGGGCGGCGAGTTATGATTGCCTGGATGCAGAACTGGGCCACTGTGGGGGCAAAGCCCTATCACTGCCGCTGGTTCGGGCAGATGACATTACCGAGGGAATTGTCCGTGAAGGACGGAAGGCTTTATCAAGTCCCGGTGCGGGAGCTGGACAACTACCGGGGGCAGTGCGTCATACACCAGAATATCCCCGTCAGCGGCGAGATCAATCTGCCGGGCGTTCAGGGCCGGATGCTGGACATGACGGTCACCGTCAGGCCAATCGGAACCGAGGCATACCGCTGGTTCCGCATCCGGGTGGCGAAGGACGGCGAGCATGAGACGATTATCCGCTACCGCCCCAGCGACGGAACGCTGAAGATCGACCGGACCCGCAGCGGTTTGCCTCATGACATCGTACATACCCGGAGCTTCTTTGTGCGCTATCAGGGCGGGGAGATCAAGCTGCGCGTGATTCTGGACCGGTTCAGCCTGGAGGTGTTCGTCAACGACGGTGAGCAGGCTGCCAGTTCGGTGATCTATACCCGGCAGGAGGCCAACGTCATCAGCTTCGAGGCCGGCGGTTCGGCCATGATGGATGTGGAAAAGTACGACCTGACTTTTGACGAATGAGGAGACCCCGCTGGTGAACGGACAGGAGAGATGGAAGAACCGCAAAAAGCGGCGGCTTCCGGCAGTCCTCGCCGCAATCGTACTTCTTGCGGCAATAGCGGCTGTTTTGGTGTGGGCGCACAACGACCAGTACGACCAGTACCGGGAGAAGAATTTTGAGCTGAAACGGGACACCGGGTACGGCAAAAGGGTCCCGCTGGAGGAAATGAATTTTAACAGCTATCGGAAATTCATGCCCGCAATGGCTCCGGCGGGATTTTCTCCGGAGTTTCCGGAAAATGTCTGGGCACAGACGCGGTACACCGACATGGCGCTCTATGATAAAGGCGTATTCTGTTCAGAAGATTTAGAAAGGATGCTTTTGTGGTGATAAAGAAATTTGACGTAGTGGCACTGGGCGAACTCCTGATTGATTTCACAGAAAACGGCCTCAGCGGCCAGGGCAACACCCTTTTCGAGGCCAATCCCGGCGGCGCGCCCTGCAACGTGCTGGCCATGCTGAAAAAGCTGGACCGGGACTGCGCCTTCGTAGGCAAAGTGGGAGGCGATATGTTCGGCCAGCTGCTGCGGAAGGTGGCCGAGGACGCGGGTATCTGCATGGATTATCTGGTGGCAGATACGGACGCGCGGACCACTCTGGCCTTTGTAAAAAAGCTGGAAAACGGCGACCGTGATTTTTCCTTCTACCGCAATCCCGGCGCGGACATGATGCTGACGGAGGACGAAATCCCGGAGGAGGCCGTCTCAAACTGCCGGATATTCCACTTCGGCACCCTGTCTATGACCCATGAGGGTGTGCGGAAAGCAACCTGTAAAGCTATTGATATTGCGAAGAACGGTGGTGCGCTGCTTTCCTTTGACCCCAACCTCCGGCCCCCGCTGTGGGCGGACCTGGAGGATGCCCGGACGCAGATTTCTTACGGACTGGGCAAATGCGATGTTCTCAAAATCGCCGATAACGAGTTGGAGTTTATGACCGGGGAGACGGATTTTGACAAGGGAGCCGCTATCCTGCGGGCCAAGTACCCTAATATTAAGCTGTTCAACGTAACGGCTGGGCCGGACGGGAGTTATTCCTACTATGGCGATGAGCGTGTATTCGTTCCCGCCATCAACCGGCCCGATACCATTGAGACTACCGGGGCAGGGGACACCTTCTGCGCCTGTGTTCTCAACTTTGTGCTGGATCACGGGCTGGAGGGCCTGTCGGCGGACGATCTGACCGCCATGCTGCGCTTTGCCAATACGGCGGCCTATCTGGTCACTACCAGGAAAGGGGCCATCCGTTCCATGCCGGAGCGGGAGCGGGTAGAGGCGCTGCTGCAATGAAAAAACCGCGGGTCGTGAGCCTGCTCCGGCTCTCCGGCGAACCGACCCGGGATTACGTCAACTGGGCGGGAGTAGACGTGCGGCCTTGGTTCCATGTAAAGCTGAAAAATGGCACGGAGTTCGACTTCCGCGCATGTCCGCCCCTTTTCTTTATGGATACCGGTATCCCCCGCCAGCGCAGGGAGAATACATGATCTCCGGGCTGATGATGCATTTGAATGATTGCGGCTGTGCACCCTGCGGGAAGGAAAGCACGATTGTCAGAAAGTATTCTTAATAGGAGGCTTGTGCTATGAAAAGAAATTTTAACGTCAAATTGTTCTTACTGGTTTTGTCGATCATGTTGGCGGTGCTTTGCGCCGGATGCGGCGGGGACAGCGGCAATAAGGGCAACCCGGAAGGTTTTCTGCTGAACCTGAGTTTTGACGAGGGGGCCGGCAATCAGGTTTCATCCGCTGCCGGAACGGTGGAACCGGCGGAGATTGCCTATAACTTCACCAACGCTGCCTACATGGAGAACCGGGACCCGGAGTGGCGGACAGAGGGCGTCCAGGGCGGGTGCCTGCTGTTTGACGGCAACTCAAACTACATCAGCTATGCTCCGGAGGAATTGCTGGTCCAGGGCGATGCCCTCACGGTCAGCGTGTGGGTGGCGCCCCGCGCCTTCGAGTGGGACGACCCCAACGGCGAAGCCAGCGGAAACGAGCATCTCACCACCATTGCAGGCCAGTACAACAAGGATAAGAAGCAGGGATTCGTATTGGGCTACCAGAGGTACGGGAAGCTGTTTTTCCAGATCGGTTCCGGTGAGGAGTGGCTCAGTGTCGACTCCGGTGACGCACGGCTGGAAAAGGACGCGTGGAACCATGTCGCCGCCGTCTTTGACGGCAAGGCAGGAGCCGTGACCCTGTACCTCAACGGCAGTCCGGCAGGGGAGAAATCCATTACCGCCGGTTCCTCTATCGCTCCCGCTGAGAACGAAAAGCTGCTGGTAGGGAAAAATGCGCACGGCGAGGCCATTGCCGCCGGGAGCTACCAAATGTTCAGCGGCTATATGGATGAGTTGAGGCTGTACGGAAAAGCGCTGCCCAAAGAGACGGTCGCTGCGCAGGCTTCTATTGAGAATGTTCCGGAAATCGCCTATGAGGACATCGGCCTGCAAAACATTCTCACCACCGATATCTACAAAACCCAGTTTCACGGAGGGCCTTACCAGCACTGGATGAACGAGCCTCACGCCCCGGTATACTACAACGGCATGTATCACCTCTTCTTCCAGCAGAACATGGTGGGCACCTACTGGCGCAACATATCTTGGGGACACCTGGTCAGCGAGGATATGGTGTCCTGGCGGCCGGTGAAGGAAGCGATCACGCCCACCGAAAATTCTGTCGTTCCCGACGGCGTGTGGTCCGGCGGCGCGGCGCTGGATGTCAACGGCGTGCCCATCCTGTTTTTCACAGCAGGCAACGACAGCTTTTCCAAAGACGGTTTGATTTCCAACCAGAACGTAGGCGCGGCCTATCCCGCCGATTTGAGTGATCCTGAACTGATCGACTGGGTGGTCTGCGATGAACTGGCCGTTGCCCAGGTTCCCGGCCAGGGCCGTCCCGGCGAGTTCCGCGACAGTCACATCTGGAAAGAGGGCGATACCTGGTATATGCTGATCTGCGGCGGCAGCGAGACCGGCGCGGGCGGCAGTGCCCTTCTCTATGAAACAAAGACCTTGGAGGTTAAGGGCGACGGCAAGATTGATATGGATTGGGTCTATCGCGGGCCAATCTACGACTGGCCGGACCAGTCCATGACCTACGGTACCAGCTGGGAGCTGCCCATTCTGCTGCCTCTGACCAATGAAACGGGGACGATCACCAAATACTTCTTCTGCATCTCGCCCGCGCCCGCCTCCCTGGCGGATAACAAGGCATATTATTTCGTAGGCGACTTCGACAAAGAAACCGGGGAATTTATCCCTGACGAAAGATTTGACAGGAATCCGGCGTTGCTGGACTACGGCAGCAACGTCTTCACCGGTCCCAGCGCACTGGTGGACCCGGTCAGCGGGGATACTTACCTGTTCAGCATCATGCAGGACCAGCGGGGCGGCGCGGAGGAAGGTGCTGCCGGTTGGGCCCACTGCGTGGGACTGCCCCGGAAGATCTGGCTTAACGACGAAGGTACCGATGTCATGATGAGTCCCATCGATGCGCTGCACAGCCTGGAAGGTGACGTGTTGGCTCAGGGGGAGAGCATGACCTTGGCTCAGGCCAATGAGGCTCTGGCGGGCGTTTCCGGTGATTTGCTGTATCTGCGTCTGGCCGTGGATCTGGGCAATGCCAATGAGGTTACGCTGAACGTCAAGAGCAACGGCGATAGGGACCTCACCGCCTTTAGCTGCAACGTGGCAGAGGGAACCCTCAGCGGCAGGAACCCCAACAAGACCAAGGAGGCGAAGGGGCTTGTTGTCTCCGGTCCTCTGGAAGTCAGAGACGGAAAACTGACTATGGAGGTCTATGTGGACCGCTCCCTGGTGGAAGGCTTCTTTAATGACAGCAAATCCGTCAGCATCCGCTCGTATGCGGATTTCGATTCCCAGAGCGTCAGCTTGGAAGCGGACGGTGAGATTACCGTTACAGAACTGTATGTTGCGGAGATGAAGTCCATCTACTAAACCGGAAAGCGGACGGGTAAATATTGTTCCTCGTTCCCTTTATCGAAGAAGCATGTCTGCACCCAAGCCCTTTTTGACGGTATCAGGGGATAATTCCTCACAAAAACGGATACAGATCGTCAAATTCCGCTGCTTTCAGCGATCCATCCGGCATGACTCTTGAAGCGATCCTGGGCGCAATTTCCCCAAATTCCTGAACCCGGACCTGACACACAACCGGTCCGTCCCGTCTCAGAATATCCCGGATTGCGTCTTCCAGATGGCTGTCAGCCGTGAGTTCACAGCTATCCAGACCATATGCTGCCGCAACCTTGCAGAAATCCGGCGTTTCCAAACCACTGTCAGGACCTACCCCTAAAAAGCGGTCGTTCATATAGTTGTGCTGATTATGGCGAATGAGCATATAGCCGTTATTCTGGAACACAAACAATTTGACAGGCAGATGGTTATACCGCAGTGTGGCAAATTCCTGTACGTTCATCTGTACACTGCCATCGCCGGACAAGGCAAGAACCTGCCGTCCCTGTCGGGCCGCACCGATCGCCCCCGCCCAGAACCCCATGGCGGACAGGCCGCCGGAAATCAGGTAGCGCTGCCCCTCTTTGAGGTCCCAACTCTGAGAGACAATATTGCAAACGCTGCCCGTATCCACTACAATATCGCATTCCGCCGGGGCGCATTGCGAGAGCAGCTTCGTAAAGTAATAGCTGTTCAGAGGATGCTCCTGCTGATAGCCCGGCAGAACATTGGGATACCGGAGCCGCATCTCCCTGCAATGGGTCAGCCACTCCGAATGGTCTGCCGGAGCCAGCTCTGCACAACATTTATAAAGCTGCTCCAGACACTGCTTCAAATCCATGTGCAGCTTCAAATCCACGGGAACATCCGGCTTGTCCAGTTCTTTCCGGTCGATATCCACCATAATTTTGTATGCGTTCTGCCCAAAACGCTGCGGGTAATATCCCGTGGTGGAAATGGACAACCGGCATCCCAGAATCAACAGGCAGTCACACTGCTGAACAGCAAAATGTGACGCACGGTCGCCATAACTGCCCGGACGGCCCACAAAATAAGGGGAATCCGATGCAATCACATCGATGCCGCCCCGGGATGCCGCGACAGGTATCTGCAATGCCTGACATAGCTGCTTCAGCAATTGGACCGCTCCGGCGCTTCGCACACCGCCTCCGGCCAGGATCAGCGGCTTCTGCGCCTGAGCAAGGCGCTGGGCCACAGCCTGGAGATCCTCCGCTGACGATCCTCTGTAAGGAGGATGGTATCCATCCATTTCCGCCGGGATCTGCCTGTTTTGGATATCCACCGGGACATCGATCCAGACGGGGCCCTGCCGCCCCTCCATGGCCTCATACCATGCATGCTCCATGACCTGCCGGATATCCGCCGGGTCCAGTACGCAGGCAAAATATTTTACCAACGGGGATACGATCTGTTCCAGATTTATGCTCTGTGTCCCATGCTGCCGGATACCGGTATCCATTTCATAGCGTATCAGCCGGGAATTGGCCTGTCCGGTCAGTACAAACATAGGGGACGAATCCACAAACGCCCCGGCCACACCCGTGATGGCATTGGTAGCCCCCGGGCCAATGGTGGCAAGACACACACCGGGAATACCGCGAGTCCTGCCATAACAGTCCGCTGCCATCGCTGCCGCCTGCTCGTGATGGCAGCAGATGGCTTGCAGGTCTTTGCTGCGTTTGAGAGCATCCGTCAGCCACATGGCGGAACTGCCGGAAACCATGTAGACGGTGTCACAGCCCTTCTTTTGCAGAAAATCAAAAATATATTCAGAGACAGTCATAGTACGATCCTTTTATGTGAGATTTGGCGTATCATCATTCTTCTTTGTGATGGTAACTCTGACTTCATACGTGCCGTTTTCATCGGAAAAGTACGCTGCGGGATGCGGATAAAACGTTCTGCCGCGGATGAGATTCAGTAATTCACGGGCGGTATATTTTTCTTCCAGATTTATGCGCGTAAATTCCCCTAATTCATATGCAAAATGGTACTTACCCAGGCCGCTGCTCTGGTGGCTTGGAATCTTGAGCGCCAAGATAGCGTCCCAATTTTCCACGAACAGGTCGTGAACGGCCTTCCATGACTTGTCATATAGGCTTGATCCCGTATCAGTCCAATCAGTCTGAACTTCTTTTTGCCAGGCAATCGGACCGGTATCAAGATTTTCATCAATCAGATGAAGCGTGCCGCCACAGGGTGTAGCATCCTGGATACACCAGAAATGGGGATGCTTGCCTTTACAGTAGGGCAAAAAGCTTGGATGCCCGTTTAAATATCCATATTTCGTCAAATGAAGCAGTGGGCTTTCAATCTTATGGCCCCATGAGACAAGTATTCCTAAATCTATGGACATACTTGCAAATGCCGCAAGGCCCTCCTGCTCTTTTAATTCCTTCCAATAGATGATCTTTGTTTCCGGAAAGTCATCCAGCATCCGTAACATTTCGCCATTTTGGCCATGAAAGTCTGCCTCGTCCAGAACTGCAAGGCGCAATGCCTCTTTTTCTTTATAAAACAATTCCAGTACAGATATACCGAGTTCACCGGCAAGGAATGCGGCAAAGCGATTGCTCATGTTACTTGCCCTCCATTAAAATTTCGATTGACCGATTGAGCGTATCACAGACAACGGCGATATCTTCTTCTGTCAAAGAGTGCGCGGTTGGCAAAACAAGGCCCCGTCTGTCATAGCGGTCTGAGTTTGGCAGCGCGTGCGTCTGCCCGTACGGCGGCATTCGGTGCATGGCGGGATAGCCTGGGCGGAAGTGGATGTTCAGATCCAGCATCCTCTTTACAAAAGCATCGCGGTCTATATTCACCTCATCCCGCAAATATCCCAGCACATAACCGTAGTTTGGCCGGCAATCTACAGGGGGAAGCAGCATTTCAAAATACGGATTGTTCGCAAGTTTTTTCTTATAGCTTTCAAAAATGCGTTTCTTATTTGCCACCAATTCATCTATTCGTTCGATTTGTGCCAGAATCAAAGCAGCTGTGATGTTGGATATGCGGTAGTTGTAACCAATATCGTCTGACCAGAGATACTGGATCGCATCATTTCTGCAAAAGGTTCCATAGTGTTTGGCTCGCTGATACAGTTCCTCGCTGTTGGTGACGAGCATACCGCCCTCACCGCCTACAGCGATTTTAGCCCCCTGGAAACTGAATGTACCAATATCGCCAATAGTTCCCGCGTGCATTCCCCGGTAAAATGTTCCCACTGCCTGGCATGCGTCTTCAATAACCGCCAGCCGGTGTTTTCTAGCAATATTCATAACTGCATCCATGTCGCAGGTAAAACCGCCGAAATGGACTACCATGATGGCTTTTGTCTTTGGTGTAACCAGCGCTTCAATTTGCCGGGGGTCAATGCAGAGAGTATCTGGCAGAACATCCGCAAATACGCATTTTGCGCCTGCGTAGGATAAGGCGTGTGCCGTAGCGATATAGCTCTGATCTGCGACAATAACTTCATCTTCCGGACCTAATTGTAAGGCTAACGCCGCCAAATGAAGCGCATGGGTTCCACAGTATGTTGCAATGGCGTACTTCGCGCCTACATAGTCCGCAAAAGCCTGCTCCAATTGACGGATGTGTTTGTCATAGGTTTCATACCAGCCGGTTACAACGGCGTCATGCACATAGTCGATTTCTTTTTGCGTAATAAATGGCCCTGCAAGGGGAATCTTTTTTCTCTGGTTTACCATCAGACTATACCTCCTAACACCAAGGGTTTTTCAGCATATTCACTGTTTAATGGCTGCCGCATCACATTTCTGGCATCCATCTCGTTCACGAACCAGCATAACGGTAGCTGTCCAGGCACCGTTGGATACAGGCCGGCAGATCTACCTGTGGTTTCCAACCCAATTGCCGCAGCTTTGCGGTATCTGAAACAAAAAAGTCGCCAGATGTATGATCTGTTAAGGACAATGGCCCAATAACGTTTAAACTTCCGCTTTGTCCCGCAATCTTCTGGGCTAGTTCCAAAATTGTGTAGACATTGTCTTCGTTTCCGATATTGTAAGCCGTGCTATTACCCTTTAGCAAAACATATAGCAATCCACTTACAAAATCCATAAGATAGCAGGAATCCCTCACTGGGGTTCCTGTTCCTGTTACGGTAATCTCTTTATCCCTTAGAGCTTGACGAAGAAAATCTGGAAAATAACGCCCACTGTCTAGAGATTCACCTGGACCATGAATACTAAATGGACGAATAATACGGCAATCCACGCCAAAATTCCGGCGATAATCTTCGCAGAGCAGTTCACCCGCCAGCTTGCTTGCCCCGTACAGCGAGAATGTTGCATTGCTTTTTACTAGTTCACCCGGGCTTACTTCCGAGAAGGTTCCGGACTGATTCAAGTAAACCGCGGCGCTGCTAAAATAGACAAAGGTGGCTCCATGTTTCCGGGCGCACTCCAGCAAGTAACGCGTAGCTAAAATATTTGTTTGCGACAGGCCGACGGGATCGCAAATATGTGCTTTTGTATTAGCGGGACTGGCAGCATGGATAATTATATTGGGCCTGAAATCCTCAGGCAGAAACGCTTCCGTAATATCTCCCGCAATCCAGTGTACGTTTGAACATTGCAGACTTTCTGGTGCGCCGCGCCGTCGGAAAAGCCAAAACTCCATTTCAAGATTTTTCTCAATACTTACCCTGGCGAGCATCTCAACAAGGTATTTGCAAATAAAACCTGTAGCGCCAGTAAGTAGAATTTTAGTCCCTTTCAATTCACTCCATGGAAGGGGCAGCTGTTCGATTTCTTTAAAATCTAAGTCGAGTACAGGATTCATTGTTTCTCACTTATAACACGATTTTCCGGAACAGCATAAAAGACATACTCAATAATCCCAATATAGTTCCGCAGGTAAATGCGATGGTTCGGCAAAACTTTTTTCATATATAATGGAATCTCCCAGAGATCCGACTGCCGGTGGTAACCACAAATCGCCAGGAGAGGCTGATTCGCGCGAATCAGCCTCTCCGCGCCTTGCAAGGCGCGGAGTTCAAAGCCTTCTATATCCATCTTAATCAGTGACACAGGTTCCTGAATGACCTCATCCAGGCTTATAACCGGGACACGTGAGATTTGATCAACCGCTTCTTCTGTTATATGACTGGCGGCGTTCCCCTTTGTACAAAAGGTGATGCTGCCGGACACATCAGATACTGCCGCGCAAATTGTTTTTGTCCGCTTTGCAAGAGCTTCGGGCAAGTCTGCTTGAATGGATGCCGCCAATTTCTCCATGTTCTGCGGATCCGGTTCTATCGCAATGTATGAACTCCAGTTTGCTGTTTCCGAGTAGAAAGCCCGCATAGTGTCTCCATTATATGCGCCGCAATCAATAATGCGTTCCTCCGCTATAGGCAGGTATGTCAATGCTGGCATGTACTGCATTTCTGCCGGACAAAGAGTGAGCGTTGGCTCATTGTCAGAAATAAAAAACCGAAGCAATTCTAAAAATGTCTTTTGAGAGAGGGAGTCCTCCATGAGAGAGTACGCCTCACATACCGGTTCAGCCGGGATATGGGAAATATCCCAGCTGAGCGTGCCATGAATATGCCCTGTCTGAAACAGCTCGGGCCACACGCGCAAATCAAGGACGCTGAGAATATTTTGGAATCCCATGGATTGCAGCTGACGTTGTATAGATGAATATTCCAAATAAACATTATAGATTGCTACTATAATCAACGCGTCCGGGGTCAGATATTTAGCCGCGTCCTTCAGGTTCACATTTTTTCTATTTAAATCTGTCGGCTGATTGGCATCGAGGAAATATTGAACAGTCCAGTTTGCGTTCTCCAGCCCTTTACACAATTCACAGCCTAAATTTCCATGACCATATATAACAATCTCCTTACCGTAAGCCTCAAACTTTTTCTCCAGAACAAGCTTTTTTTCTGAGCGCGCCGACTGTTCCTTCGAAATTTCAGCTAACAGCTCTAAGACAGTAGACATAACTGCATTTTCTTCCCTTCTTGAAGATTATTCCATTACACCGCACCATCCCATAAAGCAAAAACGACAGATGGCGCATATAAGACCGCAGGCAGACGATATATTCCGCCCGCATCGTCAGCATCATTACATTTTTATATACTTGTACGCCAACCCCACTTTTTAGAGCCTGTTCAGTATCTTAATCTGTGAAACAGCTTTGTCCGGATATAATGACGCCGTAATTGGAATTGTTCCAAAAAATTTTCCTTCACCAGTTTTTCTGCGACATCAATTGAATATCCTAACAGGCGCTTGTCCTTCAGCTCTTCCCATGGCCTAAGCAATTTTTAAAATCCGACTCCAATATGGGATTCATTTTCCTCTCACTGTCCTGTTATCAATTCTGCACCATGCTTCTGAAAAATCGGATAATCCACACCAGAGACAACTCGCGTCCCAGCGAGGTCCGCTGCACATGTGTACCTGACCAGCTCCAGAACCCTGCTGGTAACCAATGTCCCGCATGTGGCAATCAGAGCCGGGATATCCCGGCTGTCTGTGCTGCGGACATACAGACTGCATTCAGTGTCTATACCTTCTGCGAATTCATAAATTGCCTGCATTTGCTCTATTGCCCTTGTGTTATTTTCGATAGAAACAACGAGACAATCATTTTCCGTATGTGTTTCAGAGAAACTCTTAATGATTTTCCGAAGAACACTGTAAGGACTATCCATATCCGAAAATACCAGGTACAAATTTTCACGAGGAATGTTGTTAAGCTGCTCATCCAGCAGTCTGTGAGCGGAAGATATATGCCCTCCCCCTGCGGACGCGCCGAATCTCTCTACAAACTCTGCCGGTGACCGCTGAAACCAGGAACTGCGCTTTTTGATGGTTGCTTCATCCCAGTACCACCACTGAATCTGCTGCAGCCCCTCGATAATTTCCGGCTCGAAACGATATTTGATAATCCTTGCAGGACTCCCGGCTACAATAGCGTATGGCGGGACATCCTTCGTCACCGTAGAATTTGAGGCTATGACAGCGCCATTGTGTATTGTGACGCCGCTCATAATTGTGACGCCGTATCCGATCCAAACATCATTCTGAATGATAATGGACCCCTTGCGCTGCTTTCTAAAGGAAACGGGAATCAAATCCGGAATCTGTCCGGACATGGATATCGATTCATAATCGTGATTGACATCGACCAGAAACAGGACCTGATTTGAAATCGGACAAAATGCTCCGACATATACCTCGTAGCAGCCTTCATCCAAACCATTCTCCTCTCCTGCTCTTGCCCAAATCGTCAGGCCTGTGATACCACTGTAGCGATCCAGAATCAAAGCGGGAAAATTCTGAAAACTGGCATTGTTCGGCTGCGAATACTGCATAGCAGATAACCGCGTCATATTTCTGGCATCAATCCCGTTAATGTTAATCAGCATAATATATCCTTTCTGCCTCACACCATTCCATAAAACACAAACGACAGATGATGCATATAAGACCGCAAGCAGACGGTATACCCCGCCCGCATCATCAGCTCCGGCACTTCCCAAAAGTCCCAGGTCTTATGGTACCCGGCAACCATCAGCTTCGGATGCCATTGCCGAATTGTTGACCGCGCACCTTTCAGTGCCTCCAGCTCAGAACCTTCAATATTCATCTTGATTGCCGTAGCCCGGCGTCCGTTCAGGATGCTGTCGATCGTAGCAGCCCTCACATTTGCCGTGCCATAGGGAGCCGCAAAACTCCCCGGTCCATGCAGCGCATACAGCGGAACCGTTGTCTCTTCGCTCCATGCCGCGCAGGGCAGCAAGGTCATTCTCTCCCGCATTTCTGGTGGAAGCTGAGCCGCAAACTGCTCCAGTCGCTTGAAATTGGCCGCGTCCGGCTCCAGCGCATAGTAAGATTCGATACACCCGCCGGTCTGCGCCAGCAAGTCACGAAATGTCTGTCCGTCAAATGCGCCGCAATCCACAAACACTTCATTGGGTGAGAGTTGAACCAGCTCCGACGGGAAATATTTTTCTTCCTGCGGCAGGGTCGGGATTTCCGGACCTTCTCCAAACAGCCGGAAGGTCAGAATATTCGCGTAAATCTCTTTGGACAGACTGTCTGCCAGCTGATCGTAAACCTGACGGATATTTTCCTGATGGGCCAGGAGGCACTCGATGTCCGGGCAGGATGGAAGATTGCCCGTATTATCCCCGCGAAACAGCTGGAAACAGCGGCGCAGGGCAATATAGTCAACAACATGCCGGCACCCGCAATCGCGCAGCCGCTGATGAACGCCGCTGTGGCCGCCCTGCCGCAGAGCCTCATCAAAGCTGCGGCAATACGTCTGCCCGTCCGTATTGATGCAGACAAGTACCAGTATATTGCCGCCATATCTCTGCGTCAGTTCCCGCGGCGGCACGACCTCCAGACCCATGCAGGCCGTTCCCCATTTTTCCGGCGCACCGTCTGCAAAGCAAAGGGGCTGAATGCCGGCCCGCCGCAATGCAAGCAGCAGTGCGATCCCGCTGCTCCCGGCTCCATAGAGGACTACGCCGTCATAGCGGCGCAGCGCTTCCTTCAGTTCCTCTACCGTCTGTTCCAGCCGAGGCCGTTCCTGCTCAAAACGGGTAAAAATGTTGCCGATCATATCATTCATACAGTACCCTTCCACCGTTTCCACATATCCTCTGCCACCTGTTCCGGAGACAGGCCAAAGTACCTGAGCTGATAATCTCTGGCCCCTGTCACCATCGCAAAAGAATCCGGAATGCCATACCGGTGAAATACGGGCCGTTTGTGTCCCTGCTCCATCAGCAGCTCTGCCACAGCGCTTCCCAGTCCGCCGGTAATCCCGTGCTCCTCCATCGTGAAAACGGCTTTGTGTCTGTCCGCGCATGCCAGAATTGTCTCATCATCCAAAGGCTGCACACAGGGGACGCTGTAAAGCGTAACCGAGCATCCCTTCTGTTTCAGAAGCGCACATGCTTCCACCGCTTCACGCAGAATCGTACCACAAGCCAGGATCGCGATATCTTCTCCCTGAGATAAGGCAATTGCCCGTTCCACCGGAGGACGCAGCGCCCGCGCATGGATTGGCGCATCTACGCTCCGTCCTATGCGGATGTACGCCGGGCGCTCCCTGTGGTACGCGGTCAACATAACGGCTTCCATTTCAGCCGGATCAGCGGGACAATACACATCCATATTGGGGAATGCCCGCATCATCGCGATATCCTGCAGAGAGTGATGCGTCGGTCCTGCCGGTCCATAGGCAAAACCGCCTCCGACGCCTACCAGTATGACAGGATTCTCCTGGTAACAGATATCCAGCAGGATCTGTTCCGCGCTGCGCAGTGTCATGAACGACACCACGTTGTAAGCAAATGGCCTTAATCCCATTGCGGCCAGCCCGGCGGAAAAGGAAATAAAGCTCTGTTCCGCGATGCCTGCATTGATAAAACGCGGACCAAATTCCGCCTCAAAGGGCTCCATGACGGAAAAGCCCGTATCCCCAATGACCAGCATGACCTTCGGGTCCTCTCTGGCCAGACGGGAGACTGTCTGAATAAACGTACCTCTCATCGGCTCAATTCCTCCAGTGCCTGGGCCAGCTGCTCCTCGTTCGGGGATTTGAAGTGCCATTCCAGCCGGTTTTCCATAAAAGACACACCCTTGCCCTTTATCGTATGGGCAATCACTGCGGTCGGCCTGGAATCGCCGTCCAAGCCGATCTGAGAAAACAGGTTTTCCAGCGCGGTATAGTCGTGACCGTCCACCTCGACCGTACGGCAGCCGAAGGCGCGGAATTTTTCCGCCATGTCACCCATGTTCAATACCTGCTCATCGCTTCCATAGGACTGTAAACGGTTCCGATCAACGATCAGAATCAGGTTGTTGAGGGAAAAACGCGATGCAAACATAGCCGCTTCCCAGACGCTTCCCTCGTTGCATTCGCCATCCCCCATCAGTACAAAAACCCGGCCGTCCAGGCTCTGGAGCTTCTTGGCGTAAGCAATCCCGGTCCCTAAATTTGCCCCATGTCCAAGAGAGCCGGCGGACATTTCCACTCCGGGCACAACAAACCGGCGGGTATGCCCCGCGTAGTTTTCGCCGTCCACCACATGCAGCGCCAAATCCTCCATAGGGATCAATCCGGCATAAGCCAGGGCAGTATAGAATGTGGCGGCTATGTGGCCTTTACTCAGGAGAAAGACGTTCCTGTTTGGGTCATTCAGATTATCCGGCGTCAGGCCCAGTATTCTGGTATACAGCACGGCCAGGATGTCTGCCGCAGAATAACCGCCGCCGATGTGAGAATCCCGGGTACGGGATAATGTTCCGGCCACGTGCATCCGAACTGCGCGGGCAAATTCTTCTGGATCGGTGATCCTCATGCGCAACCCCTCTCTCTGCGGTGGATCTCTTCCGCTGCTTCCAGTCCGCGTTCCACCGCTGCGTCCATGTTATAGTATTGAAAATCCGCCAGCCGGCCTGCCGCATACAGATGAGGTATGCGCTCTGCCATCTGGCGATAACGCCGGTATTGTTCCTTTGATTGTTCGGTCAGCACGACATAGTACAGTTCATCCTTTGGGCTGATCACGGGTCCGGGGCGTTCGCTGATCACCAAGGTCTTCTCCGGGCTGCCTGCATTTCCCGGCAGGTAGCGATAGTCTGTACACCTGGTCCAGGGGAATTGCGTTTCAGGGTAGTACATTGCCAAACAGGGCAGCCCCGCCCGTACATCCCGTATCTGCATATCGAAGCGCAGAGTACGATAGGGAAGTGGTCCAGCCTGATTCCCAAACAGCCGGTCTATAGGTCCGGTATAGAGGACGACATCCCATTGACGCGAGGTTTTCCATGTTATCCTGCCATCCGAGACAGACAGCAGGTCAAAGGCGTCAACGGAAGTCTGAATTTCTATGGATGGGTGATTCAACATGGCCTGAAATACCGGAGTGAACCCATTTGCCGGCATAAACTGATATGCCTCCGACCGAAAATCGCGCTGATCTTCCAAATAAACCGGCGCACGGGCAATTACCTCCGGCAGCAGCTCATCCGGGCGCAGTCCCCACTGCTTCTGGTTGTAGGGCATACAGTCACAGTCATACAGTCTCTGTCCCGCCAGCCTGAGCAGGGGATCGCCGGCCGTCAGCAGCTCCAGCACCGTTACGCAGCTTCTCCCGCTCCATTGACGTTTCATTGCCGCCAGGACCGCGTCCGCATGGCCGGGGAGCAGTCCCCGCAGTGTCTCCGGCTGAAAGGGCATGGGATAGCTGCAGCCCTCGATCCACACGCGCAGGCTGCAGCGAAACGGAACCCATTCTGAAAATGGGGACAGGAAATTCCAGACTTCTTTTCGATTGGTGAAAAAAACATGCGGCCCGTAGACGTGATAGAGGATTCCGTTCTCATCCCGCTGGTCGTAAGCGTTTCCGCCAATATGATCCCGCCGGTCTGCCACCGTCACTTGCCAGCCATACTCCGCCAAACGGCGGGCGGCGCTGGCCCCGCAGCAGCCCGCGCCTACGATCAGGGCTCTCATGACGCTCCCTTTCCTGTCTGAACACAGTCAATGTATTGCTGAACATACTCCTGACATAGCTGCGCCAGGGAACCAGTCTGCATCCTTTTGTGAAAATCTGCCGTTTGAATCAGTGTTTCTCTGAGACTGTAAAGCGGATGCCAGCCCAATTCCCGGAAGGCTTTGCCGCTGTCCAACCGCAGGATTTCCGTTTCACTGGAGCGGCCGGTACTCTGCCAGCGGTATTGGGCGTTATGGAACTGCTCCGCCAGCTGTTCCGCCACTTCTCCCACGGTCTGAAATCCATCCGGCGCGGGACCGAAATTGTAGGATGTCTCCCCGCTTATTGAGCTTTCCGCTAAAGCTTTCCCCAGAAGCAGGTATCCCCACAGAACGTCAAGAACGTATTGCCACGGCCGGACATGGTGAGGATTACGGAGATTTGCAGGCTCTCCCTGAATAAAACAATCCAGGAGATACGGGATCAGCCGGGACCTATTGAAATCTCCTCCGCCGATCGTGTTGCTGGCACGCGCGGCAGCAACGGCCATACCGGGAAACGAAAGCTGATAGCACTGTGCCGCCAGATCCTGACAGGCCTTGCTGGTGGAATACGCTTCCGCCGCTCCAAACGGATCGGCCTCCTGACAAGGTTTCCCCGCCAGCTTCTGCGTGTAGCACTTATCGCTGGTAACGACTACTGCCGGTATTCTTCTGTCAGCCTTTCTGATGGCCTCCAGTAAGTTTACCGTACCCATCAGATTGATATCGAAAATGTCTTTCGGGAAATCATAGGAGCCATCTATATAAGAATGAGCCGCCAGATGAAACACCAGCTCCGGCTCAAACCGGGTAACCGCCCGTTCCAATTCCGCGCTGTTCCGG
Source organism: Oscillibacter sp. (assembly GCA_014799845.1). GTDB lineage: Bacteria > Bacillota > Clostridia > Oscillospirales > Oscillospiraceae > Pelethomonas. Next base: position 8,796 of record JAAVHF010000050.1, on the reverse strand, counting down.
ACGTCTGCCATGACTTCCGCGGACACAGGAGGTTTCCCCTTTTGATACAGACAATCCGCCTGTGGCGGAAGCGCGTATCCGAACACCTCTGCCCCCAGTGAGGACAGCATCCAGCACAGCCATGTCCCCTTGAATCCTGTATGGCCGGTTACCAGGACCCGTTTTCCCCGATAGAAAGCCAAATCCACCATCACAGCTGGATACCTCCATTTCTTCAGCGGCCTTTCTCCCAAATACAGAATGTATCCGAGGTCAGCAGAAGCTGCTCAGCCTTCTCGCGGTTTTCAATATTGAACACATTGAGGATTTGCTCTATGTTGGGTTTCCATGAGCTGTTGGTCACCCGGATGGCCTGTTTCGGCTTCAGTCCGGACTGGCTCATAAGCAATTCCAGCGCACCGTCAGGAATTGAGACAATCCCGGGATTCTCCTGTGAATCATGGGCAAAAATATCGTTTTCCATCGCATTGCCCTGCAAAAAGTTATATAAGGTCAGAAAATTAGTATGATTCTTGTGCTGTGTGATGAATATGCCGCCATACCTCAAATATTTGGCCGCAGCATGAATGACTGCCCGCAAATCGCGGCAGCGATCCAGATCGGTTCCTACAAGAATAATATCATACCGGCCTTCTGCCGCCTGATTTTCGTCCTGCAGCAGTCCGCTCCGCTGAAAAAGCGCCTCCATATCATCCAGATAGCGGTTATCTTCTGTCAGCGCATCGACTGCTATACTGTCACATCCGCATTCACGCAGCCGGTTACACAGGGCCAGTACGCTTTCCCCGAACAAAGGATTGATAGCAAGAATGCGGAGAAGACCCGGCTGATGAAACGAAATGGTATTGATTGCGGCACACAGCTCGGTCCCCAGGGAATTCCATGCGTCTACACCATATTTCTGATAGAACTGCTCCCGTCCCAAATGCATAACCTGGAACTGGCTCTCTTTAATGGTGGCAGAGCCGTAATGATGGACAAACGCGTCGGTGCATAGAACCTGACGATATCCCATCCGGCGCAATGCGCAGCAGAAATCATCGTCAGCGAACATGTCGTAACAGAAAAAGGGGTCAATGGCAAGCTGCATCTGCTCCAGCGCCTGCGGCCGCATACTCGCCAGAATGGAGAACAAACGAGCCCGGTCAGCCCATTTCTGAGGATTGCACTGATTAAAATTTTCAGCAAATTCCTGCATCGCCTCCATATCATTGGGGGCGTACGGAACAGGAATTGCCTGCAGATTGCTGGCCGAGTTGCAGAGAGGTACTGCCACGGCGATCCGCGCGTCGCTCTCCATGCACCGGTAAAGGATATCCGCGTATCTCGGCGTAACAATCACATCATTGCTGACATAGAGCAGATATTTTCCTTCCATGTAGCTGGAGGCCATCGTGAAAATCATGTTTCCCGCAGCAGAAGACCCCATGTTGTGCGGATAATATATTTTCTTCACATGAGGCAGCGATTCACACCACGCGGTAGTTTCCGGATCACTCCCATTGTCAAAGGTAATCAGTTCGTAGCTATGCCCCCGCGTATAGGTTTCAATCGCGTCAAGACAGTCCTTTGTCATTTTCTGATTGCCATAAAACAGCACGACAATAGAGAAATCGTACCGATATTCTCTGTCTTCATCCTGCTTAGGAGTTTCGCGGATTTGCCGGAATAGCTCAAATTCTTCTCTGTACCAGCTGCGCAGAGATGTTTCGTCAACCGCATGAACCAGGAAAAACTCCGCATACCGCCGCCAAAACCGGAACAGCGGAACAAAGGAGCATCTGTAGTGCATCTCAGCAGACCCGGTCTCCCGGGCGCCCAAAGCCTGGCAGATCCGGGCAACAGTCGGCGGCGCGTTCAGGCCGATCTCATGCAGTTTGTTCTTCAGGCTTATTTGCGGAGCGAGCTTCTCAATAGCGGAGGCGATCGACGTACATAACGCTTCCAGATCGGGCAGAAGGAACTGCCCTCCGTCCAGCCCCTGTGCATCCAAAAACTGAATTGCTTCTTCGCCGGTATCAAACAGCTCAAATATGCGTGAAATAAGTTCCATATGCGTCTGGTTCATAGATTAGTCCCCTGTCCATTTGGTTTGTATGCTAATCAGACATTTCCTGTCATAGTTCATCCGGAAATACACCAGAGTCCGTTCCATAAAGGATTTTTACTCCATAGCGGTCAGCAAGGCAGGTGCGATGAACGGTGTTTTGGCTGCGTGTAGTAACATAGAAATCTGCCTCGCGGAAAAGCATCTCTTCGTCCATCGTAATACCGGCCTGAAATGTAACATAACTGTCCCGTGATTCATATTTTTCCAGAATTCTTTCAATTGCTTCAATATTCCTCTGACTGGAAAGATCTTCCGGCAAATAGATGATCAGCTCTGTGCCTGGCCGGTCTTTCTTAAAATATGCCGTTAAAATTTTCGGATACAGCGGAAAGGGATCTCCGACATCTGCCGGAAAAAACACAATATTCTTTTCTTCATCCGTAAACAGGCCGGAAGATTTGACATCAGAAATTTCATCTTCATGTGGAAGATGTTTCTTTACAAATTCTTCTGCCGGTAATACAAAATCCATTCGGTATTTTCTTTGCAGGTGTTCCGGCCAATCCCACCATGCAATTTTCTGCAGCCCGGCAATAACTTCCTGGTCAAAGCGATAACGCAGAATTTTTGCAGGATTTCCGCCTACGATGGCATAAGGAGGAACATCTTTTGTGACCACTGCCTGTGCTGCGACAACACATCCGTTATGCAATGTGACGCCCGCCATGATTGTCGCCCCATGACCGACCCAAACATCGTTCTGGATGATGACGGTGCCTTTTCGGGAAATTTTTTCAATGCGTTCCACAGTATCCAAGAATGCAGGCGTACCCTGTACAACAGATTTGTAGTCATGATTAATATCGATAATGAACGTAATATCATCCGCCAGCGAGCAGCCTTTGCCGATAGCAATGCAATGACAGCCTTGAGCGTAACGAATATCGATCCCGCTTTGTATGTCTGCGTGTACAATGTAGCTGTTCTGATCAATGGACAAAACCGGGAATCCGTCCAGCGGGCCGTTATCCATCTGAATGTACAATACCGCATAGTTTTGAAGCTTTTCAGGCGGATTGATAGCAAGCTGATAAATCATAAGCCAAGGTCCTCTTTGTGTGCATTGATATAGTATTTACTTTTTCCACTCAGGTGAGAACTGTTTTCCGATCTGCAAAAAGGACTCCCTTTTGTTCCAGTTTGCGTAAGAAGACTGATAGCAATTCCGGCAGGCCAGCGCCATTTTATCTGCGTTGACTGCGCTCCGGTGCTGCTGATATTCCGCCGCGTTCCACATTTCGGCAAAAGTGTCGTATTTGCTGATTGGGAACAGCTTTTCCGCCGTGGACATACATGGCCGGACATATCCGTCAGACCCAATGAAAAAGTCTCTCCATGCGGTATAGCAGTCTTTGTGGCACTGTGTGCCGGCAGGGTCTTCCCCTACCAGGTGGGGAAGCTTCAAAGACACATTTTGCGCTTTACCAACTTCGATCGCGGCCTGAAATACATCCCGCGTCCGGGCCATCTTATCATAAAGAACGTCAGCGGCCATCGCCTCGTCAAAAGCGGTGAGATAAACGACCTTTACTTCATCCAGCCCAATCTCTCCCGCCAGACGCACCAGCTCAGGAAGCTCACCCAGATTTTGCTCCATGGCGGTAAAGACAAAGTTCATGTACGGGAACTGCGAACCGTGTGTGGCTTTGTACTCGGTAATAGCGGAGATATTCTGAAGGATTTTGTGGAAATCCGCTCCACGGCGAATCTCCTCGTTCGTCTCGGCACAGGCGCCATCCATACTCACCGCAATAATGTCGGTCTCTGTGCTGAAAATATCATCGAAGAGCTTGTCCAGCCGCATTCCGTTGGTACAGAAATATTTCCGCAGTCCCAGGCGGTAAGCCCAGCTCAGAAATTCCGCGAAATGGGGATGAACGGTGGGTTCTCCCCATCCCATCAGGGTTACCTCTTCTACAAGGTGTGCCGCGGGCTCGAAATATTTCAGCCAGTCCATCTGAAACCAGGTGGGCTGAAAATCCGCAGAATTGCGGCCGCACATTTTGCATCTCAAATTGCAGGCGTTGGTCAATTCAAAGACAAAACGGCGGGGCATAGTACTTAAAATCTGCTTCCCTGCCAGAGCCTCTTCCTGGTTTTCCGTACTGTTCTGCTGCCTTTCAGGCGTTAAGGGACGCGTCAGACGTAAATCCAGGGTCTTTGCCCGCAAAAGCTGAAATGTGTTCATTCTGCTCCTCCCTCCAGCCAGGGCGCCCACGGTGCGCGGCCCCTGTTCCATATTGCTTCCAGCTGGCTGCGGTCCCGCTGGGTATCCATGCACTGCCAGAAACCGGTGTGCTTGTAGATGCCCAGCTCCCCGTTATGTGCCAGCGCTTTCATCGGCTCTTGCTCCATCACGCAGCTTTCTTCCGTGCTGAGGTAGTCAAACACGCCGGGTTCCATCACCATAAAACCGCCGTTGATCCAGCCACCGTCTTCTTTTGCCTTCTCACGGAACCCGGTGACGGTCTGGCCTTCCAGATCCAGTACGCCAAAACGTCCGCCGGGCTGGATGCCCGTGAGGGTAACCGTCTTGCCGGATTTCCTGTGCTGCTCCAGCAAAGCATTCAAATCTACATCGCTTACACCGTCGCCATATGTGAGCATAAAGGCTTCCTGTCCGATGTACTTCTGAACACGTTTTACCCGCGCTCCGGTTTGTGTATTCAGGCCGGTATCTACCAGAGTCACCCGCCAGGGTTCCGCGACATTCTGATGGACCGTCATGCGGTTATCCGCGGAAAAATCAAAGGTTACATCGGACCGGTACAGGTAATAATCCGCAAAATATTCCTTGATGACGTGCCCCTTGTAACCGCAGCAGATGATAAAATCATGAAATCCGAAGCTGGAATAATATTTCATGATGTGCCACAAAATCGGTTGGTCGCCAATCGTAATCATGGGTTTTGGTTTCAAATGGCTCTCTTCGCTGATGCGAGTGCCCAGACCGCCGGCCAGGATAACAACTTTCATTGCGGCAGACCTCCCAATACGCCCAGATCCGGGCCTTCAATCAAATGCGCCACCTTTTGATAGGCGTCGCTCTGTTTCAACGCCTTTACCGCCGGGTCATCGGCCGGATACATAGCCAGCAGGGCCCGCACCTGTTCCGCCAGACGCAGCAGCTCCGGCGTGGCCTGGACCTTGTGGCTCTCCTCCAGCTGTTTCAGCAAAAATTCTACTACGGGCTTCATATTTTCGCATTGGGCCAGCCCCTCCCGCAGCAGGCGCACGTAGCCCGCCGTGTCTCCCGCATCCAAAGTATCAAACGCCCGTGCGCAGTACCAGCCGAAACGGTGCATTGGCGGCAGCAGGCAGATATTCTCTCCGCAGAGCATTGCCGGGGCGTAATACCGGGACAGGAACGCACGCTCTATTATGGCAAATGTCCTGATGGCCGTCATGCCGTCCCCGTCCGCTTCCCAGTCTTCGCTGCGCAGGGCGGCCAGCGCCAGCCCCCTGGCCCAGGCCAGGGATTGAGGCTCCTCGTCCAGTGTCTGGACAGCCTTGTCCAGAAATTCCGGCAGATAGCTCCCGTTCTGCGCCAGCCGTGCCGCCAGGTTATCCATTTCTTCCAGCGTCAACGGCCGGTCCGGCAAGGGGAAAACCACTCCGGCCAACAGGGCCCGCTCCAGCGCGGCAACAGGCAGCTCCGTCCAGTCGTCCACGGTCCGCAGCAGCCGCTCCATCTCCTGCCGGTCGCCGGTCTCCAGGATCGCGGCGGCGGTACCCAAACCGCTCTTCTCTGCCAGGGGCAGGAACAGCGTGTAGGCATGGCGGGAGCCGCTCTCATCCTCCGCCTTGCGGTAATCCTGGGTAAAGGCAGCCGCGGCAGCAGCCACCACAGCCTTCCGGCGTGCCTCGCCCTGCTTTTTTTGCAGCTCCGGCCGCTCGGTCTTCTCCCAGAAATCCGCCAAAATGGGGGACATGTCCACTTCGCCCTTGGCATGGATGTTCATCATGATCCCAATATAGTTTTGCACCGCCTCGGGACGAATCCTGGCGCGGTCAATTGTCAGCAGCATCTCCCGGGCTTTGTCGGGCTGGCCCTCATGGAAGTAGGCGTCCGCCAAGATGGCCCGGGCAGCGTTCTCCCGGGATTGAGTGGACATGGCCAGGGAACTGAAAATCAGAGATTTGTAGTCAAACTGCCCTTTTTGGTAATCCGACAGGGCGCTCAGATATCGTTCTCCCATCTCGATTGCCTGGGAATACTCCTGCTTTCCCGCGTGGTCAGCAAAAAGCGCGTATGCTGCGTCGATACTGGTATAGATGGAATCCGGGAACCACTCCAGCATTTCGGAGCTCCACTGCTCCAACTCAGGCAAATGGTATCCTGCGGCATGAAGAACGGCATACCGCAGAATCGGCGGTCCATAATACTCCCATTGAGGAGGCTTCTTCTCTACAACTGCCGCCGCCTGCCGGATATACCCCTCATAGGAGGAATCGCCCTGTGCGCTTTCAATGCATTGCAGGAGAGTTTTCATGTCTTCGGGATATTGCATCAGCTTCTCCCGCAGCGGTTTCATATTTCGGTCTATTTTTTTCCGCTGCGACTTGATTGCAGCCACATACCCGTCGTGGTGCAGGATGGTTCGCTCCAACCCGTAGACATCACCGGGGCAGTTCCACAGCTCATGGATTGCCCCCACATAGCGCGCCCCAATGGAAATCCGCGCAAGCCGCACCCCGAGGAAATCGCTGTATTCCCCGTCCAGCTCCGGCTCAAAGTAATTTCGTATCATAACCCCGCATAAAGACCAGTTCCACAGCTCTTCATGGGTCAGAAATCGTACCAGCTGGGAGACGTCCTCACCCAGCCATTCATCGGCGTCTATGGAGAGATACCACTCCCCGGAACAGCGGTCAATCACCGCGTTCCGCGCGGCGGCAAAGTCATCGATCCAGGGAAAGTCAAAGAGAATATCGGCATATCTTGCCGCCACATCCCGGCTGCCGTCATCAGAACCGGTGTCCGCCATCACCAGCTCGCAGGGAACGGCGTCCCGCAGCGGCTGTAAGGACTTCATACACCGCTCCAGACAGCGTATCTCGTTTTTAAAAATCATACCGATTGACAACAGCGGCTTCATCGGTTACACATCTCCTTTTTCATTTTGTGCGGTCAACCGCCCAGCAGAACTGCGATTTTTTCCATCGTGCCGCAGTTATTCAGCACTACATCCGCCAGCCAGTCCAGTCTTGTCGTGTTGTGCAGCACGTCCCGGCTCACGGTGCCGGCAACCTGAAACAGCCGCTCCCGGCTGGTTTCTTTATGACAGCCCAGCACGGCGGCGAACCAATAGAAGCTGTACAGGCCGCACATGGCCGCATAGCTTTTCCACAGCTCCTCCGGTCCTGCCGGGTTGGGGAAAGTCTTATAAAACGCGGTCATAACCATCAGGTTTTCAAAGAAATAGTCCGAGTGTCCCAGCAGTTCCTCCAACCGGTTTTCCAGCACCTGGTAGCGGTTTGTATCCATGGAGAACTGGCCCAGGTCATCTTCTTTTTCCCAATTCTCCTCCGCGCTGAGAGCGGAAAACAGGGAGCGGTAGACCTCCTTTGCATCGGCTGTTGTCTTCTCATACAGCTCCAACAGCACCCGAATGTTGACGGTCAGGAATGCCACTCTGTCCCGGGGCATGCTCTCCAAAGCGGAGGCGATAGCCGGGTCCCGCAGCTGGCTCTCGCCCCAGGCCAGCCATTCGTCTACGACCCCCTCTATCGCCCAGTCAAACTCTTTCAGCCGCTGAAACAGGAATCCCAGCAGAAGGAACCGCCGGGAGAGGGGCAATGACCGTTCCTGCATCACATCAATGCAAAAAGAGCGAATATCGGCAAACCGGGCCAGCCGGGGCGGCACCTGAACAGCCCTCCATTCCTGCTTCGGCAGGGGCTCCTCCCAGAAATCAATCCCCTGGGGCAGATCCCACAGCAAGCCCAGCACCCCCTCGCAGGAGGGGCTGAGGGAGAGTTCCTTTGCCGCTGAGGTGTAATACGATTTTCGAGGGTATGACCGACACACCTGTGGCAGGGTCTCCTCTCCGCACTCCAGCTGGAGGCGGCACAGGCCCTCCTCGGTTTGGAAGGCGCAGATGCCTCCCGGCCCCACCTTAAAATGAGCGTAAAAATCCCCGAGCGCGCTATCCCGGATGCGCGACATCCCGTCGGACAAAATTTTTGCTAATTCTTCGCTTTTAGCCGCGCGTTTGATCCGCAGATAGTCCTTCTTATTGAAAGCGATCTCCCAGCCGCCGCAGCAATTGTCCCGGCAGGCCGCCGCGAGACAGCGAAAGTCCTTGTAGCACAGAGGCATTAATGCGGTGCGGACATGAAAGTTCTGTTGGGCCATAGTCATCATCCTTTCGCAAAGTGGTTTCCGGATTTGAAAAAACGGTCCGGCGGCGGGCCGCTTTTTCAAGGCCGGAAAGAAAAAGGGAGGCGGGCCGAGGCCCGCCCCCCTTGATCTGTATGCCTGGCGTTTCAGCGCTCCGGAACTGTCGTTACCGGTTACGCCGCTCTTAAACTGCCGATTAGCCCAGCAGCTGGAGGACGCCCTGAGGCACCTGGTTGGCCTGGGCCAGCATGGCCTGGGCGGACTGGACCAGGATGTTGTTCTTGACGTAGCTCATCATTTCCTCGGCAACGTCGGTGTCGCGGATGGTGGACTCGGCGTCCTG
>JAAVHF010000049.1 GCA_014799845.1 Oscillibacter sp. | reverse complement strand
TTCGCCCTGCGAGGCAAAAAATCGCGGGAATACTGGATGTATTTCAAGATTTTTTAACGAAGCAGGACGGAAAATTTTCCGTCAAGACGGGCGCGGGGATTTATTCAGAGCTTCCTTAGTATAACATTGCGATTGCCGCCCCCGTGAGGCGTTTGCCTTCGGGGGCGGCGTGGTATGGAGGATAGAACATGAAACGGTTTGGAAGATGTTTTGTGTTGTTTTGTCTTTTCACGGTTTTATTGCGTTCTGCGGCCTCGGCCAATTCCGCGCCGCCGGATTACCGGGTGGCGGTCAGGGTGGTCAACGGGCCGGAGGAAGCGTACTATCTGGACCTGCTGGAGCAGTCCGATGAGGAAATTGAGATTTTCAAGCGTGACGGATTGGATCAGGAGCTGCTGGAGGCCATGAAGGATGCAGCGCCCGATGGGTGGCGGCCCTGCACAATGTCCGCGTCCCAGTGGGAGGATCATTTTTCCGGTGATCTGGCGGGGGAAAACGGTATGCATGTGTTCCACGGATGGCATACGCCAAGGGTGTTTCGGATTCTGATCGTTACCAAATCCGGAGAGAGCTGGGTGTCGGAACCTATGGAGCGGGAAACCATGAACTCCACTGTAAAGGTGGATTGGGCGAAGAAAACCGCCGTGATGCCGCCGGTACAGGCGCTCTATGTCTTGCAGTTTTTATCTACCCTGCTGCCTACCCTGTTGATCGAGGGGCTGATCTTTTACGCGTTCCGATTCCCGGGGAGAAGAAACTGGCTCGTTTTCCTGCTGGTGAATCTGGTGACGCAGGGGGCGTTGTCGTTTATTCTCTGTATGAACGTTGTTCCAAGCGGAGGGAAATACATGGGAGTTACCATGCTGGTGCTGATCCCGGTGGAATTGCTGATCGCGCTGGTGGAAGCTCTGACATATATGAAACTCCTGCGGGGACAGGCAAAGCATAAAGCCTTTGCCTATGGAATCACGGCGAATGTGGCTTCTTATGTAGCGGGACTGTTTACAGTGGGGCCGCTGTACGAGGGTATCGTGGCGGTGATGGAAAGGATTTTTTAAGCTATGACGGAAAAATTGTTTTATGAGGACGCGTTTCTGAGGGAGTTTACCGGTACGGTCTTGGACTGCCGGGAGGAGAAGGGACAGTGGGTCGTGGTTTTGGACCGGACCGCCTTTTATCCCGAGGGCGGAGGACAGCCGGCGGACCACGGAACGCTGGGCGGCGTGAATGTCGTGGACGTACGTGAAAAGGACGGAGAGGTTTTGCACTTCTGCGACGGAAAAGTGGATATCGGAACCGCAGTCCAGGGAGCGGTTGACTGGGAAAGACGGTTCGATTTCATGCAGCAGCACAGCGGAGAACACATTGTCAGTGGGATTCTGTGCGGGAAGTTCGGCTGTGACAATGTGGGTTTTCATATTGGACACGAGCTGGTTACGATTGACTTTAACGCAGAGTTATCCATAGATGATGTGATTTTTGTGGAAAACGCGGCGAACCGGTATATCTGGGAGGACCGGCCAATCCAGATTAACTGGCCCTCCCCTGCTGAGTTGGACGCACTGGAGTATCGGAGCAAGAAAGCGCTGATCGGGGCGGTCAGGATCGTGAGCTGGCCGGAGGCGGACTGCTGCGCCTGCTGCGGGACCCACGTAAAGAGCAGCGGACAGGTGGGAATGGTGAAGCTGATCTCCTGCCAGAAGTTCAGGGAGGGAGTCAGGATCGAAATGGCCGCCGGAGGACGGGCGCTGCGATGGATCAATCAGATCGCGGGACAGAATACAAAGGTGTCGCAGCTGCTGTCCGCTAAGCCGGGGGAAACGGCGGCGGCAGTGGAAAGACTGCAAAAGGACGTATATGCGCTGCGGGGCCGCGTGGCGGAATTGGAAGAGGGCGACTTTATCCGTAAGGCCGGGGAGCTCGCCGGGAAAGGCGATGTGCTGCTGATCGAAGGGGCCATGGCCGGGGATTCTCTGCGGAAGCTGTGCGGAATGGTGAAGGAGCAATGCGGCGGACGGTGCGCGGTGTTCGCCGGTTCGGACGGCATGTATCAATACGCGGTTGGGCAGGATGGCGCGGATCTGAGAGGGCTGGCCAAGGCGCTGAACGCGCAGCTTAATGGACGGGGCGGCGGAAAGCCGGAATTCGTGCAGGGCAGTGTGAAAGCCAGTGAGGACGAGATCCGGAAATTCTTTATGAGTGGGTTGTAATCATATGAAGTATTTACAACAGGCAGTTATTATTGCCGGGGTCACTTTTGTGGCGGAGATCATCAAGTACTTTGTGCCGCTGCCAGTGCCGGCCAGTATTTATGGTCTGATTTTGCTGTTTATTTTGCTGAAGTCCGGGCTTTTGAAGCTGGAGCAGATCGAGGACGTGGGAGGGCTTTTGCTGGAGCTTATGCCGCTGCTGCTGGTCCCGGCCTCGGTCAGCTTCCTTACTGTGCTGGATACCATTCAGGGGATGCTGCTGCCGGTGCTGATTATGGGCTTTGTGGGAACTACCGCCGTGATGATCGTGACGGGGCTGGTTTCTCAGGGAATGATACGGCGGAGCGGAAAGGAGAAGGGACATGAGTGATATTTTTGCGGCCTGTTCTTTCTTTGGATTTCTGTTGGCCACGGGAAGTTACCAGCTGGCCCGGGCAATCAACAAACGGGTGGGAAAGGAAGTCTGTAATCCGCTGCTGTTCGCCACCCTGTTCTGCGGCGCGGTACTGCTGGGGACAGGAACAGAGTATGACGTCTTTTATGCAAACGGCGGGAGGGTTCTGGAATTCTTTTTGACGCCGGCTACGATCTGTCTGGCAATCCCGCTTTATAAGCAGTTTGAGCTTTTGAGGAAAAATATGGGAGCCGTGCTGGCCGGGTGCGTGGCAGGCGTCGCGGCGCACATGGCCGGATGTGTGCTGATGCTGTTTCTCTTTCAAATGAAGGCGGTGGAATATATTTCTCTGCTGCCAAAGTCGATCACTACCGCTATCGGGAAGGGACTCAGCGAGGAGCTGGGAGGCCTCCCGGCCATTACAATGGCTACCATTATGCTGACCGGACTGTTCGGAGCGGTGGTCGCCTCTCCCCTGCTGAAGCTCTTTCATGTGACGGAACCGCTGAGCCAGGGGCTGGCGATTGGAACGTCGTCCCATGCGGTGGGAACATCCAGAGCCGTACAGTTGGGAGAAATTCAGGGAGCGGCCAGTTCGCTGGCAATCGTGGTAACCGGACTGCTGACGGTGGCGGCAGCGCCGCTGTTTGCAAGACTAGTCTGAATAAAACACCAAGAAGCCCCGCCATCCGGCGGGGCTTCCTGGTGTGTGTTGTGTGTGTTTTAGGAGGGAGAAATCGCATCGGGTGTTACCCCTTTGCTGATTATGATATTACCGTACTTTTAAGAAGAAATCATGTACGGCATGTAAACAATTTATGAACGATTCCGCATCTTTTGACGAATTATTGCAGGTCCTGGAATTTTTTGGATTCCGGGGCTTTCCGCTTTATTTCAGCTTCTGCCACTCGCTGACGGCCAGCTGGTCGCAGCGGTTATTATAGGGATTCTCGGCGTGGCCCTTTACCCAGTGTGTGTGGACCTGGTGGATCTCGCAGAGGTCCAGAAGGGTTGCCCAGAGGTCAGGGTTCAAGGCGGGTTTTTTATCGCTCTTGACCCAGTTGCGGGCGCGCCAGCCACGGGCCCAGCCCTTCTCCAAGGCGTCAATGACATATTTGCTGTCGGAGTAGAGTTCGACGATGCAGGGCTCCTTCAGAGTTTGCAGGGCGCGGATCACGCCGGTGAGCTCCATACGGTTATTGGTGGTGCTGGGTTCGCCGCCGGAAAGCTCCTTGGTGTGGGGGCCATATTGCAGGATCGCGCCCCAGCCGCCGGGGCCGGGGTTGCCGGAGCATGCGCCGTCGGTATAGATAGTGATGGTTTTCATGGGCATATGGTTTCCATTTCTGCGGCGATAAGCTGCGCATATTCGTTTATGGAGGCCGTCAGCAGAGGCATGTCCAGGTGAGTAGACAGTACCGCCGGGCGGGATTCCCTGATTACTCTCATAAACTGAGTGCGGACAGTTCGCAGCGAGGAGGCAAGCTGTTCTTCCTCCAGAAGCTCCAGCATGGTAACGCCATCCAGAAGGATAGGACGGAACAGGGTTTCCATGGCCCGCTGCTGGGCGGCGGGAGACTGTTCGCAGGAACAGAACGCGGTCAGTTCTGATTGCAGGGAGCGCAGGGTGGTCAGGGACTTCTCCAGATATGGTTGGAGATTTACGGGTACAGGTTCTGTCTTCCCCAGGACGCCAATGGTGACTGTCTGATCCAGACGGGAGAAAATATCTGTTTCTGTTAAGTGAAGGGTCTCCGGCTCAGGGGAGGTCTGGCGCTTGTTATTGAGAAAATGGTATTCCCCGTCCCTGCCGCCTGTGTATATAACAGCATGCTTGGAGGTTGTGGTTACACGGAGGCCCAGCATGGCGGGAGGGTTGGCCTGCAAATAAGGGCAGACCTTCTCCCTGCTCAGCCGGTGTTCCGTCAGGGTGAAGCCAATGGGACGCAGATACAGGTTGAACCATCGCGCGCCCTGAAGCATGGGACCGGAGAGATACCGGCCGTCCTCGTACGCAAACAGATAGGGCAAGCCCATTCTCAGGGCAATGGTCCGGTCCTCCGCGTCAACGCCATAGTAATACAGAAGATTGGCAAGGCCGGCATAGGAACAGGATGAATTGAAGGTCATGTATTTCATTGCCGCCGCAATTCCTTCTTTTTCTCCTGGTATTCTTCCTCAGAGATAATACCAGCTGTTTTCAGAGTTTTCAGCTGCTCCAGCTTCTTCCGGTCCCCCGTTGTTTCCGATGTGGTATGCCTGGGCATCTCGGACTGTTTGGGCGCGCGTTTCTGCGCCTGTTTCTTTTTCTTTTTGTGTTCCTCATAAGGGATATACATTCCAAAGAAAAAGACGCACAGTCCAATCAGACAAAACCATTTCGTACTTTCCGGCAAAAACATCATAAAGTTTGATATGATCGTACCGGCCATGACAACTTACTCCTGTTCCTGCGCTTCCGTATTTTCATCCTCCTGTTCCCGCTCGGCCAGGGCGATGGAAATAACCTTGTCTTCCTCCTCCTTGAAGCGCATGACGATAACGCCCTGGGTGGAACGGCCGCAGGTTTTGATCGTGTCAACAGCAGTGCGGAGAAGGATGCCCTTTTCGGTGAGGACCATCAGGTCCTCACTGCCGTCCACTACCTTGATGCCCACGACTTTACCGGTTTTTTCAGTGAGGGCGTAGTTCTTGATGCCAAGGCCGCCACGGGAGGTGATGCGGTATTCCTCGACAGGGGTCTGCTTGCCGTAGCCCTTCTCGGTGATGCTGAGGACGTTCTTGCCGGGGAGGGCGCGGGCNGCGCCNANNACNTAGTCGCCNTCACGGAGNCGGATNCCGCGNACGCCCATGGAGCCGCGGCCNGTGGGACGGACGTCGTTNTCNTCGAAGCAGANGGCNGANCCGTCGTGGGTGGCNATGAGNANNTTCATGCNGCCGTTGGTCTCGCGGACGGAGATCAGNTCGTCGCCCTCGTCCAGNGTNANNGCGCGGATGCCGTTGCTGCGGAGATTGCGGAGGGATTCGCCGGGGAGACGCTTNANGGTGCCGTTGCGGGTNACCATGANNANGAAACGNTCGCCGGTGGANATATCGTCGGTNTGGATCATGGCGCTGACGCGCTCGCCGGNNTCCACGGGNAGGATGTTNACCAGGCTGGTGCCCTTGGCNGTCTTGCCGGAGGCGGGGATCTGGTAGCCNTTGCGGCGGTAGACNCGNCCCATNTTNGTGAANAANAGNACNTAGTCNTGNGTGGAGGCGGTGAANACNGTGTTNACNCAGTCCTCCTCCTTGGTNGACATGGACTTNTTGCCCTTGCCGCCCTTGGCCTGGATGCGGTACTCGCTGGCGGGGGTGCGCTTGATATAGCCNCCCTCGGTCAGNGTGTAGACGCACTGCTCCTCNNCNATCAGNTCCTCNATNTCNATCTCGTCCTCNACATCCTGAATNTCGGTGACNCGGTCATCGCCGTANTTGTCGCGGATGGCNGTGAGTTCNTCCTTGAGGACGCCTTTGAGCANTTCNTCGCTGGNGAGNAGCTGGTTGTAATANTCTATTTTNTCNTCCAGCTCNTTATACTCCGCTTCCAGCTTTTCGCGGTTCAAGCCCTGGAGGGAGATNAGNCGCATNTCGCAGATGGCCTGNGCCTGGACNTCNTCNAGNCCNAAGCGCTCCATCAGNCGNTCCTTGGCGTTNTTNTANCTGGAGCGGATGATCTGNATNACTTCGTCNATGTTGTCCTGGGCNATCAGCAGGCCCTCCAANANNTGNGCGCGCTCCTGNGCCTTTNTCAGNTCGTAGCGGGTGCGGCGGACAATGACCTGCTCCTGGAANGTNATGTANTCGTCCAGNACGTTGCGCAGAGAAAGGATCTTGGGCTGCTTCTGGTCATCCACCAGGGCAAGCATGATGATGGAGAAATTGGACTGCATGGCAGTCTGCTTGAAGAGCTTGTTCAGTACTACCTGGGGATTGGCGTCGCGCTTCAGCTCAATGACGATGCGCATGCCGTTTCGATCGGTCTCGTCCCGGAGGTCACTGATGCCGTCAAGGCGCTTGTCCTTGACCTGCTCGGCAATATTTTTGATCATCTGCCGCTTGTTGACCTGGTAGGGCAGCTCGGAGACGATAATGCGGGTGCGGTTCTGGCCGAATTCCTCAAACTCCGTCTTGGCGCGGATGACGATTTTGCCCCGGCCGGTGGCGTAGGCGGCGCGAATGCCGGAACGGCCCATGATAATGCCCCGGGTGGGGAAATCAGGACCCTTGATGTGCTCCATCAGATCGTTGAGGTCCGCGTCAGGATTGTCCAGGATGCAGATAGCCGCGTTGATGACCTCACGGAGATTGTGGGGCGGAATGTTGGTAGCCATGCCGACGGCGATGCCGCTGGAACCGTTGACCAGCAAATTGGGGAAACGGCTGGGCAGGACGCGGGGTTCCTGACGGGATTCGTCAAAGTTGGGATCCCAGTCCACTGTCTCCTTATCGATATCGCGGAGCATCTCGTTGGAAATTTTGGACAGGCGGGCCTCGGTGTAACGGTAGGCCGCGGGGGGATCGCCGTCCACAGAACCAAAGTTGCCGTGGCCGTCTACCAGCATATAGCGCATGGAAAAGTTCTGCGCAAGACGGACCATGGCGTCATAGACGGAACTGTCGCCGTGGGGGTGGTAGCGGCCCAGAACGTCACCGACACAGGTGGCGGATTTTTTAAATGGTTTGTCGCTGGTCAGGTTATCCTCATACATGGCGTAGAGGATCCGGCGGTGGACGGGCTTCAGGCCGTCCCGGACGTCGGGAAGGGCGCGGCCTACGATGACGCTCATGGCGTACTGCTTATAGCTCTCCTCCATCTCGCCAACCAATTCGGACTCCGTGATGATTTGGTTAGGAAAAGCAATATCTTCCGGTTTATAGTCTCTGTTATGTGCCAAATTAATACCTCCTTTTTAAGGCATGTGCTCCTTTTCTTTCATGGAAAAGGAACTTTTATCCTCAAAGCCGCGCTTCGCGCAAGGACGCGGCGTCACTCCGTTTCGTCTATGGAGGAAACCTGGACGCTCTCTACCTTCATCTGGATACCATTCTTTCCGACCAGCTTCGTAAGCTCCCTTGAGATATCTTCGCTGTAAAGGTTCAGGCAGGCAACGGCCAACTCATCCTTTGTCTTTTTGGGCAGCACACTCAGCACGGCCTTTGCGGCGCTGACGGGCAGACCCTCAATTTTTTTCAGCACGGCAAAAATGGGGTTGCTGCCGGATTGTTTTTTCAGCAAAATTGGAATGATCGTGCCCACGGCAGAGTTGTAGTCCACCTCGTCGATCTTTATATTGATCTCGATCATGTCTGTATCCTCTTTTTAGTAATCCAGATTCACCGCGTATTTCGCGTTGCGCTCGATCCACTCCTTGCGGGGCTCCACTTCCTCGCCCATGAGAATGGTGAAGACCTGGTCAGCCGCTACGGCGTCGTCCAGGGTGATGCGGCGGAGGGTGCGGCGTTCGGGGTCCATTGTAGTCTCCCAGAGCTCGTGGGGGTCCATCTCGCCAAGGCCCTTGAAGCGGTTGATGTCTACCTTTACATTGGCATTGCCGCCGCGCAGTTCGGCGGAGATCTCGTCGCGCTCCTCGTCAGAGTAGGCTACCCGCTGGGTCTTGCCCTTCGTCAGCTTGTAGAGGGGCGGGACGGCGGAATAGACGTAGCCTTTTTCAATCAGCGGGCGCATGTAGCGGAAGAAAAATGTTAAAAGCAGAGTGCGGATGTGAGCGCCGTCTACATCGGCATCGGACATGATGATGATTTTATGATAACGGAGCTTGTCAATGTTGAACTCCTCCCCTATTCCCGCGCCAAGGCCAAGGACCAGGGGATAAAGCTTGTCGTTGCCGTAGATCTTGTCGGCGCGGGCCTTTTCAACGTTCAGCATCTTGCCCCACATGGCCAGGATCGCCTGAAAACGGCTGTCACGGCCTTGGATGGCGGAACCGGCCGCGGAGTCGCCCTCTACAATGTAGAGCTCGCACAGGGACGGGTCGCGCTCATTGCAGTCTTGCAGCTTGTCGGGCATCTGGCCGGATTCCAGAGCGCTCTTGCGGCGGACGGATTCCTTGGCCTTGCGGGCAGCTTCCCTGGCGCGATTGGCCATCATGGCTTTGTCCAGGATCAAACGGGCGGCTTTGGGGTTCTCCTCCAGATACTCGTCCAGCTTTTCGTTGACGACCGCCGCCGTCAGGGTGCGGATAGAGGCGTTGCCCAGCTTGGCCTTGGTCTGGCCCTCAAACTGGGCCTCGGTCAGCTTGACAGAGATGACGCAGGTCAGACCCTCGCGGCAGTCCTCGCCGGAAACCTTATCATCGCCCTTGATGATGTTGTTCTTTTTGCCATAGGCGTTCAATACAGTGGTAAGGGCGCGCTTGAAGCCCTCCTCATGCATGCCGCCTTCTGGCGTGCGAACGTCGTTGGCGAAAGAAACAATGGTCTCGCTGTAACCATCGTTGTACTGCATGGCAATCTCTACGGAGGAGTCGTCCTTTGTACCGCGCATATAGATCACATCGTCCTGAACAGGCGTCTTGTTCTGGTTCAGCCATGTGACATATTCGCGGATGCCGCCCTCGTAGCACATGGAGTCGGAGGCTTCCTGGCCCTCCCTCTTATCAAAGGTGCTGATTTTCAGGCCGGCGTTCAGGAAAGCCTGCTGCTGCATGCGGGTATGAATGGTCTCGTAGCTGTAGGTGGTGACGTCAAACATCTCGGGATCCGGCTTGAAGGTGACAACGGTACCGGTTTTATCAGTCTTCCCCACCACTTTCATGGGCTGCGTGATGTCACCCCGGGAGAATTTCATCTCGTAGATCTGACCATCCTTGTGGACCTGAACTTCCAGCCATTCGGACAGGGCGTTTACCACGCTGGCACCCACGCCATGGAGACCGCCGGAAACCTTATAGCCGCCGCCGCCGAACTTGCCGCCGGCGTGGAGGACGGTAAAAACTACCTCCAGGGCGGGCAGGCCGGTCTGGGGCTGGATATCTACAGGAATTCCGCGGCCATTGTCGGTGACGGTAATCGTGTCGCCTTCATTGATGGTAACAGAGATCTCATCGCAGAAACCGGCGAGGGCTTCATCAATGGAGTTGTCTACAATCTCATAGACCAGATGATGCAGACCGGACTCGCTGGTGGAACCGATGTACATACCGGGACGTTTGCGGACGGCCTCAAGGCCCTCCAGTACCTGGATCTCACTGCCGCCGTAGGCATGGTCTACCTGGGTGACGGTTTCTTCCGCGTCGTTCAGTTCAATCATCCCGTTCATTTCATTCAGATCAGACATATATTTTATTGACCTCCAGTCAGTGGATACGGTTCGATTCCAGCCGTCCTAAAAGAGTAGCTGGAGCCAGGGGGGATATATAGACCCGCTGCCAGCTGCCGCGGGGACAGCAGACAATCAGGGATTTTGGCAAGTCGCCGCTGACGGCGGCAACCATGCCCTCGTCCTCAGCGGATTTTAAGAATTCGCGCGTCGATTTCGCCGTGGTGGCGTTATCGAGGTCGAAAATTCCGATAATATCATCGGTTGGAATAGAAATATTGTTTCCTAAATGCAGATACATGGTTTCCGCGGCCCCGCGGGCCGCCTCCGGTTTCATCTTATTTCAGATTCGCCCCTGCCGGGGCGGGGCCTTCTTTTCGCGCACGCGAAAAGAAGCAAAAGCGTGCTCAGGAAACTACGTTTCCTAAGGACCTTCCTGAATTACGGGGGAGATTCGTTTTGCGCTTGTCCTGTAGTCTGTCCGGTCCACCGAACCGGCCCCCGTGTATGGGGCGAAGCGTCTATCCAACGATGTTACCGGCAGACCCTACCGCACCGTTTTGGGTCCTCCCGGAGCAGTTACGGCAGACGGTCCCCCTTGCGGGGCAGTCTCTCTTTAACAGGCCGGCAGGCGGAGTCCTTCAAGTGCCAAGCCCCTAGAAGGACAACTTCCAACTCAGGGGCACCCAATGTATCAAATCACCGTCCAATGGCGACTAGCCCCCGTAAAATATAAGGGAGTCTTGAACCGTAGGTTCAAGTGATTTTTTGACTACTTTTTGTTCACACAAAAAGTAGTCGCGGGGTGTCCGGGGCCGCGCAGGCCCCGGGGTTACGAGTAGAATAATCTAATCTTACTGCCGTGTAACTACGCCGTTTTTTACCCGGTACACATTCCCCTTCAAAAGGGAATGTAATCTATCTTCCTCACAGCAGGTGATGAATACCTGCCCGCTGCCAATACGGTTTAGAACATACTCCTGCCGCTTGGGGTCCAATTCACTCAATACATCGTCCAGGAGTAAAATGGGGTACTCCCCGATAATTTCTTTATGAATCTCGCGAGCGGCAAGCTTGAGAGATAACGCCGCCGTGCGGGTCTGTCCCTGAGAGGCGTAGGAACGGGCAATGAGACCGTCAATAACGACCTCCAGATCGTCTTTATGAGGGCCGGAGAGACATTGACGGCTGGATACCTCTGCGTAATGGTGCGCGCGCTGGTGCTCCAGAAGCTGCATGACCAGAAGCTTATGGTCTCCAAAAGGATCTATGACGGTTTTAACCGTTTTGTATTGGATAGACAACTGCTCCTTACCGCCGGAACATTCGTTATGCGCCGCCGAGGCATAGGCGGCCAGCATCCTGACGAAGCGGGAACGATAGTGAATTAAGATTGCCCCGGTTTCCGCCATACGGAGATTGAAGTCGGGGAGAGTCGCTATCAGGTCGGGACGGTCCGCGCAGTCACGGAGAATGCGGGTCTTGTGCTCGTGGAGGCGCTGATACTCCGACAGAGCCGCCGCGTAGCGGGGGCGGAGCTGGCAGAGAGAAGAATCCATGAAACGGCGGCGGGCAGCGGCGCCCTCTTTGATCAATTGCAGGTCCTCCGGACAGAAAAAGATGGTGTTCAGGACTGCGCTGAGATCGGCGGCAGCCTTGACCGGAACTTGATTGACAGTTATTTTTTTCTTTTTGCCAAAGCCCGCTTCAATATGACTGGCGAAATCGCGGTTCCGGGTATGGATGGAGCCCTCCAGACGGTAGCCCTCCTGTTCAAAGCGGATCAGCTCGCGGTCGGCACGGGTGCGGTGGCTCCTGCCGGTGGAGAGACAGACCATGGCTTCCAGGAGGTTGGTTTTGCCCTGGGCGTTTTCACCACAGATCACGTTGCAGATGGGATCAAAGGTCACTTTTTGGGATGCGTAGTTTCGGAAGTCCTCCAGTGTGATTTCATCAAGTCGCATAGGCGGTGGTGTAGGTCCGATTTTTGAAGGTGACAGTGTCGCCGGGACGGAGTTTTTTACCCCGCTGGAGACATGTTTCGCCGTTGACGAGGACCTGACCGTCTTGGATCAGCTGTTTGGCCTCTCCGCCGGAGGAGACCATGTCTGCCAGCTTCATCAGGTCCTGTAGGCGGATAAATTCGGTGGTTATGGTAATTGTTTCCATAAAATTATACCCATTTAACTGTTTTTCAGCCGCACGGGGAGAACCATATAGAGGAACTTCTCTTCCCCTTCCGTGGGCAGGATAACGCAGGGGGAAATGCCGGTATTCAGTTCCAGACGGACAGAGTCCGCGGGGGCGTATTTTAAGGCGTCCATCAGGTAGCGGTTATTGAAACCAATGGTCAGGCCGTTGCCGTCACCGTTTACGGGACAGATGTCCTTGGCTTCGCCGCTGACGGTTTTCGCGGTCATAGTGACCCGGCCCGCGTCAAATACGCATTGAATAGGGCTTTTCTGCTTTTCAGAAATGACTACGGAGACGCGGTCGATGGAACTGATAAGGGATTTGGTATCCGCAGTGACAGCGATAGGGTTGGTACGGGGAATGGCGGCTTTGTAGTCCAGAAATTCGCCTTCCAGACGGCGGCAGATCAGCTGGGTGGAACCGACTTCAAAAAGAAGGTGGCGGCTGCCCAGGGTGATGACAGCCTCTTCTTCCGTATCATCGCAGATTTTTTCTACTTCGTTCAAGGCCGTGCCGGGTGCTACAAAACGGAAGGAACCGCCCTTTGCGCCCTCCAGAGGTTCCCGGCGGAGGGCCAGACGGAATCCGTCCACGCTGACAACTGTCAGGTCACTTTCTCCGATTTCAAAGAGAGAGCCGGTGTGGATGGGGCGGGCTTCGTCGGTGGAGACGGCGAAGGAGGTCTCTCCGATCATGGAGCGAAGGGTCCGCTGCTGAATGCGGATGGAATATTGATCTTCTACCTCCGGAAGTTCGGGGTAGTCATCGGCAGACAGGGCAGTGATGTTATAGGCAGCGTCGCCGCAGGTCAGGCGGACGTTCATTCCGGTATCGGAGACGAAGGTAATGACGTCATCCGGCATGCGGCGGATGATCTCGCCGAAGAGACGGGCGGGCAGGACCAGAGTCCCTTCTTCAGTAATGTCGGCTTCCAGTGTGGTACGGATACCGGTCTGCATGTTGAAGCCGGAGATAGTCAGATGGGCGGAGGCTTGGATAAGAACGCCTTCCAGGGCGGGGATGGTGCTTTTAGCAGCTACGGCACGGGAGGCAACGGCGACTGCGGATTGCAGGAGCGTTTTTTCACAGGAAAATTTCATGTTATCATGGTCCTTTCTGATTTTTTCAGTGGACAGGCCGTGTTGTCATATTTCGGGTATTCAGAAGAATAAGTTATTTATTTTTTAGTGGAAGAAGTGTTAGGGCGAAAAATTGTGGATAACGTTGGGAAAGGATTGGAAATGCTGGAAAAATTAGAGGGAAATACGTTGTGGAAAATGTCGGGAAATTTTTTGGGATTTCCACAGTGAGAAAACAAGGGAAAGATTTCCACAGGCCGTGTGGAAAAGAAAAGGTCTATTTTGTGGAAAACTTTGGGGAAAATGTGGAAAGCCGGCGGGAAATTGAATCGCTACTTGGTGGCGTTTATGTTGGTGATAATGGCTTTTACCGTTTCGGCGTAGGTGTTGTCGTTTTTCATGCGGTTTTCTACCTTTGTAACGCCGTTCAGGGTGGTGGAGTGGTCGCGGCCGCCGAAAAGCTTGCCTGTGTCGTCCAGGGACAGGCTGGTCATGCGGCGGATGAGATACATGGCGATCTGACGGGCGTTGAGGATGTCCCGGCTGCGGGAGGGGCCGCGGATCTGGTCCTCCTCTACCCGGAAATAGCGGCAGACCTCTTTGATAATGTTGTCCGGGGTGATGGTGAACTCGTTGGAGCGGATCATGTCCTGAATAGCCCGGTCGACAGTGGCCTGGTCGATCTCAATGCCGAGGTCGTGGAAAGCTTTGATCTTGTGAACGGTGCCCTCCAGCTGGCGGACGTTGGAGGTAATCTTGTTGGCGATGTAGTTGGCTACCTCGTTGCTGAGAATCAGCCCCAGATTGGCGGCTTTGTTCTTGACGATGGCCACGCGGGTCTCCAGAACGGGCTGCTGCACGTCCGCCATGAGGCCCCACTCAAAACGGGTGCGGAGACGGTCGTCCAACAGGGCCATTTCCTGAGGCGGACGGTCCGAGGTGAGAACGATCTGCTTTTTGCTCTCGTAGAGGGTGTTGAAGGTGTGGAAGAATTCGTTCTGGGTCTCCACTTTACCGGCAACGAATTGGATATCGTCCACTAGCATCAGGTCGGCTTCCCGGTATTTGACGCGGAATTCGCCGGCTTTGCCGGAGCGGACGGATTCCACGAAGTCGTTGATGAATTCATCGCCCTTGATATACAGGATTTTAGCGGAGGGGCTCCTTTGGCGGATGCCGTGGGCGATGGCATAGAGCAGATGGGTTTTGCCAAGGCCGGAACTGCCGTAGATAAAGAGAGGGTTGTAATGCTGGCCGGGGGCGTCGGCTACGGCGCGGGCGGCGGAACATGCCAGCTGGTTGGAGGGGCCCACCACGAAGGTCTCAAAAGTGAATTCACCGCTGTCCATAATAGATGTGGTTTTGTTTTCCTGGGGGTCCTGGCGCTGTTGGAGAGCCGCGTCGTCCAGGAGGACGACGGTCATGTCGGAGGAAAAAATGTCCTTGAGGCCGGCTTCAATGTTGGGGAGAAAGCGGTCCTGGATATTGGTACGTTTGAAGGCGTTGGGACAGTGGAGGATCAGTTCGTTCCCTTCCAGAGCGACGACGGTCGTTTCATCGAACCAGGTCTTGATGGTAGTTTCTGATAGGTCCTCCCGAAGTCTGTCCAGAATCATGGCCCAGATGTCGGAAACAGATTGCATAGAGGCTCTCCCTTTCTTTTTTCTCTCAGTTCCTTTGCTCTTTTTCTCTATCGGGTGCTTGGTTTTCCACTTACGGGTGGGGAATAGTATATCTAGGATATTATATCAAAAAATGGGGGGGATTGCAACAGACACTTATTCTAAATAGAAAGATATTTTTCTCTGCCGCCGCCGCGCGGCGGCCCGACTGCCTATCTTATTTTAGATTCGCCTCTGCCGGGGCGGGAGGCCTACTTTTCCCTTGCAGGAAAAGTAGCAAAAGTGCCCTCAAGGGGCCATCGCCCCTTGAGAATCCCCGAATGTTTGGATTTGTTTTGCGCTCGTCCTGCAGCCCGTCCGGCCTACCGGACCGGCTCCCGTGTATAAGGTGAAGCGCCGATCCAACGATGTTATCGGCGGACCCTACCGTACCGCTTTGGGTACTCCCGGGGCAGTCGCGTCAGACAGCCCCCTTGCAAGGCAGTCTCTCTTTAACAGGGCGGCAGCCGGAGTCCTTCAAGCGCCAGGCTCCCAGAAGGACAATTTCCAGCTCAGGGGCACCCAATCCATCAAGTCACCGCCCAATGGTGACAAGCTCCCCCGTAGTAAGCGTCACCCCACGGGTGACGCCCAAGGGATTCTTAAACCGTAGGTTTAAGAACGCTTTTGCCTACTTTTCGCGTGGGCGAAAAGTAGGCGCGGGGTTCCGGGGCCGCGCAGGTCCCGGGGTTACATATCGAAACCACTACCATTTTCGGCCCGAAGGGCCGAAAAGAAGGAATTTTTTGTTGACATCCTCCTTTTTTTTCTGTATAATAACTACTGCTTGTCGATAGACAGGCAAAGAGTACGTCAACTGCGGGGGGAAAATGCTTCCCCGCCGTCGAGTAGAGGGACCCAAAGGCCCCTCAGCAAAAAATTGACTAGGAGGTGTATGCAAATGTTCCGTACCTATCAGCCCAAAAAGCGTCAGCGCTCCAAAGAGCATGGCTTCCGCAAGCGGATGAAAACCGCTAACGGCCGCAAGGTGCTCGCCCGCCGCCGCGCTAAGGGCCGCAACCGCCTGACCCATTGAGGTGCGCCGTTGGGCCGCGGAAAGCGGCCGTAGGCCACGCCGCCCCTCCGGCGGCAAACGGCGGAGTTTGCTGCATCGCAAATAGGATAGATCAGAAGGGGACGGTCGTTTGAACGCGAAGCGTTCAGATGACCGTCCTTACGGGTAATTGCCGATGAAAAAAACCGTCACGATCAAAGAAAACCGTACCTTCCGCAGGATCTATAACAAGGGAAGGTCCGCGGTCACCCCCTTCCTCGTACTCTACTGCCGCCCCAATGGGCAGGACCATAACCGGCTGGGCGTTACCGTCAGTACAAGACTGGGCGGCGCCGTGGTGCGCAACCGCGCCCGCAGAAGGCTCAGAGAGGTCTACCGGCTGGCACAGCCGGAGATGAAGCAGGGGTACGATATCATCCTGGTGGCCCGCGGACGGGCCGTGGGCGGACCCTGGCAGAAGCTGAACGCCGCCTTCTATAAGGCCTGCGGACAGCTGGGGCTGCTCAGGGAGAAGAGAACATGATCCGGCGGTTTTTGTTGGGCATGATCCGGTTCTATCAGAGGCATATCTCGCCGGGGCTGCCGCCCCGGTGCCGCTTTATCCCTACCTGCTCCCAGTATGCCGTGGAGGCCATTACCAGATATGGCGCGGCGAAGGGGGGCTGGCTGGCCCTGAAAAGGTTTTTGCGGTGCCATCCCTTTTATAAGGGAGATTTTTACGACCCTGTTCCTTAGGCGGATCGACGGCCTCAGACGGCGAACCGCCGGGACGGCTGTTCAACTGCCGAAAGCGGCTGAATGGCGTCCCTATCGTCAAGACGATTTTACGTGGAGGAAATACCGTCAATGGGTAAAATCATTACCTTACCATTTGCCGCCCTGCTGCGCTGGATGTATACGCTCACCGGGTCCTACGGTGTGGCTATCATCATGTTCAGCTTGATTTTGAAGCTGATCCTTCTCCCCTTCCAGATGAAGTCCAAGCGCAGCATGGTCCGCATGGGACGCCTGTCCAGCAAGCAGGCGGAACTCCAGAAGCAATACGCGAAAAATCAGCAGAAGTATCAGGAGGAATTGGCCAAGCTCTACCAGGAAGAGGGCATCAACCCCATGAGCGGCTGCCTGTGGTCCCTGCTGCCCATGTTCCTCCTGCTGCCCCTGTACCAGATCGTTTACAGGCCCATCACCCACTTCATGGGGCTCAGCGAGGAGGCCATGGAGACGGTGCGCGTGGCCGCGGAGGCTCTTGGCTATGACGCCTCTGTAGGAAACGTGGCTTATGCCCAGGTCTCTCTGACCGAGTTTGTGTCCAACCATTGGGACAGCCTAAAGGATACGGTCGATGGTCTGATGAACATCAACTTCAACTTCCTGGGCGTGAATCTGAGCAAGATTCCCAGCAGCGCTTTGTCCGGTTTTCAGTTCAAGTGGGAATTTATCGCGCTGTTGATGGTACCCGTTCTGGCCGCCGGTATCCAGTTCCTGTTCTCCTTTGTTATGAGCAAGAGCAACGGGCAGTCCCAGGAGCAGCAGAAGAGCATGATGACGATGAACATCCTGATGCCCCTGCTCTCCCTGTGGTGGTGCTTCTCCATGCCCGCCGCTATGGGCGTGTACTGGTTCTTCAACAGCTTCTTCGCCATGATCCAGGAATTCTTTATGGGTAAATTCTACACCAAGAAGCTGGACGCCGAAGAGGAAGAGCGCGCCGCCAAGCGGGAAGCCGCCCGTAAGCTGCGCATGGAAGAGGCCAGGAAACGGGTTGCCGAGCAGCAGGCCATGGAGTCTAAAAAGCCCAGGAAGCTGCCCCCGAAGGACAAGGAAAAGAAGATTTCCACCAACGAGGCCGGCCGTGTGGGCGAGCGTCCCTATGCCAGAGGGCGCAGTTATCAGGAAGACCGATATGATGAGAAGGAGTAAGAACTCTTTATGACGACAAAATTTATTGACGTCACCGGCAAGACCGAGGATGAGGCCATTGCCAACGCGCTGGCCCAGCTGGGGCTTGACCGGGATGAGGTATCCGTTGAAATTCTGGAGCGGGCCAAGAAAGGATTTCTGGGCATCGGGGCCAGTCCCGCCAAGGTGCGGGTGACCTATGAGGTGGCCGAGGAACCTGTGGTAAAGCCCGTTGTGGAGAGGAAGCCCGCGCCCGCCGCACCCGCTGCCGCTCCCCGTCCCGTGGAGAAGAAGCAGGAAAAGCAGGAGAAGCCGGCCCCCGCCGCCGTACAGCAGGAGGAGAAGCGTCCCGAGCGCGGCGAAAAGAAGAGGCCCAATCGTACCAGAAATGACCGCCGGGACCGGGTCCAGAAGACCGCTGAAGCTCCTGTTGAGGCCGCGCCCGTCCAGCCTGTGGATCTGGGCGAGCCCGTAAACGATGAGAAGGCCCAGCAGATCACCGCTTTCCTGACGGGTCTGCTGGAGCACATGGAGAGCAACGCCCAGGTGAAGGTTTACATGGACAGCGAAGGACGCTACAAGGTGATTCTGGAGGGCGAAAAGCTGGGCGCGCTGATCGGACGCCGGGGCGAGACCCTGGACGCCATCCAGCAGCTGACCAACTATTCCGTCAACAAGGGCGGCGAGAAGCGCGTCCGCGTTCACGTGGATGCGGAGAACTACCGCCTCAAGCGGGAGCAGAGCTTGCAGCACCTGGCCCACAAAGTAGCCGGAAAGGTCCTCAAGTTCAAGCGCAACGTCACCCTTGAGCCTATGAACGCCTATGAGCGGCACGTCATCCACACTGCCCTTCAGGATGTGGACGGCATCACCACCTATTCCATGGGAACTGATCCCAACCGGCGGGTCATCGTGGCCTACGACCGGTCGGCGGCGCGGTAAGGCGGATATGCAGACATACTTTTTCTTTGTGGACAAAGAAAAAGTATCAAAAAGAAAAACTTTTTACCCGCCCGATGGGCTGCGCACTTTGGCGCCTGCTCCGGGCGGGTATCTTTTTTGATTTGAAACTGCCAAGAGGGCGCGGAACGTAAGTTCCGCGCCCTGGTTTTTTTGGGGGTCTGAATTTAGGAGGCTTTGCCCGGGAGGCGCGCTTCCTGGAGGGGTGTATTGGGGTGCCTGCGCTTTTCTGTCTCTGGGAGGGGACCGCGGCAAGGTCTTATCGCGGAGAAAAAATAGGATTTCACTATTGTTTCTCGCTCTCCAGGCGCTGCTTCCAATCAGCGGACAGCCTTTCCAGCAGCGTCCGCAAGGTATCCTGCTCCTCCTGACTCAAGCTGGAAAAGAGTTCTGCCCGCTGCTGTCGGATAGCGGCATCGTCCCGCTGGCTTACCCAAGTCCGTCCCTCGTCAGTGATGGACAGCAAAATCTTCCGCTTGTCTGCATCGTCCCGGCCACGGACAATCAATCCCCTGTTCTCCAGCTTGGCCGCGATCTCACTCATGGAGCCTGGCTGGATGTGCAGGATATCCTGAAGCTCTTTCTGACTCATTTGTTCCTGCTGGCAGAGGATTCGCAAAATCCTCCCCTGGCCCCGGCGCTTTCCCAGGCAGTGAGAAAGAAGCCGGCCGGTATGCTCCAGGGACTCGGCCAGGTCCTCCCAGCCGTTCCCATGATGGCCGCAGCGGCCGTCCATATAATCGTGATCTTTCATAAGATAAACCTTTAACTTCAGACTGGATTTGTTTAGTCAGCATCATATCACAGGGCTGGCAATCTGTCAAGGCACCGAATAAAAGCGTTCCTCAGACAGCCGCTTTGCCGCATAGTAATGGAGCGAGGGCGCGGACAAACGTCCGCGCCCTCGTTGGGAGAATACTTGCGTATTTGGTCAGGCCGACAGCACATGAGCCTTGCGGAGGGGCTGGTTCAGGACAAAGTACAGCAGCCCGGCGCAGACCATGGCGATGATGGCGTTGGTCAAAGTGACCGGCAGCTTCACGGTCAGGGTCTCCGCAATGGCTACCTCCCAGGTGAAGCTCTTGACAAACACGCCGGAGAGGATGTTCTTGGTCACATACAGCAGGCAGTAAGTCAGGGAGCCGAGAAGGCCGGCGACCCAGACCCGCAGGTTTTTGGCGCCCGGTTTCATCTTGTGCATGACCAGTCCCGCGACGAAGGCCATGAGGAATTTGTTGATAAAGGTGATCCAGAACTCGGGAGCCCAGGCGGGGTCCGACAGGTCCACCAGAGCGTTGCCAATGCCCGCGGCCAGTCCGCCGGTAATGGGGCCGAACAGAAGGGCGGACAGGATACACATAGCGTTGCCGACCGACAGGGCCGTCTTGCCCAGAGGACTGGGGATGGGGATACTGATGAATTTTGTCAACACGAAAATAGCGGCAGCTAAAATGCCGGTCAGCGCGATGTTGCGCACGGTGAAATACTTTTTCAGTTTGACAGGGGCAGTTTTCATAGCGGGTATCTCCTTTTATGGTCCCTCTTGACGGGGGATGTTGTTGATGTTATTATAGCGCTGTCTGGTTCTATTGAAACTGCCAGAATAGAATTTTTTTATGGTATCAGTTGGAGGCGCGTATGCTGGAGTTGACCATCTGTCTGGACCCCGCGGGTGAAAAGCCATTGTATCAACAGTTGTACGACAGTCTGGCGGAGCAAATCCGCGGCGGGACGCTGCGGACAGGAGACAAGCTGCCCGGGAAGCGGAGTCTGGCGTCTCAGCTGGCGGTGGCGGTGAACACCGTGGATACCGCGTATCAGATGCTGGTAGCGGAAGGGTATCTGGAGGCGCGGGCGAAAAGCGGATTTTTTGTGCTGGAATATGTGGATATGCTGCCGCAGGCGGGGCGGTCCGGTGCTGAAAAAAGCAGGGATGGATCGGAGGAGGTCCCCTCCCCTGCCGTGCGGTTTGATCTGTCCACAGGGGCGGTGGATACGGGGCTGTTCCCCTTCCGGACATGGGGGAGGATTCAGAAGGAGCTGCTGTATAACGGCGAAAAGCTGCTGCACCATGGGCACAGACAGGGGGACCGGGAGCTGCGGAGAGAGCTGGCGGAGTATCTGCGGGCTTACCGGGGCGTGGTCTGCGACCCGGGACAGATCGTGGTCGGGGCCGGAGTGGAGTATCTGCTGGGGCTGCTGGCGCAGCTGCTGAAAGGGCATGGCGGGTTTCGGGAAATGACGGCGGCGGTGGAAAATCCGGGGTATGACCGGCCCAGGACCATTTTGGAGAATAATGGGATACCCTGCCGGTGCGTGGGGATCGACGGCGGCGGGCTGGACCCGGTGGAACTGGAGGAGAGCGGGGCGGATCTGTGCTATGTGACGCCCAGCCACCACTTCCCTACCGGCGTGACAATGCCCGTGGGACGGCGGGCGCAGCTGCTGCGGTGGGCCTCGGCAAAACCGGGGCGGTATATCCTGGAGGACGATTATGACGCGGAATTCCGGTTTGACATGCGGCCTCTGCCCAGCTTGCAGGGAATGGCGGGACCGGATGGGCGGGTGGTGTATTTATGCACCTTCTCCAAGAGTCTGGCGCCCAGTATCCGGATCGCGTGCATGGTGCTGCCATGGGGGTTGATGGAGGAATACGGGCGGGCGTTCGGGAGCTACTCCAATACGGTGAGCCGGTTTGAGCAGCAGACGCTGCGTCTGTTTCTGGAGGGAGGATATTTTACCCGGCATCTGGCCAGGATGCGGGGGGCGTATAAGGGAAGAATGGAACAGCTTGCGGAGGCGCTGGAGAAGGCCTTCGGCCGGGACGGAATCCGGCTGTCGGGACGGCATACCGGGCTGCATTTGCTGCTGGAGCTGCCCGGGGGACCGGGAGAAAAAGAGATGATCGCGTCCGCGATGCGGGAAGGGGTGAAAATCAAGGGGCTCAGTGAATACTATATGGAACGGAAGGAATTGTGCGGAGAAAACTGCGTGATCTTGGGATACGCTTCATTGAGAGATGAGGAGATTGGGGAGCTGGTGGAAGCCCTGAGAAGGGCGTGGCGTCAATAGGGAAATAACTGAAAAACTCACCGGACTTTTCCACAAATCCGGCGGGTTTTGTGGATTTTGCGAGGTAAAGATACCCGCGGCCTGTGACGGACGGCCTCCCTTGGCAGGGCATCCCGGTCATATTTTGGACAGGCCCCGAATATGTTTGGACGAGCAACAAAAGCATACGAAAGGGGACAACCAAAGTGACGATCAGGAGAAGACCCCATCCGCAATGGCTGCGGCGGATCGCCGCCCTGCTGGCGGCGGGAGCGGTGATTTACGTGGTGGCCGCTACGGCGGCCAGCACCAATCTTTCCTCCGCGCTGGAGGCTCTGGGGGAAAAAAATCTCTGGGCGGTGGGAATTCTGAAAAGCCAGCTGGAAGGACTTTGGACCGGCGGGGCGCTGCCGGTGCGGGCGGCAATGGCTATCGGACAGAGCCCGGTGCTGCTCTCCAGCCGGGAGGCGGTGCTGGAATTGCGGCAGACGGAGGAAGAGGACGACAGCCATGTGGACAATACTGAACCTGAGGAGGACGCCGGGGAGAAGGAAAAAGAAGAGATCAAAAGGCCGGCGAGGCCGTCTGCACCCATTGCGGAGGAGCCGGTACAGGCGGAGACGCCGCTGGTGTTTGCGGATAACGGAGTACAGGCCAGGACGCTGACGCCTTCCTCCGCTGACGGGTATATCGTTACGGGGGACGTGTATATCAACAACCGCTCCAGTAAGAGCTTTGATGAGACGCTGTTTGACGGGTCCTTTGCCGCGAAATTGTCGGAGGAGGAAGGACCGAAGGTGCTCATCGTACATACCCATGGCAGCGAGGCCTACACCATGCCGCCGGGCGAGGAGTACGCGTCCAGCGGGGACTGGAGGACGACGGACTGCGCTTTTAACGTGGTGCGGGTGGGAGATGAGATCGCCAGAGTGCTGGAGGAGGCCGGGATCAGCGTGGCGCATGATCCGACGCTCCATGATTATCCGGAGTACAGCGGGGCGTATGGGCGGTCACTGGAGGCCGCGGAAAAGGCCATGGAGGAATATCCGGGAATCTCGATGGTGCTGGATATTCACAGAGACGCCATTTCCGATGCGGACGGAACGCCTTATAAGGTGGTCAGCAATGTGGCCGGGCTGAACGCGGCGCAGATGTCGCTGATCATCGGGACCGACGGCGGCGGGCTGCAGCATGATGGATGGCAGGAAAACCTGAAGCTGGCGGCGGCGCTGCAGCAGCATCTGACGGACAGCTTTCCAACGCTGATGCGGCCCATTTCCGTCAGGGATTCCAGATACAATCAGCATGTTTCACCGGGAGCGCTGCTGGTGGAAATGGGAGCGGCGGGCAACTCCCTGGATGAGGCGCTGCTGTCCGCGAGGCTGCTGGGTCAGGGGATCGCGGAGCTGCTGCTGGGAGAAGCGGAGTAGCCGGAAAACAGAGACAACGGAAAACCGCAGGAGAAAAAAGCGTTTCTCCTGCGGTTTTTCGCATTTCTGTCTGTTTTCTTGGCCTGCAAATCCCGATCAGCAGCTTCTGTCATAACATATCACAATGCCTGCCGCGGAGCAATGGTGAATTTGAGCAGAGACAAGAAAAACTCCCCCTTTACGAAATCCGTCTTTTCATGTAGAATGAGGATGAAAAGCATAGAGAGACGGAAAAGGGAGGGAAACACCATCGGCGAATATATTCTCCACCTGCCGGAGGACGAGAGCGTCCTCCTCTCCGGGCCGGCGGCAAGGCGGCTCATCCAGTGCGGCGACGGGGACGCGGCCCTGCTGTATATCGCGGTGCTGAAAAACCGGGGAAGCGCGGACGATGAAAAAGTGAGAGCCCAGCTGCGCTGGGATCAGAATAGATTCCGCCGGGCGCTGGACACCCTGGCCCGGCAGGGGCTGGTCTCGCTGCCCGGACAGAGCGGCAGGAGCGCGGTCCCCCCCGCTCCGCCTGAACCGAAGGCGGAGGACCGGAGAGCGGAGTACACCAGGGCCGATATGGCCAGGGCGCTGGAGGGCCAGGAGTTCTCGGGGCTCACCGGAGCCGTGGAGGAAACGCTGGGGAAGAAGCTGACCACGCCGGATCTGGCGATCCTGCTGGGGCTGTACGATCAGGTGGGGCTTCCGGCGGACGTGAT
Source organism: Oscillibacter sp. (assembly GCA_014799845.1). Lineage (GTDB taxonomy): Bacteria > Bacillota > Clostridia > Oscillospirales > Oscillospiraceae > Pelethomonas. Next base: position 43,303 of record JAAVHF010000049.1, on the reverse strand, counting down.
CTTCCTGCTGGTAAACTTCTGCGCCGAGCGGACCGTACAGCGGTACGGACAGGGGCGGAAGCCCACTATGCGGCAGATCGAAAAGGAGGGCTATATGTGGGCGCGGCTGGGACTTATGACCCAGGAGAGCGCCGCCGCCTACATCAGGAAATACCAGAGGAGCCGGGAGGCGCTGCCGAAGATGATGCGCCTGCTGCGGCTGGGAGACCGGGCCCCCGCGCCCAGCGAGGAGAAATATCTGCTGGTCTGGAGCGGAATGGGGTTCGAGGACGGGGCTATCGAGCTGGCTTACGACAAGACGGTGGTCAAGTGCAAGGAGCTGAAGTGGCCTTATATGGACAGGATATTGAAGTCCTGGCATGAAAAAGGGCTGCATACGCTGGCGGAGATCGAGGCCGGGGACCGCCCGGGCGGACGTCGGCGGAACAGTCCGGCGGCGGACCGTCAGCAGACCGGAGACGCCGCCCGGGAGGATATGGCCCGGATGGAGAAATATCTGCGGCAGCTGCGTGGAGAAAAGGGGGCGGAATAAATGCCCAGAGACATGAAAATTATGGCCGAGGCCCAGCGCCGTTTCCAGGCTGACCGGGAGCGGAGGCGGGAGGAGCTGGAGCGGCGGACGGAGGAGGTCTACCGCAGGTCGCCCATGGTGGAAAAGATCGACCGGGAGCTGCGGGGAACGGCGGCGCGGATCGTGCTGGCCGCCTTTGACAGCGAGGGCGACCCGGAGAGAGCCTTGCAGGAACTGGAGAGGAACAATCTGGCCCTCCAGCGGGAGCGGGCCGAACGGCTGGTGGGAGCGGGATTCCCCTATGACTACCTGGACGACGGGCCGGTTTGCGGGAAGTGCCGGGACAGCGGGTGGCTGCCGGGGGGAAAGCCCTGCGGGTGCCTGATGGCGTACTACACCAGGGAGCAGAACCGGCGGCTGAGCAAGCTGCTGGATCTGGGGAATCAGTCCTTTGAGAGCTTTTCGCTGGAGTGGTACGACAGGCAGAGCTGGCCGGAGTATGGACGCAGTCCCAGGGAGAATATGGAGATCGTGCGGGAGATCTGCGGGAGCTACGCCCGCAATTTCTCCCGGCACAGCGGGAATCTGCTCTTTACCGGCGCGCCGGGTCTGGGAAAGACGTTTCTGTCGGCCTGTATTGCCCGGGAGGTCAGCAACAGGGGATTTTCGGTGGTGTACGACACCGCGGGGCATGTGTTCCAGCAGTTTGAGAGCGGAAAGTTCGGACGGGAGAACCCCTTTGAGGAGGACCCGGACAGGGAGATCAACCGGTATCTCAACTGCGATCTGCTGATTATGGACGACGTGGGGACGGAGATGCTGACGACGTTTGTGCAGTCGGTCTTTTACCGGATCGTCAACGACCGGCTGGTGAACGGGAGGAGCACGGTGCTGTCCACCAACCTGCCGGTGGAGGAGCTTGGACGGCGGTACGGCGAGGCGGTGCTGTCCCGGATCAGAGGAGAATACCAGACGCTGCGGTTTTTTGGAGAGGATATCCGGATCTTGAAGCGGGACCGGTAGGGAAATAAGAAAATGGGTGAAATTCTGCCCAATTCCCCATTGACAAATACGGGGGTTTCTTATACAATTTGACTGGTAGGTTATTCCCGAACGATGATCGCCATGGTCATCACAAATGAAAAAGGAGCGTGTCCATTATGAAAATCTACATGACCGAAGATTATCAGACTATGAGCCGGAAGGCAGCTAACATCCTCTCCGCGCAGATTATCCTGAAACCCAACAGCGTGCTGGGCCTGGCTACCGGTTCTACGCCGGTGGGCATGTATAAACAGCTGGTGACCTGGTATGAGAAGGGTGACCTGGACTTTGCCGAGATCAAGACCGTGAATCTGGACGAGTATGTGGGCCTGGAGCCCACCCATGAGCAGAGCTACCGCTATTTCATGGAGGAGCATCTGTTCAGCCGGGTGAACATCAACCCCGCCAACACCAACGTGCCCGACGGCCTGGCTGCCGATCCCCAGGCGGAGTGCAAGTGGTACAACCAGGTCATCCGCCAGATGGGCGGCATCGACATTCAGGTGTTGGGCATGGGCCGCAACGGCCATATCGGATTCAATGAGCCCGGCGACGCCTTCGAGCTGGAAACCCACGTGGTGGACCTGACGGAGAGCACCATCGAGGCCAACGCCCGGTTCTTCGCTTCCCGTGACGACGTGCCCCGGCAGGCCATGTCCATGGGCATCAAGTCCATTATGATGGCCAAGAAGATCCTGCTGATGGTCAGCGGCGAGGACAAGGCCGACGCCGTCAAGCGCGCCTTTGTCGGACCCGTGACCCCCCAGGTGCCCGCCTCCATCCTTCAGCTGCACCCCTATGTCACCCTGGTGGGCGACAAGGCCGCGCTGAGCAAGCTGATGGAAGCGAAGCAGTAAGCCCTTCAAGGATGAGAACGCCCCGCCCGGATCAGACCGGGCGGGGCGTTTTGTTATCGTTTGGAGGCGGAAAACGCGGCGGCTTCCCGAACCCACGCCATCAATTCATCGTCGATCTCCTCCGGGGAGGAGATCAGCAGATGGTGGGTCCAGCGGGCCGGATAGGACTCCGAGGCGGCGTCCACCCGGGGCGAATCCAGGCGGCGGTTCAGACCCAGGGTGACGGTGACATAGTGTTTCGGACGCTGGGCCTTTTTACGGACGGGAAGAAAGGAGACGGCGGCGAAGACTCTGGGATTGGTATAGGTGATCTGGGTTTTCTGAACCCTGATGGTCACGTTGCCGGCCTCCGCCAGAACACGGCTCTCAAACGCCTCGTAGAGGGGCAGAGCGGCTGGGTCCTTGTTGAAGAAAAAGAGTACGTCGGGACCCATGGCCTCCCCCCCTGACAATGAACGCTGTCCAGCGAAGAATTTTAACCCCACGTATCAGTGGTTCCCTTTTTATGACGGAGCTCCATTCAAATCATTCCGCCATCATGATCATGGTAAACTCCAGATACGCCCCGTTACGCCAGACCTGGACGGGGACCTCGTCCCCCACCCGCAGGTCCCGGCGGAGGTTCAGGAGCTGCTGGAAATTCACGATCTCCTGGCCGCAGAAGCCGGTCAGGTAGTCCCCGGCGTGGAGGCCGGCGCGGTCGGCGCTGAGGCCGGGGGTGATCTCCTCCAGCCGCAGGCCGGTGCGGCCATCAGGCAGGGTCTCGGGGATGCGGTTGACGGTGACGCCCAGCACGGGCTGGGGCTGAAGCTCGCCAAATTCGATGAGCTCGTTGACCCACCGCAGGGCCAGACTGGAGGGAATGGCGAAGCCCAGGCCCTCGATGGTGTCGTACTCGCTCATCATCTTGATGGTGTTGATGCCGATGACCTGGCCGTACTGGTTGATGAGGGGGCCGCCGGAGTTGCCGCTGTTCAGGGCGGCGGTGGTCTGAATGAGGGTCATGGTCACGCCGTCCACGTCCACGTCCCGGTTGATGGCGGAGACGATGCCGTTGGTAAGGGTGTTGCGCAGCTCCACACCCAGGGGGTTGCCGATGGCGTAGACCGGGTCGCCCACCTGCAGGTCGTCGGAGATGCCGAACTCCGCCGCGGGCAGACCCTTGGCGTTGATCTTCAGCACCGCCAGGTCCGCGTCCTCGTCATAGCCCACTACTCTGGCCTCGTATTCCTCATCGATGCCGTTGGCGTCGGTGACCCACACCGAGCAGGTGCTGCACCCGGCGATGACATGGCAGTTGGTGAGGATATAGCCGTCCTCAGAGAATATCACGCCGGTGCCCACGCTGCCATACAGCTTCTGCCAGCCCAGCACCGCTACAACGGAGGGCGTCACCTGGTCGTAAACTTCCTTCAGAGACAGCGCCGGCAGGCCCTCGGCGGAGGAGAGCGCCAGCCGGGCGTCGCCGCCGGTGGGATAGCTGGGGATCGTAATTGTGGTATCCTCCGGTTCCTCCGTGTCCCAGTGGTAGAACTCCTCCCAGGGCGGCAGTTCGTCCTGATAGTCGGGCCGGCGGCTGGGGGCGGAACTGCCGGGCAGCGTCCAGCCGTACTGGCTGACGTACCAGACGCCCGTGCCCAGACAGGCCAGGATCACCAGCAGGGACAGCACGACGTATATGCGCACGCCCCACCGGGCCTTGGGCCGCTCCGGCGGGTTCAGGGGGTTATTTGCACCGCTCGGGATACGGGACGGCGCGAACAGGTCCGCCGGAGGCTCCTCCGGCTGGGGGCGCATACAGTCGGGCAGCGGGCGCTCATAGCGCAGCGTGACCGGGTCCGCGGCATCCGGCTGGCGGTAGGTCAGCACGACCTCGTCCGGCTGGTCAGCGGATCGATCCAATTCCCTCCAAAATTCTTCCATTGCAATGGTTTCCTTACACTCTCACAAAATTCTTTCCTAAGAAAGTATCACACAGTCTTCAGATTCTCCCCCGCCAGCTGGACGGTAAAGGAGAAGGTTGTCACGCCGTCCTCGCTGGCGGCGGTGATTTTTTCGTGGTGCTGCTCCAGGATAGTGCGGACGATGTACAGGCCAAGGCCCACGCCGTCCTTGTCCTCGCTGCGGGAGCGGTCGGACTTGTGAAACCGCTCGAACAGCAGGGGCAGCTCCTCCGGAGGGATGGTCAGGCCGGTGTTGCGCACGGTGACCACCGCTTTCTCTCCCTTTTTCTCCAGCCCCAGGAACAGAGTACTGCCCTGGGAGGCAAATTTAGCGGCGTTTTCCAGCAGATTATAGACCACCTGCGTCAGCAGGTCGTTGTCGCCCAGGACCATCACCGATTCTTCGGGAATTTCCACGTCTACGTCCAGCCCACGGCTGGTGATTTTCCTCTCCATGCTGACAAGCACACGGCGCATGGACTCGGAGAGATCGAAGGGGGTTTTCTGCTTGATAAGATCCAGGCTTTGCAGCTGGCTGACGTCCAGCATCCGGCGGACCAGCCGGGCCAGACGGCGGCTCTCTCCTGAAATAATAGACAGGTATTGCTTCTCCTCCTCCGGGGAGATGACGCCGTCCAGGATGCCGTCGGCGTAGCCGGCGATGGTGGTCATGGGGGTTTTCAGCTCGTGGGAGATGTTGGCGATGAACTCCCGGCGCTGCTGTTCGGTTTTTTGCAGAGAGTCGGCCATGGCGTTGAAGGATTCGATCAGCTCTCCGATCTCGTCCTCCCTGCCGGTGTTGTGGACCCGGGCGTCGAAGTTGCCCTCGGCGAATTTTCGGGCGGCGGAGGCCATGTCGCGTATGGGTTTGGTCTGCTGCATGGCGGTGGTGGCCGTGGCTACAAAGGCAATCAGCAGCACGGTGATAGCGGTCATGCCGAAGATGCCAAGGAAAGCCCGCCACATTTCGGTCATGGCATTGGGTTCTGCAATGGCCAGTACGGGGCCGATGGTCACTCCTCCGGAGGTGCGGGCGGGAACGGCCACCACGGCGCGGGGTTTTTCATAGTAGCCCAGAGTAGAGGCGCCCATGTAAACCTCGCCCTTGGACAGTTTTTCGCCCATGGCGGCGGGCAGGTTCAGCTGCTGGCCGCTCTCCATGCTGGCATCCGTGCCCATGAAGGCGCTGTCGTAAGGAATCCAGATGAGGAAATCAGTTCCGCTCATCATTTCGGCCACGTCCAGCATAGAGCGGATGTCCTCCAAGCGGGCCAGGGTGGTGCTGGGTTTTGCGTAGGCGTCCAGAGCCAGCTGGGCAATGATCTCCGCCCGGTCCTTCAGCTCGCTCCGTTTCTCCGTCATAATATAGCTGTATGTCAGGGAAAAAAAGGACGCCCCCAGCAGGACTAACGTCAGCGCCACCATGCCTACGGTGACAGTAAAAGTCCGCCAGTAGATGCCCTTGAATCTTTTCATTATTGAGACTCCTTCTTTGCCGCCGCTGCGCGGCGGCACGGCAGATTCTTCTGCGGCCCTGCGGGCCGCTCTGCATGGTTTCGATTCGAGACCCCGGGACCTGCGCGGCCCCGGACCCTGCGCCTACTTTTTGTGTGAACAAAAAGTAGGCAAAAAGTCACTTAAACCTACGGTTTAAGAATCCCTTGGATTCTGCAACGGCCACATCGAGTGGCCGTGCAGAATTTAATTGTGCATGACCGCTCGATGCGGTCATTGCACAATCTAGGGCGTCACGCAGAGCGTGACACCTTATTACGGGGGAATTTGTTTTTTGCGCTTGTCCTGTAGTCCATCCGGTCTAAACCGGACTTCCGGTGCGGGTTCTTCTGCCCTGCGTCTGTCTCAGGACGTTGACGCAGACCCTACCGTCTCAAACCGGGGATCTCCCGGGGTGCTTATCGGGAGTTCCCCTCGTGTTAAAACGGTAGGGACTGCCGGATACGCCCTTGGATAGACGCTTCGCCCCATACACGGGAGCCGGTCCGGTTCAGGCCGGGCAGACTTCAGGACCCGCGCAAAACAAACTGACACATTCGGGGATTCTCAAGGGGTCCCGACCCCTTGAGGGTGCTTTTGCTTCTTTTCGCACAAGCGAAAAGAAGGCCCCCGCCCCGGCGAGGGGCGAATCTAAAATAAGACAGGCAGCAGGGCCGCCGCGCAGCGGCGGCTTATTTCGCCTTGGCCGCAACCTCGAACTTGTACCCTACCCCCCAGACGGTTTTCAACGCCCATTGGTCAGATACATCTTCTACCTTCTCGCGCAGCCGCTTGATATGAACGTCCACCGTCCGGCTGTCGCCGAAATAGTCAAACCCCCAGACCTCATCCAGAAGCTGGTTCCGGGTGTAGACGCGATTCGGCGTAGATGCCAGATGATACAGCAATTCCAGTTCTTTGGGGGGCGTATCCACCTTTTTGCCGTCGACGGTCAGCTCATAGGAATCCAGATTGATCTCCAACTTATCAAATACCAGCCTTTTGCGGGTATCCTCCGGGATCTCCGTACGGCGGAGGACCGCGTTGATGCGGGCAATCAGCTCCTTCATTTCAAAGGGCTTTACAATATAGTCGTCCGCGCCCATTTCCAGACCCTGAATACGGTCAAAAACTTCACTCTTGGCCGTAATCATGATAATGGGCGTGCGGCTGGTCTCGCGGATCTTGCCGCATACCGCCCAGCCGTCCATTACCGGCAGCATCAGATCCAGCAGCACCATGTCCGGCTGCCAGGTGCGGAAGGTCTCTACCGCGCTGCCGCCGTCAAAAACGGCCTGCACCTCGAATCCTTCCTTGTCCAGATACATTCGGATCAGATCAGAAATATTGTGGTCGTCCTCTACTACCAGAATCTTTCTTGCCATGTTTTCCTCCCGTCCCCGTACAATTAGCCGGAATGGGGACTTATCCATGATATTGATTCCCATTATACCCGGAAAAGGGATTTTTTCTTGAACTTTTTGTAAATTACACAGTCTCAGGCGGTCAGCCGCCAGACGCTCAGGCGGTAGCCGGCCTCCCGCAGGCCGTCCAGTACCTCCGGCAGGACCGTCAGACACTCGCTGCCGCCCAGCCGGACGGCCACGTCCTCCCGGTGTCCGCCAATGGTGCGCAGCAGCCCGGAGGCCGTCTGTCCGGACAGCTCGATCCCGGCGCTTACCTGGACGCAGCCCGCCTCCGCAATGAGGGCGCTCAGGTCCTGTTCGCTGTCATCCCAGGCCAGTTCCAGCCGGGCGCAGGCCGCCCGCCACAGAGCCTCCTGGCCCCGGAGAAGCTGAGAAGCGGCCTCCTCCTCCGTCTCGCCGGTCAGGCGCAGGACGGGAGCGTGGCCTCCGGCCACTATGGCCCGCAGCAGATCGCCATTGTCCATATCCTCCGCCGTCAGCAGGAAGGTAACCTGCATGTCATCCAGAGCGGGGAGAAGTTCCAGAGCGTCCCGGCCATCAAAAAGGAGATACACCTTCTGTCCCTCCGCCGCCTGAACGGGAACGGGCGGGTCGGAGATCACGGGAGGATCGGGAACGGAAGGGGGCCGGCTGGGCTGGCTTGTCTGGCCGCGGCGGTATTCGTTGTACCAGTCGCTCATGAGGCTGGTGGCAGCGTAAATGAAGTCCTTGTCGCTGAGGACCACGCTGTCGTTCTTTACCCGGATGAGCGGGACGAAGTCCGTCTCGTTGTAGCTCCAGGTCAGATCGAAGTACTGGCAGACCAGCTTCAGGGGGAAAAATACGATGCCGCTGCGCTCAACGGCGTAGCCGCTGTAGAAGTTGTTCTGCTTGTCGTAGGTCACCTGGCCTGCCAGGTCAAAACGAAGGTCCTTGGTGCTGGTGTAGAGGGTTGCCAGGCCCAGGGCGGTGTGGCGGGCGTAGGAGACGCCCAGATCCGTCCCCTCGAAGAGGCGGCTGGAGACATAGAGGACGCCGTTGGAGTAGAAGGGCATGGTATCATTGCTTAGCTCCAGCAGGTTTTCATTGGCGGCGGTAAAATAGACGCCGGAGGCGGAGGCGTGCCCCTGCCCGGGAAACAGGCAGACAAACAGCAGCATGGCGATGGCGAAAGCGGTGAAACGGCGCATGCGTCTCTTCATGGCGGGGCCTCCTTTCGAATTTTTTGTATTCAGTGTAGCACAAAATAGGGGCGGTGACAATCAGAAATTCGGGCCGCCCGGCAGGCGCGCTTTACATCAGCGGCGCAAGAGGGCGCAGGAGCCAGCCGGTGAGCCGGCGGCCGAGCCGGTCCCGCTTGCAGTCCTCGATGGTGACCTTTCTGCATTTGGTCAGCGTCTGCTGATAATCCGCCTCGATTGCCGCTACCGCCGGGGTGCGGCTCATCAGGGCCGCGCATTCAAAGTGGAGGTACAGACTGCGGTAGTCCAGGTTGATGCTGCCGGTGACGGCGGTGGTATCGTCGCTGACGAAGGTCTTGGCGTGAACAAAGCCGGGGGTGTATTCGTAGATCTGGACGCCGCCTTCGATCAATTCCCGGTAGTAGGAGCGGGTCAGGGCGAAGACGGTTTTCTTGTCCGGGCGGCCGGGCGTCATCAGCTTCACGTCCACGCCGCGCTTGGCGGCAAAGATCAGAGACGTGACCATCTCATGGTCGATGATCAGATAGGGCGTCATAATGTGGACATATTTTTGGGCGCGGTTAAGGATGTCCAGATAGACCGCCTCGCCGATATTGTCCCCATTGAAAGGGCTGTCTCCGTATGGAATGATCCAGCCGGGGGCGTCCACCGGGGCCGATGCCGCCAGATAGCGGGTGCAGTCCTCCATCCCACGGTCCTCCGTGTTCCACATTTGCAGGAACATCAGCGTGAAGGTGCGGACCGCCTCGCCGGTGATACGGAGGGCCACGTCCTTCCAGTGGCCGTGGGGATGGGTGCGGTTGATATATTCGTCCGCCAGATTGATCCCGCCGGTGAAGGCGCAGCGGCCGTCCACCACCAGGATTTTCCGGTGGTCGCGGTTGTTGTAGTGGGTGGAGACCAGGGGGCGCAGCGGGGCGTACATGCGGCAGCGGATGCCAAGCTTTTCCAGCTGCCGGGGGTATTGGTAGGGCAGCTTGTAGAGGGCGCAGGTGCCGTCGTAGAGAACGCAGACCTCTACGCCCTGCTGGGCCTTCTGCTCCAGGACCTTGAGGATGCGGCCCCACATGTAGCCCTCGTCGATGATAAAGTACTCCATAAAGATGAAGCTTTTGGCGCTTTCCAGCTCTGCCAGCATGGCTTCGAAAGCTTTTTCACCGATGGGGTAATAGTCCGTGCCGGAGTGCTGCCAGGCGGGAAAGTTTCCCGTCCGCTCCAGGTAGGAGGCCAGACCGGCCAGGCCGGGGTCTGTTTCCTCCAGGCTGCGGTGGATTTCCGGCTGGGCGGGGAGGAGACCGGCGGTCTCCCGATTGATTTCCTCCAGGCGGGCCCGGACCAGACGGTGGCCCAGTTCTTTGTCTACAAAGAGGTAAAAGGGAATGGCAAAGACCGGGGCCAGCATAATCAGGAGGATCCAGGTGATTTTGGTATTGGGATCCCGGGGGCGGTTGACCACGATGAGGGCCATGACAAGGCTCAGCAGCAGGGAGCCGCCGTAGACAAAATAATCCCTGAGCCGGTAGAAGCCAAGGAAAAGCAGGCCAAACTGAATGACCAGAAGAAGGACGACCACCGTAGTACGGCCAAAGATCAGGCGGAAGAATCCTCGTTTTCCTTTATTCAGCAGCAGGACGGCCTCTTCGTCCAGATGATTCATTTTATCCTTAACCATAGGTATTCTCCTGTCTTTCCCGGAAAAGTACCTTTTTACTATAGCACAGGAGGCGGAAAATTGCAACGGAAAGACAGACGGGCTCCACGGTAATTGACCGAGTGAACAAATTGTGGTCAGAGTGGCCGTCATGAAGTTTATGCCTTTACGATATTCTCACAAGATATCTCATAGCCTCCGGCGATGTTACACATAAAGACACGAAATCACCCGCTACGAGGCGCCATTTTTACAGCGCATCATAACGGGTGAAAAGTTCTAAATTTAGTTAAAAATCATCATAAAAAGCAGTTTTTTGCTATAAAACCTACTCCCACTCGCTCCTGTCAGATATATTCTAAGCAGTTTTGCTTATGGGATTTGACACTGATTATTTATACTGCTTTCATTATCCAGATAGTTTGGGCTATCTGATTTTTTGTTGCCACTGTGTTGCCGTAATATCATAATATATCGGCTAGACTTATATAATATCTACATTGGCATCGTTCATATGATTTGCCTTTTGCATATAAGTAAGTCCATCTTTAACGATATCATTTGTTATCAGGATTTTAATGCGATGTTTCTGTAAAAGTGAAAGAACTTCCAAATTGGGGTGGGAATCTTTTGCTTTCCCAAATCGCCGATTATTATGCGAAATAATTGCAACCCTTGGGTTTATTTCTTTCAATATTTGTTCATCAAGATTTTCTCTGCTTCCATGATGCGGAACTTTCAAATAGTCTGCGCTTATATCTTTCCCCTCCTCCAATAGTCTATAAAATACTTTTTTACTTGCGTCTCCAGTCAGCAAAAATATACGTCCCTGATATCTTGCTCTTAGCACAACACATACATCATGGGTACATGATACATAATTATTATAGATTTTTTGCAAATTCTTTCTAATGGGTTTGTTATTAAATTCCCGAAACAGTTTCAAATTTTCCATTATGAAATTAACAACAAAATTCCCCTTGTTTCTCTGAATATTCCTCTGAATATCCCCTTGTTGTCCTAATTCTGGATTGAGTTCCAAGTCTTCTCTTAAAAATATATCATCTATTTCGTGTGAATCTATATATCTCCATATTCGTTCAGAACCAGAAGCGCTAACATAGCGTCTCATGGCTTCTGCATATTCTGGTTCAAAAATCTCTTGCATTATTCGAAACAAGCCAACCTCATCCATTTCGCCTAACCAATCATAAGTCTCCAGCAAAACTGGGGGATTCATGCAAGTGATGTGAGCACAATAATCCCTCTCGTCATATGCAAACGATAAAACCTGTTGATTGGTTGATTCATCCGAAAATTTTCTTAATAATAGTTGGTTTCCCACAATTCCTTCGAGAAATCCTATAAACTCTCCACAGTCTTCCGACGATTTTATCCCTTTTAAACTCAAAATACTTTTGGCAATCAATGTGATTTCATTTTGGTGGAAAGGAACTATAATTTTTTGTATCTGCTTTGTCATGCCAACAAAAAATTTGAATCCACCAAAATGATCTGTATCGTGGTGTGTTAAAACAATATTTACTTTTTCTTTGCTGTTTATGTATTTTGTAATGTCATTTCCACCTGAACCTAAATCAATAACAAATGTCTCATCTTTAAAGCAGCATTGACCATCAGGACGTAATATCATGCTGTCTCCCTGCCCCACATTTAGTACTTGTAATATTGACATGCATATCCCCCACGTTTATATTAACCTAAAAATAATTAATGTAGTTATTTTGTCATTTCTGTATTTTCAACACGAACTCTTAACCGCTATTGCATATATGAGTACAGATGATAAAAATACATACATAAATGCGCCACCAATTCCATCAATGTCCATTGTTTTAGCCAAAATGGATTGGTTGATCTACAACAAGCCTTTCCCTTATGCTAAGATATCCTTTGATAAGACCTTAGGAGTCGTGAAGTGGGTATCTAAGAAACATTAACACCATTTGTTGATTGGCTTTTGCTGGACGGATAGAGGCGTCTATGCCTGCTCTTAATAAAGAAATGCCCTTCATTATCGTTTTGAAAAAGATCCAATATAATTTTCACAACTTTTTTCTTTACCTTTCAAAACATCCTCTAAAAAGTCGACCGAATAGTTTGGATTGCTTACGTAGATATGGACTTTCTTTCCAATGCATTCAAATATAATGTCTCCTGCAGAATTTTGTGTTATAGTATTGTAACCTGAATAGTAGTTCAGATTTTTTGATTTTGCCTCACCAATTATCACAATCTGCGGGTTCAAGACATCTAATATATCTTTCGGTATTTTACCACTCTTCCTTCCATGATGTGGAGCAAAAACAACATCAACTTGTTCAAAATCGATCTCATCCTTCACCTGTTCCAAAAATTCGGTTTCAAGATCACCAAGCCATAAAAATTTTAATTCACAGTTATACTGGACTATTAAAGAAATGTTATTGGGGCTTTCGCCTGCTTTGGCACGTTCAAGTTCTGCTTGATACTCAGCATTCTCCACATCCGGCCACAAAAAATGCAAACCAGCACCTTTTCTTTCATCATTCTTCTGATTCAGCCATTTTCTAGTGCAACCTTTACGCACAAAATAGGAGTGTGGTCCGTCTCTAAGTTCCTTATACTTTTTGAAGGACACTGTTTCGTCCGTTTTTGTAGCATCATTTTCAACGCAATAAAAATTAATAATGGAAGTGCGCTCATCATAATACTCTATGCCACGAAAATGGTCATCATCCGGGTGTGTTGAAATAAACCTCTGTATGCCCTTCCCCTTTGAAACCTTAACAATTTCATCCATTATTGACTCTTTATTTTCATCCGTCATACAACAATCAATAGTGGTAAAACTGTCAGTATTATGTACTATATAAAACATATCTCCGTTTCCAACTGAAAGAGATTTAACTATGCTCATCTTCATCCTCCATTTCTAGCGTTTTTCTAACTCGCTTTGCTATGTAGTTTGTTTGCTTTCGATAGGAAATAAAGAAAAGAGCACCTAATATTACTATTGCTACAAAATTACTATAATTGAACACAATTTCCGGCAGAATTCTTATTCCAATGTTTGCGATTAGAACGATTAAAAGTGCCGCTAAAATACTTCTATACATATTGTTTGTTTCAGACAAAACATCAATTTTCTTATCTTTTTTACTTGCTCTTACATAATCACCATAGTCCGCATATTTTACTAGCTTTACTTTTTTGCAAAGAGGTTCAACAATGACAGAACCTATTCTGCTTACAATCATACCGACAAAGTAGTAAATCAGCAAATTTTCAATTACTTTACCTTGTGTGATTATGATTCCCATCGAAAGTTCAAATAGATATACCAGTATAAAACCCGGCAACAAATTATTTAATATCTTATAAGAATCGAGTTTTTCGATAAATTTTTCCATAACCATTCTCCAATTCAGTTAAATTTTATATTATTCGAAATATTATCATTTCATCCATACCGACATTTTTAATTTGGCACTCAACCCAATTCCGCACGTATGGCTGCAAATGATAAAAATATGTGCATCGGGCGAAATGCTCCACTAACGCTGCGGACAGCCGTTTATAGCCATATCGTGCCATCAGCGTCCTCCGCTTGATTCTCACATAGTCCTTACCATCGCTATAGAGTATCCGCAACCGTACATTTTTAAAAAAGAGATCAAGTTCTTCACAATCATCGGTGTAAGCATCAGCTGGCAACTCATTTCCCAACGTCAAAGCATCTTGCTGGATAACCGGAAATTCTGCATCAATCGCAGGCTTATCACTCAAATAGGTCAGCCAATAGTTCACATCCAAAATCAATTGCCGTTTGTTTTTCCGATATATTTTCTGAAGGAAAGGTCGCTCTCCTTCCCAAACCCGCTCCAAGAAGTCAGCTGTAGCTCGACAGCCTAGTCCCATGCTACTGATTATTGCTGCAAGATCAAGAGCACTGTAACATAGTTCTTCCATTAGCGATCACCCTTGCTGCCGTTGCACTTTCGACATAAAATCTGCAAATTCTCCAGAACACTCTTGCCACCGCTGTTCATCGGAACAATATGATCTACTTGGAAGAACACACGGGAGGAATCTGTTACACCGCAACAGGCACAGCGATATAGGCCGTCCTTATCCCTGGCCTTTTCAAATGTGCTATCACGCAACTCCTTCTCTCGTCCTGGGGCAACTTTTCCAATCTCATAGAGTGGCAAGTTCTCTAACTGCCGGGTTCCGTACTTTACATTTTGTTCATCCTTGTAAATGCCGGGATGAGAGATTTTCATACACTCAATATCAAGCTGACGAAGGAAGTATAGCTTGCGGCCAAAGAACAACCGGAGCATATTGTCATCGCTAGCATCCCAGATGGAGTTTACATACTCAGCCCGTTTGCGCTCTCCCATATCCTCATCCCAGATGTGCTGGGCGATTTGAGACATGTCCAACTTACTCCGGTCGACTTCATCAAAGGTGTAAAACTGCGGGGCAATCTCATACTGGGCATAGTATTTCAAAATGTTAATGACATCCCGCTGTTCATAGGGCGGAACCATCTCACCGCAGAAGAAGGTGTCTCGGCACTGCTGCTCCATAGCGATCAGCATCCTGTCCGTCAGATATTCCTCGGTGGCGTGATAGCTCTTGAACAGCGTAGGGAGGGCATCCATAAGGCTACGGTAGGCTTCGGCGGTGCTGTTATAGACCATCACCTGATAGGAGAGATCCATACCGTTTTCCTCCAGGTAGGTAAAGGCGTACATTCCCAACGGGATACGCTGAACAAACGGAACCTTTTCCAACGCTGTGGTGTCCACCGCATCATCTAAAATAGACGCAAATTCCTCTATCTTGGAAATGGCGATTGTCCTCAAATCACGTTTGGCCCGGTCAACAGGAGTATCTTCAAAATCGTTGTTTCCATTAAACAGACTCTCCGGGTTGACCCAGGCGATATGTTCATTCCAGTTATCTACAAAGGAAACGATATATGCCTCGGAGGTTCCGCCAGCTGCCGTACCGCGCAGAGCACGCCCCACCATTTGTGTCATCAGAATGGAGGAAACTGTGGGGCGGGCTAAGAACACGGTTTTGGTCTGAGGTAAATCCACACCTTCCGTCAAGATATTGACATTGATGAGAACTTGCAACCGACCATCCCGATACGCCTCCAGCTTTCGCTCATTCTCCGCTCGACTGATTGTAACCCCTGTAATGCTGTCCTTTACATCGGACACAATAAAATCAGCCTTGATTTTGGCCTTGTTGAACAGCACGGAAAGCTGGATAGCGTGAACGACATTGACAGCAAACACGAGGGCCTGTCCGTACTTTTTCTGCTTTGCCCGGTATGTATCGACAATCAGTTTGTTACGCGCCGCACTCACGGCAATCTGTTCCGCTATATCATCTGGCAACACGTCCAAATGCTGAATGCTTTCCCAGGCATCCAGACCAAGGGAATCTCCGTACTCCTCGTCGGTATAGTACGCCTCAAAGATCGGCTTGGAGAGGATTTGCCGGTTGATAAGCTCTTTCAATCCAATCTGATAGGCAATATCATCCGAATAAATTTTTGCCAGCAGACCCTGTTCATCTTCCGCAGTCCGGAACGGCGTCGCAGTCAGGCCAATCAGCTTCACGCCGGGTACCTTGCTCCGAACATAGTCAATGACCTTGCGGTAGGTTTTTGCCGTAGAGTGATGGGCCTCGTCTACGATTAGGTATAGTTCCTTCTCTCCAGCTAGCCACTTATCCAGCCTGTCCAGATTTCTGCCAATGCTATCTTTACTGGCAATCAGCAGATTATCATCGGGTCGAATATCGCTGGTACGATCATGACTGGATGCTCCGGAGATCACTCGGAATCGGAAAGAGGAAATATGTGGAATCACTTCCGCATAGGCAAACTTCTGAAAGGACTCCGCCGCCTGATCTAATAGCATCTGCCGGTGAGCAATCCACAGGATTTTCTTCTTTTTATCCAGAGCATTTCGCAAGAGCCACATGGAAGCCGTATAGGTTTTCCCACCGCCCGTAGGTAATACGACGAGGGTACTATAAGCCGACTCGGCATTGATATGGTCCAAACAGTCCATAGCCCTTTTCTGGTGCTCGTAGGGCATTCTGGTGTTTGTACCTTTCTTTGGATAGACCTCCCCAAAGGATTTCACTTCAATGTAATCTGCACCCATGACTTATGTACCTTTCTTGTCATTTCTTGTAGTATACCACATTTGTTTAGATACATCAAGCTGGCGCGAAGAAAAAGGTGGAACCCGCAGAAAAGAGAGTGGCGGCACTTTTTGCCACCACCCTATTTTCACCGCTCAATTGTGCTCTCCTTCTGCCGTTGCACTTTTGGCTGTTCTAACCGCTCACTATGGAGAACATTTGAGATAAAAACTCTTACTCGCTCCGGTGCTTTCTTGATAGCTGCAAGAAAGTCCTTAGTCAGCTCCTTTAGCTCCTCATACCGCCGTTTCCATATCTGTGCATCACGTCGGGCCGACTTCAAATCACGCTTCAAATCCTCAATCATGTTATCCGCCGCCGCACCCTTTTTGGCAAGTTGCTTCAAATCCTTGGCCTCCTGCTGGGACAGCTCCACCTTGCCCAGTAGTGTTTTGCGTCCCATATTGTCAATCTCTGCAAAAGTTGTCGCTATTCCTTTTTGAACCTCGATCTTCTGCTCCATCTGCTGAAGGGCCTGACCCTTCTTCTCGACTTGATGTTCCAGTAACGCCAGCCGCTTCTGCTCACGCTCCGTCTTAAACTGTGCTACGGTCAGATGTTCTTCTGAACTACCACGTTCCCCTCGCTCTACGTCAGTGTAGCCAGCGGCCCTCATAGCATTGTAAAAATCATCTTGGAGAACACTGTACGACTTCCGTAGCACCGGCTTGCCATTCTTTTGTAGAATAGGTCTTCCCTGCTCATCCACCGCTGGGTGGGACTTCCACTTCTTACTGCTGCTCACTTGAGTAATCGTCTCTTTGACAGTGCCAACCAAAGACTTATCCTTGCACCGTTTGGACCATAGAACCTGCTTTTCCACTACGGGTATGTAGACCACATGGAGGTGGTAGTGGTACACATCCCGCCCCAGAGCCTCGGACATGGCTCGGTTGCGCTCATCGGCGTGCATTACGGCAGACAGTATGAACTGCTCCCCGCCCACAATTTCTATTGCGCTTTTATAAGCATTGGTGTAAAATTGTTTTGCAAAGTCGTAACCTCCGTGGTTATCAAAATAAGCCGAGTTTACATCGAAGATCAGTTCGCCATACAGGTGAGCATCTTCTTTCAAGCCTCTGGTAGAGATCACCTTATCCGCCTCCATTTGAGCGAACATATCTGCATAGCTGCCTGATGGTTCTTTGAAATGGATATTCAATACGGCCCTTTCCGGCACAATATCAGGATTAGTATAGGAATCCTTTTCCCTCTCATTATGCCGCTGTGTATTGCTGATTTGCACCTTGGTCAAATTCACGTTTCTAACGCTGGTACGGTCAATCCCGTCGTTTCTTGCCATTGTACTCCTTTCCAACACTCTACGAATTTGCTCCTGCGGGAGTTGGGGACGCACTTCTGCGGAAGTGTAATAACCCACTATGACACTTTCATCCCTGCGGGCTGCAAAGTGCCGTGGGCTCTCCGAGGGAGCTAGGGGGCTTTGCCCCCGGCAACTGCGGTTGCCTCCCCCAGCAGGGCCGCCCTTTGAAAAGGGCACCCTGCACCCCGCCCAAACTTTGCCTGTGGCGCTATGGCAATGATGTACCGCCCATTACCATAGCACCACGATCACAGCGGTAGCTTACCGCTCAATTTCAACAATGTTCTTGACGCTGTTATACTGCATAACCTCTTTCTCCTTTCGGCCATCCGTGTACCAGATGATTTGCTCCGGTTTGATAATGCCCTTGTAGATATGGCGCTGTGGCCTCTGGAAAGCTATTGCTCGATTATAGAACCATCTTGCAACATCAATACTGGTTGTCCAGGAAATGCGATATGCTGCTTTGTCTAAGGGTTCCTCTCCGGCCCGGTATATTTCGACCTCTGGCAGAGCAATCATCTCCCTGGGGATACGCTTCTCAATGGGGGCATACTTCCTGGCCTGCCGGACATACTTTCTGACACCCGGCATACGATCCCCATTGTGTGTTTGACATTCTGTGGGGATGCTAAATTTGTACTCATCTGGCAGAAGCGGATAGACCCGCTTCAATCCACCTTCCATAATGTCAGGGTTAAGGATAATCAGGGAACTTACCTTCTCCCAGTCGCCATTCTTAGCTGCATCATCAAGACGAAAGATATTCCGGATATAGCGATCTACCATTTCTTCTTCCCAATCGTATGGGATTACTTCAAATTCTGTGTCGTACATTATAAATCTTTCTTTTTGATTGTACTATCATTATAAATTATAAAGTAGTCAGTTTAATTTCCCTGTGACGGTCGTGACGATGGTGACGGTCTTTTGACCACCGCTCAAATCATCGTCACGACCGTCACCATCGTCACGCTTGGGGTGGAACCGATGCCAAAATGATCTTCCTACCAGAGTGGTTTCGACCATTTTCATATCGAATACCATGCTCATTCAGCAATCGGCCAGCGTTTACGTTCAGACGCATAGTAAGCGTGTTAGGCTTCAAATTTACACCCAGGGCGGTCACTAACTCGGTCGCAGTGCCGTTCCAGGACATATCCCTCGCCACCAAAACTGCTACTGCTTCAAGTACCGGGTCCGGCGGCGGTTTCCATAACTCTGTTTCTGTCCGCTCCAACTGCCATATTAGCCGTTCCATGTCTCTGGTTAGATAGAGTCTCTGATCCTGTTGGTCACGACCCGAAACCTCCAGAACGGCGGTGCTGTCCGTCCGCTTCTCCTTCTGAAGCATAAATGCCCCATCAGCCGAACCCAACAGCCCGTTGGTGCCGGAGATCATATCCAACTTATCGTCAGCCTGCTGTTTCCTGGTGTGATGCACCAGCAGGAGACAGACATTTTGATTATCAGCAAACCGTTTCAGCCGTCCAACGATCTCGTAGTCATTGGCATAGCTGAACTTTTCGCCGCCACTCTCCCGGATTTTCTGAAGGGTGTCAATGATAATCAGCTTTGTGTCGGGATGCTCCCGCACAAACTTTTGAAGCTGTTCATCCAGACCAGAGCCGAGTTGTTTAGAGCAGATAGCAAAGTGCAGATTCTCCGTGCTGTCCGTTCCAAACATCCGGTATAATCGCTCTTGCAGCCGCCGGTAGTCATCCTCCAATGCCAGATAGAGGACCGTTCCTTTATGTACGGTATAGTTCCACAGCGGGAGGCCCATACTGACATGGTAGGCAAGCTGGGCCATGAAAAACGACTTACCTACCTTTGGCGCTCCCACAAAAAGGTAAGTGCCGGAGTAGAGTAAGCCGTCGATCACGGGCGGCCTGCTCTGGTACACGTTCTGAAACAACTCGCTCATGGATACGGTATGCAGATATGCCGGGTCACTCATCCGCTGCATCTGCCGCAATTTTTCCTCATAGACCCGTTGAAGGGGATTGTTTTCGCTTGAATCTTCTGCTATAGTATGGTCAGTGTTTTTGTGAATCGGCTGTTCCCCGTCTGCGCCAACAGGCGGAATTGGAGCAGCCGCTTTCATTTTCAATTCATCCAATCTATCAATCCTCCTTCATACCATCCATGATGGAAGCAATTATATTGATAGTGTCCAGCAATTCTTCATTAACACCATCCCCGGCCTCAATACGCCGCAGTTCGTCCAGGACAGCGGCAAACTGGTCACGCAGGGCCTTATATACCCTGGGATTGCCCTGTACTACCACATCCCGGTTCAGCAGCCGCCGGATAATGTAGTCCTGCTTGGTCAGCCCAGTCAACTGAACAGCGGTTTCGATCTGCTTGTCCTCCTCCGGAGATACCCGGAAGGCAACGGTTTTGTTCCTCCAACGATTGTAATTGTCCAAATTCTTTGCTGACATGATTAAACGCTCCTTTCCATGTTCAATTTATCCGCCATTTCCGCCTGCTTGGACGGAAACAAGTGCGCATAGTTATAAGTAATGTCGATGCTCTCGTGGCCTACCCGATCTGCAATCGCCGTTGCAGAGAAGCCCATATCAATCAGAAGCGAGACTGCGCTGTGACGTATATCGTGGATTCTAATGCGCTTTACTCCTGCCTCTTTCGCACCCCTGTCCATCTCCCGGTGCAGATAGCTTTTGGTAACTGTGAACATCCGGTCATGTTCCCCAACATCATAGAGCATTTTGAGGTAGTCTTGCATTTCATCTGCCAGAAATTGGGGCATAGTTATAACACGATTGCTTTTCTCGGTTTTGGGGGTTGTTATCAAATCCTGCCCGTTTAGCCGCTGGTAGGACTTATTGATAGATACAGTACACTTCTCAAAATCAAAGTCTGCTGGGGTAAGGGCCAGCAATTCACCCTCACGGATACCACACCAGTAGAGCATTTCAAAAGCATAATAGGAAAGTGGCTTGTCCATCATGGCTTCGGCAAATTTCAGATACTCCGCTTTGGTCCAGAAAAGCATCTCCCGATTTTTCTTCTTGCCCATGCTCCCGGCCTTCTGGCAGGGATTCTCTTTGAGGTTATAATACCTGACAGCATGGTTGAAAATGGCGCTTAACTGATTGTGGACGGTTTTCAGATAAACCGGAGAGTAGGGCTTGCCTTTATCGTCCTTATGATTCAGCATCTCGTTCTGCCAAGTAATGATTTGCTTGGCAGTGATATTGCACATCTTTAGCTTGCCAAAGTAGGGCAACAGTTTGGTCCGGATGATATGGTCCTTGGTGGCCCAGGTGTTTTCCTTGATACGAGTTTTCATATCCGCCGTATACTGCTCCACAAAGCTGCTGAAAGTCATATCCAGGTTAGAGGTGGCCTTGTTAAGCTGTTCCCTCTCCCACGCCTGGGCGTCACGCTTGGTCTTAAAGCCCCGCTTCTGTGACTGTTTCCGCTCACCGTTCCAATCAGTGTAACGGTAGATCACCCGCCAAGTGCCAGTTTTTTCTTCCTTATAGACTGCCATTATGTATCCTTCCTTTCCGCTCCACCGTAGCAGAGCTTTTCCATGAAATACTTTCGGTTGACACGTCCTGAGATCGTTAGGTATCCCTTCTCTCTCAGCTCCGCATTGAGTTTCTGGACGATCTTGTAGGCATAGGACTTGGAAACGCCCAGTTCCCTTGCTACATCATCCACTCGCATAAAGTTGTTCTCGTTCAAATAGTGTACCTCCTGATTCAAATTTCCTAAGCGAAATCGCTTAGTTTATTTGCATTATACTAAGCAACTCTGTTAGTGTCAAGTGGTTCTAGAAAAATATTAAGCAAAATTATTTAGGATTCACTTGACTATCCTAAGCATATCTGTTATATTGATTGCAAAGATAGAGGAAATGGAGTTGTAAACTATGGCAATCGGTGAAAGAATCCACTTTTTCCGCACAATGCGGGGCATGACACAGAAATATCTCGGTATGCTGCTTGGTTTTCCGGAAAAGTCTGCTGATGTCCGGTTGGCACAGTACGAAACCGGGGCAAGGACACCGAAAGCTGATCTGACAGTATCGTTAGCTAATGCTCTCGCTGTTTCTCCCCAAGCGTTGGATGTACCAGACATTGATACCTATACCGGCCTGATGCACACACTGTTTACGCTGGAGGATCGGTATGGCCTAACCGTTGACGAGTTGGATGGAGAGGTCTGCCTGCGGGTTAATGTGCGTCAGGGTAAGGACGCTGCCCGTCTGCATGAAATGCTCTGCTCCTGGCGTCAAGCTGCTGCTATGTTCAAATCTGGCGAGATCAGCCAGGAGGACTACGACCGCTGGCGTTACCGTTACCCAGAATTTGATACCAGTCAACGAACAGCTAAGACCATTTCTCAAGAACTCAGCAACGATCTGCTTGAGCAACTAAAACAATAATGCTGTTATTGGAGGAATCCTTATGGCCACATACAAAGAAATTCAGACTTATGTAAAAGAAAAGTATGGTTTTCAGCCTAAGACGTGTTGGATTGCCCACATGAAGGAAGTCTGTGGTATTCCTGTGAAAAATGCTCCCAACAGGATTTCACCTGATAATCGTGAAAAGCCCTGTCCTCCAGAAAAGATGAAGTGCATCAAAGATGCCTTTACCTACTTTGGCATGATATAAGAATAGAAAAAGAGCTAACTGACCCAATCAAAATCAGTTAGCTCTTTTCCTATGAATAATGAAAAAATGTTGCCAAATCGTTGCCACAGAGGGCATCAAACCTTAAAAAATCCAGTCATATCAAGGCTTTCCAGCTCTCTGAAATCACTCCCACTCGATCGTCGCCGGGGGCTTGGATGTGATATCGTACACGATCCGGTTGATCCCCGGCACCTCGTTCACGATTCTGGTACTCACCCGATCCAGAACCTCATATGGGATCCTGGCCCAATCAGCGGTCATAAAATCGCTGGTCGTCACCGCCCGCAGGGCGAGGGTATAATCATATGTCCGTCCATCCCCCATCACGCCCACTGACCGGGTGTTGGTCAGCACCGCGAAATACTGGCTGATGTTCTCGCACAATCCGGCATTTGCGATTTCCTCCCGATAAATGGCGTCCGCGTCCCGCAGCGTATCCAGCTTAGCCTTTGTCAGGTCTCCAATGACCCGAATTGCCAGCCCGGGCCCGGGGAACGGCTGCCTGCTGACCAGGTACTCCGGCAGGCCCAGCTCCCGTCCCAGCTGTCTGACTTCATCTTTGAACAGCAGCCGCAGCGGCTCAATGATTTCCTTGAAATCCACATAATCCGGCAGTCCGCCCACATTGTGGTGGCTCTTGATGACCGCCGCGTCCCCGGCCCCGGACTCGATCACATCCGGATAAATGGTCCCCTGGGCCAAAAAGTCCACCGCGCCGATTTTCTTTGCCTCTTCCTCGAAGACCCGGATAAACTCCTCGCCGATGATCTTCCGTTTCCGCTCCGGCTCCGTGATCCCGGCCAGCTTCTCCAAAAACCGGGCCTCCGCGTCCACCCGTACAAAGTTCATCGCCCAGGGCTTAAAGGCTTCTTCCACCTCGTCGCCTTCATTTTTCCGCATCAGTCCATGGTCCACGAACACGCACGTCAGCTGCTGCCCCACGGCCTCTGCCAGCAGCGCGGCGCAAACCGAGCTGTCCACGCCGCCGGACAGGGCCAGCAGCACCCTGCCATTGCCCACCTTCTCCCGAACAGCGGCAATAGCGGTCCGCTTATAATCCTCCATGGTCCAGTCGCCCTTCGCGCCGCAGACCTCATAGAGGAAATTCCGGATCATCTTCACGCCGTTTTCGGTGTGGTTGACCTCCGGATGATACTGCACCCCATAGAATCCCCGCTTCACGTCGGCGATCGCCACATTGGGGCAGGCCTTGGAGTGTGCCGCCAGGGCGAACCCCTGGGGCACCCTCTCCATGTAATCTCCGTGGCTCATCCAGCTGACGCCCTTCTCCGGCAGTCCCTTGAACAGCGGGCACGCCGTATCGTAGAACGTCTCTGTCTTTCCGTACTCCCGCGCGGAATCGTCCTGGGCGGCGGTGACCCTGCCGCCCAGCGTGTGGGCCATGAGCTGGCACCCATAGCAGATGCCCAGCACGGGCACGCCCATCTGAAAGATTTCCGGGTCCACATGGGGCGACGTCTCCAGATAAACCGAATTTGGTCCGCCGGTAAAGATGAACCCGATGGGGTTCATTTTTTTCAGTTCCTCCAGCGGCGTGGTGTAGGGCTTCACTTCGCAGTAGACCCCGCACTCTCTCACCCTGCGGGCGATCAGCTGGTTATACTGGCCGCCGAAGTCCAGCACGATTATCATTTGATGGGTCAAAAAGATCCCTCCTTACAAAAATCAATCTCTGAAAACGATCCCATTCTCGTCAGCGCTTTCAATGACCGCGAGCGCGTGATAATTGAGTCCCATATTTCTCAGCCGGTCGCCGCCGCCCTGGAAGCCCTTCTCCACGGCGATCCCGATGCCCTTCAGCTCCGCGCCGGCCTGGCTCACCAGGTCGCACAGCCCGCGCACCGCCTCGCCGTTGGCCATAAAGTCGTCCACGATCAGCACCTTATCCTCCGCCGTCAGCCACTCCTTGCTGAGGATCTGGGTGACCTTCTTCTTGTAGGTATACGAAAAGATCTCGCTCTGATACAGGCCGCCCTCAATATTGTCGCTCTTGGCCTTCTTGGCAAAGACCATGGGCACACCCCATTTCTGGGCGCAGATGGTCGCCAGCGCGATGCCGCTGGCCTCAGCGGTCAGGACCATCGTAATATCCTTGACGTCAAAGTACTTCGCAAACTCGTCGGCAATATGCTCCATCAGCCGCACGTCCACCCGATGGTTAAGGAATCCGTCCACCTTGATAATGTTTCCGGGCAGAACCTTGCCCTCCCTGCGAATCCGATCCTGTAATTCCTGCATCGTTTGTTCCATCCTTTCATGAATTTAAAAACGTTTTCGGCACATCCCGCGCCTATTGGACACTATTATGCCAAGAAACCCGCCTGCTGGCAAGTGGGGAAATGGACAAACTTGCACTTTTTTGTCCCGCGCTTTCCAACAGAAAAACGACAGCCGCCCCTGAAACCATCGTTACAGGGGCGGCTGGCCCCAGCGCTTTACATATCACTGAGGCAGTCCTTATTCTTCAAAAAGTATTCCACGCCGGAGTAAATGGTGGTCGCCACGATCACCGCCACGCACACCGTGTTCAGTATCTCGGGGATTGGCAGGAACATCAGCACGATGCAGACCATGGTAGCCGCCGTCTTGACCTTCCCGGACCATCCGGCCGCAATGACCCTGCCTTTATCGCTGGCCACCATCCGCAGCCCGCTGACGGCGAACTCCCGCACGATCACGACCAGCAGCGCCCACCCGGGCATCTGTCCGATCTCCACAAACCACAGCATTGCCGCCGTCACCAGCATTTTATCCGCCAGCGGGTCGGCAAACTTACCAAAATCGGTAATCAGGTTCCTCGCCCTGGCAATCTTTCCGTCCAGCATGTCCGTCAGGCTGGCGATAATAAAGATCCCCAGCGCGATAAACGGGGCAAACGGCACATCCAGGTACAACACCAGCAAAAACGGCAGGATCAAAACGATCCGCAGCAGCGTCAGCTTATTCGGCAAATTCATTGTTCCATCTTCTCCTTTTCCAGAGCCAGTTTCCAGCTCTCCGGGTATTTTTCCCGCATATACCGGGCCATCGCCGTATCCCTGTCCGGGAGGTTATTTTCCAGGATGGTTTCCATCTCGGCGTTCACGATCCACTGCCGCCTCTTCTCCGGGACCTCGG
This sequence comes from Oscillibacter sp., assembly GCA_014799845.1. Classification (GTDB taxonomy): domain Bacteria; phylum Bacillota; class Clostridia; order Oscillospirales; family Oscillospiraceae; genus Pelethomonas. The sequence continues at coordinate 17,823 of JAAVHF010000049.1, read as the reverse complement.
GCCACCGCACGATCCGCATCGTCCCCAGCCGCTCCTCCTCCAGGAGCGCCCCGTACACGTCCGGGATCAGGATTTCCTCCTCCACGGCGACCTCGGACGCTGAAACATACTCGTTGGGGATCTGCGTCGTCTCCATCCCCTCCCGCCAGGAGCAGAGGTACAGCGACGCGGATTTTCCCCTGTACAGCTCCTCCAGCGCGCCGGGGAAATACTCCTCGTAGTAGAGTTCCCTCTCCTTCGTATACCCGTAGGTATACTCAAAGTGCTTGATCCCGTACAGCAGCGCCATAGGCTTCAGCGCCGTCAGGCAAACCTGCTTTGGCTTTCCGAAATACTCCGTCACGCTGGGCCTCAGAACCGTCAATCCCGCCGCCGGTGAAGCATGGTATAGTCTCATCCCGTCACTCCACCAGCTCTCCCGTCAGTTCCCCGTCCATGACCCCGGTGATCCGGACCTGTACAAACGTTCCGGCCTCCACATCGCCGTCTGCGGAGAAATAGATCTTCCCGTCAATATCCGGGCTTTCCGCCCGGCTTCTGCCCACATAGCTCATGGACTGCCCGTCGAACCCTTCACAGAGGACTTCCAGGACTTCCCACTGCATCTCCTCGTTCCACTCGTCCATGATCCTGGACTGAATGTCCACCACCAGTTCCGCCCTTCTCTCGGCCTCCTCGGTGTCCACCCGTTCCATTTTCGCCGCCGGGGTCCCGTCCTCCGGGGAATAGGGAAACACCCCCGCCCGCAGCATCCTCTGATCCCACAGGAACTGGCACAGCTCCTCGAAAGCGTCCTCGTCCTCTCCCGGCAGCCCGGTGATCAGGCTGGTCCGCAGCACCAGCCCCGGGATTTTCTCCCGCAGCTTGTCCAGCAGCGCCTCGATGTAGGCCTTGTCTCCCCGCCGGTTCATCCGCTTTAAAATCCCATCGTTGCAGTGCTGCAAGGGAATATCCAGATACTTGAGTATCTTCGGTTCCCGCGCGATCACGTCAATGAGTTCATCATCCATCTGATCCGGGTACAGGTAGTGCAGCCGGATCCAGTGGAAATCCATCTTGCACAGCTCCGCCAGCAGCTCCGCCAGATGGTGCTTCCCGTCCCAGTCGGTGCCATACCGGGTGATATCCTGGGCCACTACAATGAGCTCCTTCACGCCCTTCTCCGCCAGCCCCCTGGCCTCATCCAGCACCTTTTCCATGGGTCTGCTGCGGTATTTCCCCCGCAGCTTCGGGATAATGCAGAAAGCGCACCAGTTGTCGCACCCCTCCGCGATCCGAAGGTAAGCGTACCAGGGCGGCGTAGTCAGCACTCTTCCAAATTCATCCACCGGCGCGTCAATGCTGGCAAAATACCTGGGGTGCTCTTCGGACATCACCGCCTCCACGGCGGAGACGATATCCTTATAGCTTCCGGTACCCAGAATACCGTCCACCTCCGGCATCTCCGTGGGAACATCCTCTCCGTAGCGCTGGGTCATGCAGCCGCTCACCAGGATTTTCTTGATTTTTCCCAGGGTTTTCAGTTCCGCCATTTGCAGGATATTCTGGATTGCCTCCTCGCTGGCGGAGGAGAGGAACCCGCAGGTGTTGATTACCACCACGTCCGCCCCCTCCGGGGCGGGACACAGGGTGTGTCCCGCCTGACGGCAGAGGTCCATCATCTGCTCGCAGTTGACCACGTTTTTCGCGCAGCCCAATGAGATAAAATGCAGTTTATATGGCATAGAAGCCTCCTTTTGCCGCCGGGCACTCGGCCATAGGCCGAGTGCCGGGGCGGTCGTTTAGACGCCAAGGGCGGCTAAATGACGCCCCCACGGGCAGTTTGTTTAGATTATTCTAATTCAATACCCAGGGGCCTGCGCGGCCCCCGTGGGCCGCCTGCGGCGGCCTCAGCGCTAAAAGCGCCGCCTTGCGGCGCTTCACGGGACCCCGCGCCTACTTTTTGTGTGAACAAAAAGTAGGCAAAAAGTCACTTAAACCTACGGTTTAAGAATCCCTCAAAATTACGGGGGATATTATTTTGCGCTTGTCCTGTAAACTGTCCGGTCTAAACTGAACCAGTGTCCGTGTATCGGGCGAAGCGTCTGTTCAAGGCCGTCATTGGCGGACCCTGCCGCACCGCTTTGGGTCCTCCCGGGCGCGCATCAAAAAACGCCGCGCTTTCTGGCCTCCTCGACCAGATACGGCTGAATCTCCGGATACGTCCAATTCTCCTCCGGCAGCTCCTCCAGCATCACGATCTTTTCGATCTCGCTATGTAACTCTTCTTCAAAGGAAGAAATCTCCGCCGTATACAGCCCGCCAAAGGACTCCGGCTCATCATCCCGGACCACGGAATAGACGCAGACCGGCCGGATCGAAAACTCCACCGCCCCCGTCTCCTCCTTCAGCTCCCGGACGGCGGTCTGCCCGACCGTTTCTCCCTCTTCCCGATGTCCTCCGGGAATCTCCAACGTACGCCGCTCCCTATGTTTGCAGAGCACCCATTTCCCGTTAGCCCGGGCAATAATCACCGCGAACTTCACCAAAGAATCTTCTGCGGCGTCATAAAACCGAACTTCTTTAATCATCCTCTATCATCTCCGCGTACCGCCCCATGGCGGCTTTCACGTCTCCCCAGCCGAATCCGCGTCTCATCAGCGCATCGCTGACCCGCTTCTTCTCTTTAGGGTCCGACAAATCCCCCTTGCACTTCTTCTGGATCAGCCTGTCCAATATTTCCGCCGTCTCCGGCATCTCTTCCAGGGCCTCATCCCAGAGTTCCCGGTCCACGCCCCGCCGGCGCAGCTCTTCCTTCACCCGCGCGGTCCCATAGCCCTTTCCGCCATAGTGCCGCACCAGCGCCGCGGCATATCCGGCGTCGTCGACGGCCCCGATATCCTCCAGCCAGTCCGCCGCCGCCTGCGCGTCGGCCTCGTCATTGCCCTTCTTGATGAGCCGCTTGGTCAGCTCTTTCTTGGACAACGCCCGGCTTCCGATCATATTCGCCGCCGCCGCTTTGGCGGAGGACGCCTTCACAGAGGCTTTCACCGCCTCCAGCGTCTCCCCGTCCAATTCCAGCCCGGCCCTTAGTCCGAACCTCAGCAGTTCCTCCTCCGTCACCCGCAGGATGTCTCCATCCTCCAGCCTGACCAGGAACCGTCCTTTCTTCCGTTCGGACTTTTTCACTTCATCGATCCGCATTTAAATCCAGCTTTCATCCACTTCCCGCTTTTTGTTCCGGTTCATGAGATTGCCGACCACATCCCGCGCCGGATGACCCTCATACAGCACCTGATAGGCGCACTGGCAGACGGGCATCTCCACCCCCGCCTTTTCCGCCAGCTGGTGGGCGCTGAGGGCGGCGTAGTAACCCTCCACCACGGCTCCCACCTCTTTCATGGCCTCTTGGGCAGATTTTCCCTGCCCGACGAGAATCCCGCACCGCCTGTTTCTGGAGTGCATGGACGTACACGTCACGATCAGGTCCCCCATACCGCTGAGTCCCGCGAACGTCTCCTTTTTCCCGCCCAGGGCTACCCCCAGCCGGGCCATTTCCGTCATCCCTCTGGTCATCAGCAGCGCCTTGGTGTTGTCGCCCAGTCCCATGCCGTCAATGACCCCGCAGCACAGGGCCAGCACATTTTTCAGCGCGCCGCCCAGCTCCACCCCCAGCACGTCGCTGTTGGTGTATACCCGGAACCGGGAATTCATAAAAACGTCCTGCACCAGTTCCGCCGCCGTCATATCCCGGGAAGCCGCCACGCACCCGGTGGGCACTCGCCGTCCAACCTCTTCCGCGTGAGACGGCCCGGACAGCGCCGCCACCCGGCCCCTGCCGCCCAATTCCTCCTCGATCACCTGCGTCATGCACAGCGCGGAATCCTTCTCGATCCCTTTTGCGGTGGAAACCACCACCGCGTCTTTCCGCAGCAGCGGGGCCGCCATTCTGGCGGTATCCCGCACCGCAAAGGACGGGACCGACATCACTACGATCTCGCTTTCCGCGACGCTGTCCGGTTCCGCGCTCAATTTCAGCGCTTCCGGCAGGGCGACACCCGCCAGCCTGGGATTTTCCCTGGTCCTCTCCAGCAGCTCGTTCCGCTCCTTGGAGTAGGACCACAGCGTCACGTCGTTCCCATTGTCCACCAGCAGCAGCGCCAGGGCGGTCCCCCAGCCGCCGCTGCCCAGCACGGTAATTTTCATTGGCCGCGCCTCCTAGTCTTTTTTCTTATGCAGGGAGAACTTGCTCTCCGTTCCCGTCAGCAGCCGTTTGATGTTGGCCCGGTGCTGCCACAGGATCAGTCCGCCGATGATGAACGCCAGCACCACGATGACCGCGTTGGGGAAGCAGTACCAGCTGATAAACGGGAAGCTGGCCCCGGCCCACACGGACCCCAGCGACACATATTTCGTCAGCACCGCCAGAATAATGAATCCGCCCCAGACCACCAGCGCGACGCGCCAGTCGATCAGAAACACCGCCGCGCCGCCGGAGAGGATGCCCTTGCCGCCCTTGAAGTGGAACATGCACGGGAACATATGCCCCAGCAGGCAGAACAGCGCGGCCCAGTACTTTCCAAAAACCGCGCCGTCAGGGTTGCCCCACAGCAATTGGCCGGGGAAGCTCCGCAGGATTACGCCGCTGAGGAGCAGCGCCGCCAGCGCCTTCAGCACATCCGTAAGGATGACAACCCCCGTCAGCGGGCCGCCGAAGGTACGGTAGAAATTGGTCAATCCCGCGTTGCCGCTGCCATGGCTGCGCACGTCGTCCCGCAGAATATACTTCGATACGATCACCGCGCCATTGAAGCAGCCGCAGAAGTAAGAGACCGCCGCGATCAGCAGCGCCGGGAGCCAGAAGTCCGCCCCCCACTCCGTCATCGCGTACCATAGACTTACCGCGTGATCCATTGGTTACTCCTCCTTATCGCCCTTCTGGCGGATAGTCATTTTGATCGGCGTTCCTTCCAGTCCGAATACAGTGCGTATTTGATTCTCCAAATATCGCTGATAGGAGAAGTGGAACAGCCTCGCGTCATTGCAGAAGCAGACAAAGTGGGGCGGCTTCACCCCTGCCTGAGTCATATAATAAATCTTGAGTCTCCGGCCCTTGTCCGTCGGCGGCTGCACCCTGGTCTGCGCGTCCGCCAATACGGAGTTGAGCATCCCTGTAGTAATCCTGGTAGCGGCCTGATTGTTCACATACTGGATCAGCTCAAAAAGCCTCTCCACTCTCTGCCCGGTCATGGCGGAGATGAACAGGACCGGCGCATAGGTCATATACCCCAGGTCCCGCCGGATATCCTCCCGCATTTTGTCCATGGTTTTCCCGTCTTTTTCGATGAGGTCCCACTTATTCACGACGATAATGCTGGCCTTCCCCGCCTCATGGGCCATCCCGGCCACCTTGGTGTCCTGCTCCGTGACGCCCTCCTGGGCGTCGATGAGAATGAGGCACACGTCCGCCCGCTCGATGGCCATCTGCGCCCGTAAAACGCTGTACCGCTCGATGCTTTCGTCCACCTTGGATTTTTTCCGCATTCCGGCGGTGTCGATAAAGACGTATTTCCCCGTCTCGTTCTCGAAGTAGCTGTCAATAGCGTCCCGGGTCGTCCCCGCCACGTTGCTGACGATGGTTCTCTGCTGGCCCAGAATTTTGTTTGTCAGCGAGGATTTCCCCACATTGGGCTTGCCGATAATGGCGACCTGGATCCTGTCGTCGTCCTCCTCGTCGTCCCCCTCGGGCGGAAAATATTTTACACACTCGTCCAGCAGGTCCCCCGTCCCGTGCCCATGGACGGCGGACAGGGCGATGGGATCGCCCAGCCCCAGGTTGTAGAACTCGTAGAAATCCGGGTTCACCGTCCCGGTGGAGTCCATTTTATTCACCGCCAGGATAATGGGCTTGCCGCTTCTTTGCAGCATACTGGCCACCTCCTGATCGGAGGCGGTGAGTCCTGTTTTGATGTCGGTGAGGAACACGATCACGTCCGCGTGGTCGATTGCCAGCAGTGCCTGCTCCCGCATAAAGGAGAGGATTTCGTTGTCGGTCCTCGGCTCGATGCCCCCGGTGTCGATGAGGGTGAATTTTCTTCCGTTCCAGTCGGATTCCCCGTAGATTCTGTCCCGGGTGACCCCGGGGGTGTCCTCAACAATCGATATTCTCTGCCCTATCAGTTTGTTAAAAAGGGCGGATTTTCCTACATTGGGCCGTCCGACGATGGCAACAATTGGTTTTGGCATTTTGGTGCCTCCTTCTATGCCGCCCTTCGGGCGGCACGGTAAATTTTTCTTAAATCAGATTTGCCCCTGCCGGGGCGGGCCTTCTTTTCGCCCGTGCGAAAAGAAGCAAAAGCACGCTTAAACCTACGGTTTAAGAATCCCTTATTATAACGGGGGTTATTTGTTTTGCGCTTGTCCTGTAGTCTTTCCGGTCTAAACCGGACCGGCTCCCGTGTAACAGGCGAAGCGTCTGTTTCAAGATGTTATCGGCAGTCCCTACCGTATTGCTTTGGGAGCTCCCGGCGGCGCGTCTCTACGGCTTCTGATGAACTTCCGGGTCTTCTGTTCTACCCAACAGATAATCCACAGAACATCCCAGATAATCGGCAATCAATACCAGATTCCCGGAATAAATCTTGGAGGTAGGCTTTTTTCTCCACTCAGTAAACATACTGCTTGTTAATCCTGTCGCTTTTGCGACCTTATACCCGGTAATTCCCCTACCCTCAATAATCTGCAATATTCTATCAGAATGTTCCATATGCCACCTCTAAAAATACAAAGGACTTTTTGATTAATTATGGTTGACTAATAAGGAGATTTTGACTATAATAGACCTATACGTTCAAAGGAGGTCCATCTCATGACCGACATTATAAAAGAACTCTACGACAGCGCTTTATACATAGACCGCGCCCCATCGGAAGAACTTCTGGCACTTCGGGCGGAAGAATCCAAGCTCTGGGAGAAGATCCAGCCTCTTATCGGACTGGAAATAATGGACAAACTCACCGACGTTCAGGCCAGCATCGACAACGAGAAAAATCTGACCTGGTTCCGCGAGGGTTTCCGTCTTGGCGCGAGCCTGATGCTGGAGCTGCTATAAAAACGGGATGTTTCACGTGAAACAAATGTTCTCTTATTTTCTCCCCAGCATCGCGTCCAGCAGGTCGAACCCGTCCTGCTCCACCACAGTCACCGGCACGCCCAGTTCCCTCTCCACATCGGATACATGGAGGTCATCCAGGAACACGTCTCCCCCATGCCGCAGCATATTGATCGGGATCAGCAGCCTTTCTCCCAGCTCCAGCCCTTTCAGCTGCGCGATCAGGTCCCGCCCGGTAATCAGTCCCGCCACATCAATGGTGTGCCCGAAGAAATCGTTCTGAATGGCGACCACTTGACCGCTCACGCCAAGGGCCTCCCGGGCCTTATCCGCCAGCTCCTGCAAGAACGGTTTAGCGCTGACTCCGGTAGCGATGGTAAAGGCCGAAGCCTCCGCCGGCGCATCTTCCAGCCTCAGTCCCGCCTCAAATTCAGAGATCAGGCTGCGCAGCATTCCCACGCCGTTCTCGATCTGCACATAGTCCTCGTAGTAGTCCTCCTCCGGCAGGGCCCTTCCGGCCCGGATATACAGCTCATCGGAACAGAAGAACATCCTCGACCCGTACTGTTCCAGGCACTTCTCCCCGAAAGCGTTCACCTGGTCGATCACCTGTCCCGCCAGTTCCCGGTCCACGGGCCGCAGTTTGGACAGCCCCTCCCGGAACTTCGTCAGCCCCACCGGCACAACCGAACAGCTGGCAAATCCCCAGCTGGCCATATCCTCCATTGTCCGCTGAAGCTGCGCCCCATCATTATACCCGGGGCACAGAACGATCTGTCCGTTCATCACGATCCCCGCCGCGCCGAACCGCTTCATGGCCTCCAAGCTCTCGCCCCCGGCCTTGTTCCCCAGCAAAACAGACCGCATTTTCGGGTCTGTAGCATGGACGGAAACATTGATGGGACTGATCCGCAGATCAATGATCCTCTGAATCTCTCTGGGTGAGAGGTTCGTCAAGGTAATATAATTCCCCATCAGGAAGCTCAGCCGCGCGTCGTCGTCTTTAAAATAGAGGGTATCCCTGCACCCCGGGGCCATCTGGTCCACGAAGCAGAACAGGCAGTGATTGGAGCACGGCCTGGGCTCGTCCATTAAGTACGTTTCAAAGTTCAGCCCCAGCTCCTCCGCCTCCGGCTTTTTCACCCGTACCGTCCGCCGGGAGCCGTCCGGTTCCTCCAGTTCCAGCTCCGGGTCCGGATCGTAGCCGAAAAAGCGGTAATCCAATACATCCTCCACCGGATGCCCGCCGATGGAAAGCAGTTTTTCTCCCGCCCGGACTCCGGCCCGTTCCGCTGGGGAATGCCGGTCAATAGAAGTAATGACAGTGCTCATGGGTCCCTCCCGGAAATCCTTTATATCATATGAGTATACTGTAAATTCTTCCTCATTTCAATATGAAATTCCGCGGGACGCCGGATGATTTGCAAAATAAAAATTTTACCCGTTACGGGGCGTCCTGCCGGCGACCGCCTCGTAACGGGTAATTTGTTCTTTCAGAGAGGGATGATGCGGGTTTACTTCTGGTCCGCCTCCATCAACGCCTTGGCGCTGGCGGCAAGACCGGCGAGGCCCTGAATCTCGCTGGGGATGATGATCTTGGTGGCCTTGCCGTCGGCGGCGGCCTGGAAGGCCTCCAGAGCCTTGATCTTGACCACCTGGTCATTGGGGTTGGCTTCATTCAGGAGCTTGATGGAGTCGGCGAGGGCCTGCTGGACCTTCAGAATCGCGGCGGCCTGGCCTTCGGCCTCCAGAATGGCGGCCTGCTTGGCGGCGTCGGCCCGGAGGATGGCGGACTGCTTCTCGCCCTCGGCTACCAGGATCTGGCTTTCCTTCTGGCCCTGGGCCTGGAGGATGGCCTCGCGGCGCTCGCGCTCGGCGCGCATCTGCTTCTCCATGGAGTCCTGGATGTCACGGGGCGGGATGATGTTTTTCAGCTCCACGCGGTTGACCTTGATGCCCCAGGGGTCGGTGGCCTCGTCCAGAATAGAGCGCATCTGCGTGTTGATGTGGTCACGGCTGGTCAGGGACTGGTCCAGTTCCAGATCGCCGATGATGTTGCGCAGCGTAGTAGCGGTCAGGTTCTCAATGGCGCTCATGGGGTGCTCCACGCCGTAGGCGTACAGCTTGGGGTCGATGATCTGGAAGTAAATGACGGTATCGATCTGCATGGTGACGTTGTCCTTGGTGATAACGGGCTGGGGGGCGAAGTCAACGACCTGCTCCTTGAGGCTCACCCGCTTGGCGACCCGGTCCACAAAGGGCAGCTTGATATGCACGCCCACGCCCCAGGTGGTCTGGTACGCGCCCAGACGTTCCACCACGAAAGCGCGGGACTGCTGCACCACCTGAATATTGGTGACCAGCAGGATCAGAATGATGACACCGATGGCGGCAAGAATATACGGCATAGAAATACCCTCCTTATTTTGGATAAGGATAGTATACCACAGATGTTCACGGTTTTCCACTGTTATTTTCCCGTGCGCCACGGTAATTGAATGCGTAAACGAATGATGAACAAAGCGCCCGAAAAGCCTCCCTCTTTGAGGGAGGTGGCACGGCAAAGCCGTGACGGAGGGAGTTTTCCTGCCGGAATGGAAGGCGTTTCCCTGCTGGAGATACAACCCCGCGTTGGGCCGTGTCCCGCGGCAGGGCTATAGGATACCATGTCCTTCCTGATCCGTTTATGGGCGTTTGACGCAAATTTCGGGAAAAAGCGCAGAATTTGCATGAAATGCCAAGTCCGGGACGGCGTGAAAAAAGGGAGCGGCCCAGGGGCTGCCCCCGTGTTGTTTTTCCGGCGCGTTCACCACCGCTCGCCCGCCGCCGCGGGCATGGCGTCCCGCTGGACGGAGGCGTACAGCTTCGCCGCCGCCGCGCCGAAGGCTTCGGCGGAGAATTTCTCCGAGGATTCCCGGGCCGCGCGGCTCATCCGCGCCCGCAGGGCGGCGTCGCCGCAGAAATCGGCCAGATGTTCGCCGAAGCCCTGGCCGTCCTCGTACTGCCAGCCGTTGAGGCCGTTTTCCACCACGCCGTCCACGCATGGGTCCTTGCGGCACAGCACGGGGACGCCTGCCGCCAGGGCCTCGAAATAGGTCAGGCCCTGGGTCTCGCTGGTGGAGGCGGTGACGAAGAGGTCGCCCAGACGGTAGTAGTCCGACACCTCGTCATGGGGCACCATGCCGGTGAAGATCACGTCCAGGTTCCTGCCGTGGGCGTAATCCAGGACCTCTTCGCGGTCCGGACCGTCGCCGACCAGAAGGAGAGTGACGTCTTTGCGGTGGGCGGCGGCGATCTGGTCGATGAGCTGCTCCAGATTTTTCTCCTTGGCCATGCGGCCCAGGTATAGGAGGATGGTGTGGTCCTCCGGTATGGCCCATTTGGCCCGCAGGGCCGCCATGCGGGCAGGGTCCGGGGCCTGGCGGTAAACGGAGAGGTCCACGCCGGTGGGGATGACCTCGATGCGGCAGCGGACGTTGTAGTCCCGGAGGAGGCGTTCCACCTTTTTGCTGGGGGCCACCACGCAGGCGGTGCGGCCGCAGATCCAGCGGGAGAATACGGAGACGACGGCCTTGCCTACCCGCACGCTGGGGGAGAAATAGTGGGTGTAGTCCTCGTAGACGGTGTGATAGGTGTGGACAATAGGGATGTCCAGGTGGTTGGAGAGCCCGTAAGCCACCCGGAAGGAGCTGAACTCACATTGGGAGTGGATCACGTCGGGACGCCAGTCCATCAGTTCCCGGACAAGACTGCGGGTGCGGTTGATGCGCAGGCGCGCGCCGGGGTAGATCTTATTGGCGCTGACGGAGCCCATATAGTAGACGTTTCCGTCTTTATAGCTGTGCAGATTATTGGACAGGGTGACGACCCGGACCTCGTGGCCCTGGCGCTCCAGCTCCCGCTGGAGAAGAAGGACGGAGGTCACCACGCCGTTGATGATGGGCGCGTACCAGTCCGTTGTAATCAGAACTTTCATATGCTTCCCCTTTGACAAAAGGATGTATTATTCCTGTGTTAAAACACAGGAATAATATGTGATTTAAGCCGTTTTGCCCGCCGCCGTAAACGGCGGCAGCCGCAAAACATGGACAGTATTACTTCCGGCCTTTCCGTTCGGAAGCAATATTTTCCGGTTGGGATATGGTATAATTATAGCAAATCCGGTTTGCCGGGGCAAGAGGAGATTGCAGGACTTAATGGAATCCTAAAAATTCCGTGGAAGACCACAAAATTTTTTGTGACAATCCCGCCCCCTGCGTTGAGTTATAACAGAAAGGAGGCCTGCTTATGAATGAGCCGCGGCGCGCGAGCGGCGAGATGGATCAGATCATTGACCGCTATCAGAATATGGTATATGGGCTGGCCTTGGCGAAAACCAACTCTCCCGCTGACGCGGACGACGTTTTTCAGGAGGTATTTCTGGCCTGCTTCCAGTCGGGGAAAGCATTCCGGGACGAGGGGCACCGGAAAGCGTGGCTGCTGCGGACCACCGTCAATATGTGCCGGAGGGTCACGGCCTCCGCCTGGAGGAGGAAGACGGTGCCGCTGGAGGAGCAGACGGAGGTCTCCGTGCGCTTCCGGGAGCGGTCGGAGAATCTGGTCTGGGAGGCCGTGCAGAGGCTGGAGGAGAAGTACAGGCTGCCGGTATACCTTTTCTATTTTCAGGAGCTGTCCACTCAGGAGATCGCAAAGGCGCTGGGCATCCGGCCCGGCGCGGTAAGAATGCGGCTCTCCAGAGGACGGGACATGCTCCGGGAAATGCTGAAAGGAGATTTTTTCGATGAATAAGGAGCTTTTTTTCTCCATGCGGGAGCAGATGAGGCCCGGGGAGGATGTTCGGGCGGCGCTGGCGGAGAAGCTGGCCGCGCCTCAGAGGAAGCGCGTCCCGGTAGGGCGGTACGCGGCCATTGCCGCCTGCGCGGCGGTGATCGTGGCGGCGGTACCGGTGTACAATTTCATCCGGGACGCCCGGGAGGCATCCATCGACTTCTACGACTTCCATTGGAACGCCGTTGTGGAGCCCTTTGAGCCTCACAGCTACGTGCTCTCGGACGATCTGGCCTGCTGGCCGGAGGACGCCGCCGTCACGGAAAACAGCGCTGCCGCCGGTTCGGGCGATGAGGATCAGGGCATGACCTCCGGCGAACTGACGGACAATATGCTGGAAGCGGGGTTTACCGAGGAGGAAGTGGCCGCTTATCTGCTCTCCGGGTGGCAGATGACCTGGGCAAAGTGGTGGAAGTTTTATCATCTTTCCGAGGAGAGCGGGGAGCGGGATCTGGAAACGCTGCTGGCGTTCTCACAGGAGGAGGGGCTGGCGGTGAATACCGGGGAAGCGCCTGCGGAGATGTTCGGAGGGGCGTTTGTGCGCAGTGCGCCGGACCAGAGCGAGGCAATCATGGCCTATCAGAATCTGATGGCCCGGTTTGAGGCGGATTATGGCCCGGACCGCTATCCCGACTGGTACGGCGGGGCGTATATTGATGAGCACGGGATGCTGGTCGTCAATATTGTGGAGGACTTGGAGCCGGAAGGGAAGGAGCTGTTTTTGCAGATACAGGACTGGGCCGGCAGTGACCGGATCAGCTTTGGCGGCAGCGGGCTTTCCCTTAACCAGCTCCGGGAACTCCAGGATAAGGCTTTTAACGCCATGTATGAAATGGGGCTTGCCGTGGGCTGCGGGGTCAACGAGGAGACGGGACAGGTGGAGCTGACGCTGGAGGAAGCCAACGAGGCGGCCCTGTGGAAGCTGGCGGAGCTGGACCCGGCGGGTACGGCCATTCTGGTGGTCGTTGAGCGGGCCCCAAGCGTGGATTGGGTGGAAGAGTTTGCCCCATCGCCCAGCGTGTCCCACTCCGTCCGGCCCGGCGGGAACGATCTGCTGTCCAACACACCTGTGAGCGATACCCCCGGTGCGGTCGAGGACGCGGACGACGCAATCGCCTGGGAGCCGCAGGGATAATAGTTTTCCCGGGAAAGCCGGTGATTTTGCATGGAAAGGGCGCGGAACCTTCGTTCCGCGCCCTTTGGCGGTTTGATTTGGGACAGGTTACAGGATCTCGTCCATGACCGGCATGAGCCACTGGGACTGGAATTCCTCGATTTGGCCCTGGTCGGTCAGCTGTGCCAGGCTGGGGTCGATGGGCATGCGGGCCAGGAGCTTGAGGTTGTGGGCCTCGGCGGCGGCCTGGGTCCTGCCCTGGCCGAAGAGGGGGATCTCCCTGCCGCAGTCGGGGCAGAGGAGGTAGCTCATATTTTCCACGATGCCCACGATGGGGATAGACATCATTTCCGCCATTTTGACGGCCTTCTCCACTACCATGCCGACCAGCTCCTGGGGAGAGGCCACGATGATGATGCCGTCCAGAGGCAGGGACTGGAAGATGCTGAGGGCTACGTCGCCGGTTCCCGGGGGCATGTCGATGAAGAGGTAGTCCACGTCCCAGATCACGTCGGTCCAGAACTGGGTGACCACGCCGCCGATGACGGGGCCGCGCCAGACCACCGGGTCCGTTTCATCGTCCAGAAGGAGGTTGACGCTCATCAGCTGGATGCCGGTGGAGGTCTCCACGGGGAGCATGCCGCGCTCGTCGGCCATGGCCCGCTGGTGAACGCCGAAAGCCTTGGGGATGGAGGGGCCGGTGACGTCGGCGTCCAGGATGCCGACCTTATGGCCGGCGCGTTGGGTCAGGACGGCCAGCTGGCTGGTGACCATGGACTTGCCGACGCCGCCCTTGCCGGAGACGATGCCGTAGATTTTGCCCACGCGGGCGGCGGGGTTGTGGTCCTTCAGGAAGGACTGGGGTTCGGTGCGGTCACCGCAGTTTTCACCGCAGGTGCTGCAATCATGGGTGCATTCAGACATGGTGTTTGTTTCTCCTTTCCGTGCGCCTTGCAGGCGCAGGGTTAATGATTTCTGTTCGATACCCCGGGGCTGCGCGCCCCGGACGGGCGCCTTCTTTTTGTGTGGACAAAAAGAAGGCAAAAAGCCACTTAAACCTACGGTTTAAGAATCCCTTACTATTACGGGGGAATTTATTTTTGCGCTTGTCCTGTAGTCCGTCCGGCCTGAACTGAACCGGCCTCCGTGTACCGGGCGAAGCGTCTATCTAAGGATGTCACTGGCAGACCCTACCGTATTGCTTTAGGGACTCCCGGCGCTCCCGCGCCCAGTTCGCGACTACAAAAATTTTCCGGTAGGTTGCTCTCTTTCCGGCAACTTCCCTGCCATTTCAAAACATACATGAGGGAAGACAAACCTCCGCGTTAGTCACGTACGAAAGCAAGTCGATGCCCGATCAGGTACCGGATCAGCGCAGCCGGGCTGCCCAAAAGGCTGCTGCAGAGCACTTTGACAATGGAATAGTGTACCCTTATTTTCTCCGGCTTGCAAGGTATTCTTTCAATTTTGTCAGGGCTTCCGGATGATGCGTGGAGCGCATGGTGGGGAAGGAGTGGAGCAGGCGGCGCTCAAAGAAGTCCTGACGGTCGTAAAGGGCGCGGAGCTTCTGCTGGGCCTCCGCCTTGGCGGACTCCAGCCGGGCGGAGAATTCGTCGCCGCGTCCGGCGAGGGGCTCCAGCTTGGCGTGGAGGGTCTGGGCGGCTTCCGCGGCGCGCTGCTCGGCGCCTTGCAGGAAGGCGGCTTTACGCTGCTCCAGACGCTGGCGCTCGGCTTCCAGGTTTTGCTGCTGTTCCTCTTTGAGGACCTCCAGCTTTTCGGCAAGCTCGGCGTGGATGGCCTGAAGCTTGGCGAGATGGGCGCTGATCTGGATGGCGCTGCGGACGGAGAGGACGATGTCCGTCAGGTAGACGACAAGGAGGATCAGGGCCAGGGGGATGCCAATGCCGGAGGCGAACAGATCCGATACCCAGGCGGCGATAGGGGGATCGGCGAAGTGGCAGAGGAAAACGCAGGCCAGACCGAAAAGGGTGGAGTTCAGGAGGCAGACGCGGCCGTTGATGTGGAATTTATAGTGGGAATAGTCCCACCAGCGCATATGGAATAGTTTCTCCATCACGAAGCTGGTGATGTATTCGACGATGGACGTTAAAATCCCACCAAGCAGGAACGTCAGGATGGGGTTTTCGCAGCCGCCGTCCAGGCAGATCAGCACGATCAGGGCTCCATGGCCGTAGATGGGACAGAGGGGGCCGTTGAGAAAGCCGCGCTTTTCGCAGAGCCTCCGCTGGCCGATGGAGCAGTAGACCATTTCGCCGCACCAGCCCAAAAAGCTGTAGATCATCAGGAGGAGAAAGATAAAACAAAAACGGGTCATTGGGTCACCTCAGTATTTTGTATTGTGGTCTCTTATAATTTGATATGATGGAAGCGGTCGGGATACGCCCAGTTGAGATAGTCGCCCTCCCGCTTCTGGCAGGTAAAGAGAAGGATCTGATGATGGACGGATACCTCCAGAAGATAGTCAAGGGCCGCGGCCATGCGCTGGTCGTCAAAATTGACGAGGGCGTCATCCAACAGGATGGGGACCGCTTTATCAGAAGGAAGGACCATCTCACAGATGGCAAGCCGCACTGCCAGATACAGCTGGTCGGCGGTGCCCTGGCTCAGCTGCTCGGCCTCGTGGGGGGAGAGCTGGTCCGCCTGCTGGGCGGAGGGGGTCATGGAGCGGTCCAGCAGGACCCTATTATAACGCCCGCCGGTCAGGTTTGTAAAGATGGAAGCGGCACGCTCTCCCAAAGCGGGGGAGAAACGGGTTTGCAGGGTGGAGTTGGACAGGGCCAGGACTTCCATAGCCAGAGCGATGGCGTCGTACTCCTTTTGAAGGGCGGACCGGCGCTCCTCCAGAGATTGGAGGCGGAGGCGGAGCTCGCCGGGGTCGCCAAGGGCCTGGATACGGCCCAGGGTGGTATGGAGTTCCTTACGGAGTGAGGCGTCCTGGGACTGGAGGTCGCTCAGACGGAGGCGCAGCTGCTCACGGGAAATCCCGGGACGCTGGGCCAGGACGGTGGGGATGGGCGGGGCCGCGTCCCGGAGGGCCTCCCAGCGGTGGCGGGCCTCGTCCTCCCGGCGCTGTGCCTGTTCCAGCTTGCCGCGGAGAAGGAAAGCTTCGTTCAGAGCCTCGCAGGCCTCAGGCAAATCCCGGACCAGGGGACGGAAGGAGCGGAGCTGGGTGAGGATGGATTCCAGGTTGGTGGCGGCGCTGGCGGAGACGGCTTCCCAGGCGGCCTGAGCCGCCTGCTGTTTGGCGCGGGCCTCGGCTTCCGCTTCGTAGAGAGGAGTGTACTCGCTGACGGCCTCCTCGCGCTGGAGCTCCAGACCGGCGGAGTTGGTTTCCCAGATTTTCTTCTTTTTTTGGAAAAACAGGAAGGAACCAATCAGGAGGAAGCCAAAAAGGCCCAGACCGCTTCCGATAGCTATCAGCCAGAGGCGGGTGAAATACGCAACTGTTCCACCCAGAAGGAGGCCGGCCAGGATGGCGGCGGGAAGAAGCCAGCGGGGGATAGCGGGTTTTGGACCGGTTTCAAGAGGAGCGGAGGCGGCCTCGGCAGGGGTCAGGCCGGCAAAAGCGTGGGCGTTCAGGGCTTTTTCCGCCTGACGGAGGTTGTGGGTGGTGAGATCCAGGCGGCTCCTGGCACTGTCCACGGCGTCATTAATGGAAGCGAGAGCCTCAATTCGGCCCTGGATGGCTTCCAGATCAGGACGGGCGGGCAGGGTACGGGTATTGGCCTCCAGGGTCTTGGCGCGGTCTCGGGCGGCGGCGGCGTCCGCGCGGGCGCTTTCGACTTTGCGCAGTTCGTCGGCCTGGTCCGCCGCGTCGTGGCGGGCAAGAAGGGTTTCGGTTTCTTTTATTTGAGGGAGGAGGGCGTCCAGAGCCTGACGGCTTCGGGCCGCGGAGGCGGTGAGGGCGTCCATCTGCTCCAGAGTGGCGCGGATGGCGCGCTGCTCCTCCTCCAATTGGGGAATAAGGCCGGTCTTGTTATGGCGGCGGGCGTTAAACTGCCGGCGGAGCTGGTCCGCCGCGCCAGTGAAGGAGGTGTCCTCCTCGCCGGTAGTGACCAGGGAGGTGATGCGCTGCTCCAGAGCCTTGCTCTGCTCCACTGCCAGACCGGTCTGACGGATATAGGCGCTGCGCTCAAAGACATCCTGCGGGACGCCCAGAAGCGTTTCGCCGCAGGCGGTGGAAGTGAGATCCTTTACAGGATCGGCAGTACCGGTATAGACGGCGGAAAATGAGCCCATGGGGGAATTGGCCCGGGCGGTGCGGCGGAGAATAGTGACGTCGCCCAGATCCGTGGAGGCCTCCAGGACGCCCTCCATGGCGCTGCCGCTCCAGGGAAGATAGCGGCGCTTGTCCGCGTTGGGACCGCGGTCACGGGTATTCAGGCCGTAGAGCATGACACGGAGGAAGGCAGTCCATGTGGACTTGCCCGATTCGTTGGGGGCCTCAATGACGTTCAGGCCGGGCTCCAGCTCCAGCCGGTCCTGCTCCAGCCGCCCAAAGGTGGCGGCGAGACGTTTGATCTGCATGGGTTTCTCCTGTTCCTACATATATAATATGTACTATATGTTGTGGAAAGATGTTCCTCGTATACTATATCACGAATAGGGGAAAATGTCTTTGCTAATCTTAGAAAAAAACTTGAAAAAATTGTAAAAAAGGTGTTGACAAACGGGCTTAGGAGTGGTATATTAAGCGAGCTGTCGCCGAGGGGCGCGGTTGGACCGGAAGACCTGAAAAGTTTTCCGAGAAAATCGAAAAAAGGGCTTGACA
>JAAVHF010000048.1 GCA_014799845.1 Oscillibacter sp. | reverse complement strand
TGGCGGCGGCCTGGGCGGCGCAGCCGGACACCACAAGGATGATGTCGTTGGCCAGCATCTTCTTCATCAGCTCGATGTGGGCGGTGTCGGGGCGGACCTTGGGGTTGTTGCAGCCGACAAACGCGATGGCGCCGCGCAGTACGCCGGCCTTGACGCACTCCACCAGGGGCTTGGTGGTGCCGGTGACGTCCACCTGGGTGTTGGTGACGCCGTCCAGGCACTTCTTGATGGCCTCGACAGAGTAGCCCACAGTGGCCTCGGTCTTCAGATCGGGGATGTGCACCAGATCCTGGTTGCGGTTCTTGAAGTTCTCCACAGCCATGCGGACGATGGCCTTGGCGTTCTCACCGGCAGTCTCCTCGCTGAAGTGGATGAACTCGCTGTCGGGCATCCGGGCGATATCGGAGGTGGTGACGAACTTGGTGTGGAAGCACTTCGACAGGGGGCCCAGGGCGGGGAAGATGCACTGCACGTCTACCACGATGGCCTCGCAGGCGCCGGTCAGCACCACGTTCTCCTGCTGGAGGAAGTTGCCGGCCATGGGGATGCCGTGACGCATGGCGACCTCGTTGGCGGTGCAGCACACGCCGCAGATGTTGATGCCCTTCGCGCCCTGCTCCTTGGCAAGAGCGATCATCTCGGGATCCTGGGCATAGAACACGATCATCTCGGACAGGGAGGGATCATGGCCGTGAACAACGATGTTCACCATGTCCTTCTCCATGACGCCCAGGTTGGCGGTGGTGTCAACGGGCTTGGGCGTGCCGAAGAGCACGTCGGAGAACTCGGTGCCGCACATGGACCCGCCCCAGCCGTCGCACAGGCCGGCCCGCAGGGACTGGCGGATCAGCGCCTCAGGCAGGGAGGAGCAGCCCATGTGGGTCATATGCAGGGACTGGGAGACCTCGCGGTCAATGGCCCGGGGCTCAATGCCCGCGTTCTTCCACAGCTCGCGGGTGTGCTCGGGAGCGCGGGAGAGCCAGCGGGAAATGCCGAAGGGCTTGCCGTACTCCATCAGAGCGGTCTCGGCAACCTCGTGGGCCAGATCATAGATATCCTTGCCCTCGGTCTCGATGCCCCACTCGCCGGCGATCCTCTTCAGCTTCTCGGGATCCTTGACGGTGTAGTTGCCGCCCTCCTTGGACAGGTACAGGGTGTGGCAGATGCTGCGGCCGTGGTCGGAGTGGGTGGCCGCGCCGCCGGCGGTAAAGCGCAGATAGTTGCGGCCTACGATGCCATGGACGTCGCAGCCGCAGATGCCACGGGGGGCCTTGGGGGTGATGCGGCAGGGACCCATAGAGCAGATGCGGCAGCAGACGCCCTCCTCGCCGAATTTACAATGAGGGGTCTGGTTCTTGACGCGCTGCTGCCAGGAGTCCGCGCCCACCTGACGGCCAGTTTCCAGCAGCCGTTCGGTGGCAGCTTCCATTTGCTCGACAGTGATCAGTTTCATAGTCGGAATGTTGGAAAACACAAAGCGTTGTGTTTCCGTTGCTCCTTTCTCTCAAATAGAAAATCGGGCTATGGTCGTATTGTCACAATTTTCACAATACATTGTGCTCATTTTAACAAAATCGCCTTGAAAAAGCAAGTGTAAAATCCCCCCACCGGGGACTTTTTTTCGGTTTTTTTGGCAAGTCCTGAAAATTCAGCGGAATGACCAAATGTTTCCCGCCCTGCCCGGCCGTCCGGGAAGAATTTTCTTCCCGGACGGCAGAAATACAAGGAATTTCAGCAATTTTCGCTCTTTCCACTCGGAAAAAACGCCTTATATCCGCACACCGGCCATCTCCAGAATCCCGGGCACGTTCTTCTCCGCCCCGATGGCCATGATGTGAACGCCGGGGCAGAGCTTCTCCGCCCGGATCTTCGCGATCAGCTCCGCAGCCAGCTCCATGCCCAGCTTCGCGGGCAGGCCCTTGACGCCCTTCTCCTTCCCTTCCGCCGCCGCGGCGTCCAGACGGGCGATCATCTCCTCCGGCACGGCAATGCCGGGGACGTTCCCGTTCATGAACCGGGCCATCCCCGCGCTCTTCAGCGGAATGATCCCCGCCATAATGGGAACATCGATCCCCGCCTTGTCCACGTCCTCCAGGAAATCCCGGAACTGGTCCAGGTCAAAAATGCCCTGGGTCTGTATGTACCTTGCCCCGGCCTCCGCCTTCTGGCGCAGCTTGTTGATCTGCAAAGCCCGGGGTTCGTAGACCGGCGTGACCGCCGCGCCTTTGAAAAACCTGGGCGCGGGGCCGGAAAGCGGATTCCCGCCGCAGTCCGTCCCGGTCTCCTCCATCCGGGAGAGCATCCGCAGGATGCCCACGGAATCCAGGTCGTAAACAGGCTTGGACTCCTTGCAGTCCCCCACCACCGGGTGGTCCCCGGTAAGAGCCAGGACGGCGTCGACGCCAAAGGACGCGGCGGACAGCACGTCCCCCATCACCGCCATGCGGCTGCGGTCCCGTCCGGTGATTTGCAGAATGGGCTCCAGCCCGGCCTGCCTGAGATGGATGCACAGTCCCAGCGAGGACGCCTTCAGGCAGGCGGACTGCATGTCGGTGACGTTGACCGCGTGGACCTTGCCCCGCAGAAGCTGGGCGGCGGCGAGCTGCTCCGAGAAGTCGCAGCCCTTGGGCGGAGCCATCTCCGCAGTAACGGCGAAAACGCCGGATTCTAAGGCTTTTTGCAGCTCACTCATGATTTCTTCTCCCTTAAATTAATGTGGCGGGGATAGGACACCCCGGCGTAGCCCTTGTCAGGGCGGGTCTGGCCCAGCTTATCCAGCTGGCCGATGGCCTCCAGGCGCTTATAAATGAGAATCCACGCGCAGTCATTTTCGGGGTTGACCTCGCACTTGCCGTTCTTCTGCCCGCCGCAGGGACCGTTGACCAGGCTCTTGGCGCACTTGGTAATGGGGCAGACGCCGCCCGTGAGGCCCAGAACGCAGTCGCCGCACATGCGGCAGTACTCGTGAAAAATGCCGATACGCTCGATCTGGCCCAGGAACATGGTGTTGTTGGCGGGATAGACCGGGAGCTGGATGTTGTCGGCCACGGTCTGCACCCCGTCGCCGCAGGACATGCCCACGATGGCCTCCGCGCCGCTGTCCCTGAGCGCTTTCAGTTCCCTTTTCACCAGCATCTTGTGGCAGCACTCGTCCGGCAGGACGGCGGCGACCACTTCCTTACCGTTTTCCTCCAGGAAGGCTTTCATTTCCTCCAGTTCCTTCTCACCGCCTGTCTGGCAGGCGGAAGCGCACTGGCCGCAGCCAACCAGGGCTACTTTTTTTGCTTCCCCCAGGAGGGATAAAATTTCTTCCGGGGGCTTTTTTTGGGTGATAATCATGTTTCGTTTCCTCCTCCATTGGTGGTTCTATCTTAATCTATTTTTCTATATAAATCAAGGGTTCGTTCGCGCCCGACCGGCGCAAACGGTAATTGTTTCGATTCGCAGCCCCGGGGCTTTCCCAGCCCCCGTGGGCTGGCCTGCGGCCAGCCCACGGGCAGGGCGAATCTAAAGCAAGATTAGCAGCAAAGCCGCCGCGCAGCGGCGGCAGATAAATCCCCTGTCATACCCAGGGACAACCCCTCATACATTAGAACCAGGAACCCCCACCAGGAAGGAATGATAAAAATGACAGAGGAATACGCCGCCTCCCGCTATGAGGAAGCCTGCTCCCTGCTGCCGGGACGGCTGCGGGCAGCGGCCATGACCCTGCCGCTCCAGCAAAAGGCCCGGACAGAAGAAATCCGCCTCAGGATCGGCCGGCCAGTATACCTCACCCTGCCGGAGGGCGAGGCCCCGCTCCCGGCGGCAATGGTGACAAGAAGCGACCTGGAACAGGTTCTGGACAGGGCAACCGAATACTCCCGGTACACTGCGTCAGAAACAATACGATGCGGATATGTTACCGCCGCCGGAGGCTTCCGGATCGGCCTGTGCGGAACGGCTCTGCCCAGCGGGAATATCAACGAGGGCGTCAGGGACGTCTCATCCCTGTCCATCCGCATCCCGCGGGTACGGGAGGGCGCGGCCCTGCCGGTCCTGCCGGAACTGCTGGAGGACGGCAGGACCCTCAGCACCCTGATCCTCTCCCCGCCGGGCGGCGGGAAAACCACCCTTCTCCGGGACCTGGTACGGCTGCTGAGCCAGGGGACGGAACACTCTCCTCCCTGCCGGGTGGCGCTGGTGGACGAGCGCGGCGAGCTGGCGGCAGTCCACCGGGGACGCCCCCAGCTGGAAGTCGGGTGCCACACCGACGTGATGGACGGCTGCCCCAAGCATCTGGCGGTGCCCATGCTGCTGCGGGCCATGACGCCCCAGGTCATCGCCCTGGACGAGGTGGCGCTTCCGGCGGACGTGGAGGCGGTGTGCGCCGCCGCGGGCTGCGGCGCGGCGCTGCTGGCTACCGTCCACGCCTCCTCTCTGGCGGATCTGAAAACCAGGCCGGTGGGGCGGCAGCTGCTGGACTGCGGCGTATTCCGGAGGGCGGTGCTGATCGAGGGCCGCGGAAGCGACCGGCGAAGCCGGGTGGAGCGGCTGGTATGAAGCTTTTGGGCGCGCTGCTGCTGCTGGGCGGGGCGGGATTGTGGTGTCTCACGCGGCGGCGGGAGGGGATGCTGCCGGTGAAGATAGGACGGGCCCTGCTGGCCGACCTGGCGGTATGCAGCTACCAGATCCGGGTCCGCAGGACGCCGCTGCCGGAGCTGCTGGAGGACATCCTGACCGATGGACTGGGGGCGGATTTTTTATGGAAACCGCTGGCAGAGCGGCTTGGGGCGGAGGGAGCCTCCCTCCCCCGCTGCTGGCGGGAGAGCGTACAGGCGCTGCCGTCCCCTCTGGGAAAGCTGCTCGCCCCCCTGGGGCCGCTGCTGCCGGAGGGCGGCGAAACACTGACAGACGCTGTGGAGGAAACAAGAGAGGAGCTGGCCGGATTTTTGCGGGAGGAAGCTGCCCGTCAGGCGTCCCAGGGACGGATCACCGCCGCCCTGAGCCTGGCGGGAGCCAGCCTCGCGATCCTGGTCTTACTGTAAACGATGGATATTGATCTGATTTTTCGAATCGCGGCCATTGGCATCGTCGTCGCCGTGCTCAATCAGCTGCTGGTCCGCTCGGGCCGGGAGGAGCAGGCGCTGATGACCACCCTGGCGGGACTGGTGGTGGTCATGATGATGCTGGTGCGGGAGATCAGCGACCTGTTCCAGCTGATCAAGACGCTGTTTGGATTTTAGCCGTGGGACTGCTGAAGCTGGCGGCGCTATGCGCCATATGCGTACTGCCGGTGACCCTGCTGCGGCGAAAGACGCCGGAGCAGGCGCTGCTGCTGACCATTGCCGTTCTGGCGGTGGTTTTGGCGGAGTGCCTGGCGGAGGCCGCGCCCCTGCTGGAGGAGCTTCGCGGCCTCTTCCAGCGGGCCGGTGTGGAGACGGCGCACATATCCGTCCTCCTGCGGACCACGGCGGCGGCGCTGGTCACCCGCTTCTGCGCCGATCTGTGCAGGGACGGCGGTTCCCAGGCCCTGGCCTCCGCCGTGGAGACCGCCGGGGCCGCCGCGTCCCTGCTGATCGCCCTCCCGCTCCTGAAGGCGGTCGTCACGCTGCTGACAGGATTTTTTTGAGCGTATGACAAAACGCGGAGAAGGGACTTTCCATGAAAAGGATACTGCTTATACTCATATTTTCTCTCTGTCTCGGCGGACAAGCCCTGGCGGCGGAGCTGCCGGAGGAGCTGATCCGGGCCGCGCCGGAGGCGGCGGCGCTGGTCACCGGGGACGCCGGGGACAGCTTCGGCCTGCTCTCCGGCATACATGCCATTATCCAGGACGCGCTGACAGAGTGGAAGTCCGGCCTGCTTGCCGGGGCCCGGTCCGCCGCGGGCATCATGGCGGGAGTGATCCTCCTGGGCGCGGTGGAAAGCGCCGCCCCGGCGGGGCGGGAGGCCGTCAGCCGCTGGAGCGGCGCGGCGGGGGCGCTGTGGATCACCGCCTCGGCCGCGGGAGACCTGAACGCCTTCATCGGCCTGGGGCGGGAGACGATCACGGACATCAGCTTCCTGAGCAAGGCGCTGCTGCCCACGCTGGCGGCGGCGGAAGCGGCCTCCGGCGGCGCGACGGCGGCGGCCGCGCGGCAAATGGGGGCGGTGTTTTTTTCCGGCGTGCTGCTGACGGTCATTGAGAAGCTCCTGCTGCCCATGGTGTATCTCTACATAGGCACCGCCGCGGCAGGCGCGGTCATCGAGGGCGAGGCCATGGAGCGGATCGGAGAACTGCTGAAAAAGGCGGTGGGCTGGATTTTAAGCGGCCTGCTGGTCCTCTTTACCACCTATCTGACCGTCAGCGGGGCCATCGCCGGAGCGGCGGACGCTCAGGCGGTCAAGCTGGCCAAGTCCGCCGTTTCCGCCGCCGTGCCGGTGGTGGGCGGCATCCTGTCGGACGCGGCGGACAGCGTCCTCGCCGGAGCCGGACTGCTGCGGGGCATGGTGGGGACGGCGGGGACCCTGGCCCTTCTGGGAACGTGTCTGGCCCCGTTTCTGCACCTGGGAGGCCAGTACCTGCTCTATCAGGGGGCGTCGCTGGTCTCTTCGGCGGCAGGACCCAGGAAGCTGACGAAACTGATCGCCATGCTGGGGGACGCCTTCGGGCTGGTGCTGGGCATGACGGGCGCGTCCGCGGTGCTGCTGCTGATCGCCCTGATCTCCTCCGTGACCGCGTTGTCGCCGGGTTAAGGACTGGGGGTGAAGTTGTGAAATCCTGGCTTTTGGGCATCGTCCTCACCTCCCTGGCCGGGGGTCTGGCCCGGCAGCTGGCTCCCCAGGGAAAGGAGCAGGTCATGGTGCGGCTGGCCGGCGGGCTGCTGCTGGCGCTGGCGATCCTGCGCCCCCTGGCCGCTCAGGACTGGGCGGAGCTGGAGCTGCCGGCGGCGCCGGCGTTTCAGGCCAGCGAACAGGCCGCCGTCTACCGGAAAAATCAGCAGGACACGCTTTCCGCTATCATAGCGGAGAAAACCGAGGCATATATATGGGACAAAGCAAACCGGCTGGGACTGACCTGTACGGTGACGGTGACCACGGCGGCGGGAGAGAGCGGCATCCCCCTTCCGGACGCGGCGGTGCTCCGGGGGCCGTACAGCGGGGAACTGGCCAGGTGCATAGAGGAGGAGGTGGGGATCCCCGCCGAAAAATTGATCTGGCTGGAGGACGAGGAATGGCAAGAGAGGACGGAAAACGAAAACTGACGGCTCCCCTGGCGGTGTTGAACAAGTACAAATACGTGCTGCTGGTAGCGGCGCTGGGCGCAATTTTGCTGCTGTGGCCCACAGGGCAGAAGGCAGCGGAGTCCGGTCCGGCGGAGCCCTCTTCCCCCGGGGACCGGGCGGACCTGGCGCAGACGGAGGCGGCCATGGAGGAAATTCTGGGAAAGATCAGCGGCGTGGGCCGGGTGGACGTGATGCTCACCCTCCAGAGCGGCGGCGAGCGGGTGCTGGCCCAGGACAGCTCCCTCCGCTACAGCGGCAGCGTCCAGACCCCCGACAGCTACGAGCGCTCCACCCAGCCCGTGACGGACGCGGGGGGCGTGGTGGTCACCCAGGAGACGTATCCCCAGTACCGGGGGGCCCTGGTGGTCTGCGAGGGCGGCGGAAACGACGCGGTGCGGCTTCAGGTGGTATCGGCGGTGTCCGCGCTGACGGGACTGGGCAGCGACCGCATCGCCGTGGTGAAATGGCAATCCTCCCCGGCGGCCGGGAGCGCGGATCAGGACTGAAAATAATAAGGTAATATGGAGGAAACAAAACGATGAGGAACCAATGGAAACGGAACGCCGTAGTGGCGACGGTGCTGCTCTTTGTGTGCGCGGCGGTCTATCTCAACTGGCGTTACGCGGGCAACGTGGCCGACGGCGCGGCCCCGGCGGGCAGTCAGACGCCGGCCATCGGCCAGCAGAGCAGCGAATCCGAAACGGAGGCCGGGACAAACGGCAACGGCGGCGCCACCAAGGTCCTGGGCGACGCGGCCCTGGTGGGCGGCGTGCCCACCACCCTGGCCGAGGAGCCCGCCGGCACCGCTACCGATACCGGTACCGCCGCCGCCAGCGCCGGCAGCTATTTTGATACCGCCCGCCTCAGCCGCCAGCAGTCCCGGGACAACGCCCTGAGCCTGCTGCGGGAGGCGTCGGCCCAGGACAACGTGGAGCAGAGCGCCCTGGACGACGCCAACCGGGCCATCCAGACCCTGGCGGGCTACACCATGCTGGAGGGCCAGGTCGAGAACCTGATCATCGCCAAGGGATACGCCGACTGCGTGGCCTTCATGGGGGAGAACAGCATCAGCGTGGTGGTCTCCGCCGCCGAGGACGGCCTGCAAATGGAGGATGTGGCGAAAATCACCGACATCATCCTCCGGGAGACGGACTACACCGCCGACCAGATCACCATTATGGAAGCGGAATAAACGCACATTGATGTTTTCGCCGCCCCGCGTTTGACAGCGGGGCGGCGAAGTGCTATGATAAGACACAACACGAAACGCAAGGGAAGGTGTACCCATGAGAATTTACGGCCTGGTACAGGACTCCATCGTTGATGGCCCCGGCTTCCGGTTCTCCTGCTTTGTGCAGGGCTGTCCCCACCACTGCCCCGGCTGCCACAACCCCGACAGCCACGACCCCGAAGGCGGCCGGGAGATGACGGTGGAGGAGGTGGCCGCCCTGCTGCTGAAAAATCCCCTCACCGACGGCCTCACCCTCTCCGGCGGCGACCCCTTCGCCCAGCCGGAGGACTGTCTGGCCCTGGCAAAAACCGCCCACGGGCACAATCTGAACGTGTGGGCCTGGAGCGGCTGGACCTTCGAGCATCTGCGGGACCAGGGCTCCCGGGCGCAGAAGGAGCTGCTTGCCGAACTGGACGTGCTGGTGGACGGGCCCTTCCTCCTGGCTGAGCGGACCCTGTCCCTCCCCTGGCGGGGCAGCCGGAACCAGCGGGTCATTGACGTGCCCGCCTCCCTGGCCTCCGGAGAAGCCGTCATCAGGCCGGATTGAGCGCCGGAAGAAAAAATTTCCGGCAATCCGTCCCTTCCCTCTTGAAATTGCGGACAAGGTGTGCTATGATGTAAGTCCTGTGAAATGGAATTTTGCGCGCCCGCGCTTCCATTAAAACTTGGGAGGTATGTATCCATGACCCTGTTTATCACGATCCTGCAGCTGCTGTGCGGCCTGGCAATCATCCTGGCGGTGTTGTTCCAGTCCGGCAAGAGCGCCGGCCTGTCCGGCGCGATCGGCGGTATGGCCGACACCTTCATGTCCAAGGGCAAGGCCAAGACCCTGGACGCCAAGCTGGCCAAGGCTACCAAGTGGATCGGCGCTGTGTTCATTATCCTGACCTTGATTCTGAACATCATGAGCGTCCGGGGATGATTCCCCAGAGGAAGAACCTGTATTCACAACCGTAGAATACAGGTTCTAAGACCGCCCGTCGTCTGTACGGGCGGTTTTCTTTATTCTGCGGCCGGGGAGGCATTTTATGAACCGTATTCTGATTATCGGCAGCAACGGCGCGGGCAAATCCACCTTCTCCTTCCTGCTGGCCGAAAAGACCGGACTGCCCCTGGTCCACATCGACCAGATCTACTGGCGGGGCAACTGGGACGTCACCCCTGAGGAGGAGTTTGACCGTCTGGTTCGGGCCAGGGCGCAAAAGCCCGCCTGGATCATCGAGGGCAACAATCTCCGCTCCCTTCCCCAAAGGCTGGCTCTGGCGGACACGGTTTTCTGGTTCGAGTTCCCTCCGCCCCTGTGCGTGCTGAACATCTTCCGCCGGGAGCTGCGATACCGGGGCCGGGTGCGGCCCGATATGCCGGACCAGTGCGTCAGCCGGTTCGATCTCTCCTTTTTGCGGATGGTCTGGTCGTTCAACAGGAAAAACCATGGGCGGATCGCCTCCATGCTGAACGCGCAGGACCACCTCCGCGTGATCCGCTTTACCAATTACAGGCAGGTAAAAGCGTATCTGGACCGTTTATGAGGACCGCCCGCCAAACGCGGACAGTCCTCATTTTTATTGCGCCCCCGCTTCCGCCAGCCTCGCCAGCAGGGACCGGAAGTCCTCCCGCTCCCGCAGGGGCGCCAGCTCTTCGCTCTCCTCCAGCGCCGCGCGGATATACTTTGCCAGATAGGCCGCGGACATGCCGGAACCGCGCACATCCAGCCTGTTGTAAAACGCGCTGTGGAGCGCCTCGGCGCTGTTCAGCCGCGCCCACTGGGCCAGACTCCGGTCCACATACTCTGTCAGGCTCTCCATGGCCTCGTCCGGCCGTCCCTGCTTTCGCAGCGCCTCCGCGCGCAGCATGTGCAGGGAACCTGTCAGGCCGCCCAGCTCCTCCGTGCGCAGAACCTTCTCTGCCTCCAGCGCAATATCCAAGCATTCCATGGCACGCGCCCAGTCCTCCCGGCCTCTGGCGGCATTGTACATGCCGATCAGATTCAGAACCACATTCCGGCCGGAGGACCACAGCTCCCTCTGGTACAGCTTCTCCGCCCCGTCCAGCTCGTTCTTCCGCAGCAGGATGTTGGCCCGCGCCGTCCCTATGTTCTGCCGCGCCTCCGGCTCCTCGTCCAGGACCGCCAGCGCCCTGTCGTATTCCTCCCGCATGACATAGAGGTTCACCAGCATACTGCGGGAGCTGGCCGCCAGTACCGGGTCGCCGCTCTCCCGGCTCTCCTCCAGAAGGGAAACGGCCCTGCCGATGGGGTCGTCCATCCCGCCCGCGTCACAGATGGCCGGAACATACATGATATACAGGCCCGCCGCCGCGCATTTCAGCCGCAGATCATCCGGATATTCCCGCAGCAGCGCCTCGCAGGAGGCGGCCGCTTCGGCGGCCTTCCCCGCCTCAAAAAGCTTCTGCCGCTGCTCCAGCAGTACGTTGATCTCCTCCTGCTCCAGCGCCGGACGGAAATCCAGCAGCTGATCCACCGTAGTCCCCAGCAGCCTTGCCAGCGGACACAGCATCGCCACATCCGGCACGGCGGCGCCGGTCTCCCATTTGCTCACCGCCGCGCTGGTGACGCCCAGGGCGGCGGCAGTCTGCTCCTGGGTCAGATTTTTCTCTCTCCGCAGTTGTTGAATCCGTTTTCCAATCTCCATGACCGTGCTCCTCATTCCGCAGAGGCGTCCCCCTGTTTTCCGGGCCCATCCCCATGGTAGCACGACTTTCCCTCCGCCGCAATGGAGCCGCTGTTGAATTTCGCTGCCAGTTTCTTAACCGGCCTTCAATCCAGGCTCCTGGTCCGGTCCGGCCTCGCGTACAGCACCCCGGCCTGCGGCTCTACGCCCTGTATCCGGAACAGCTCCTCCACCGTGACAAAATCATACCCATCTTTCTGCAGCCGGTCCACGATCTCCAGAGCCGCGTCCACGCTGGTGGAATAGAAGTCGTGGAGCAGGATGATGTCCCCCGGACGCACCGCGTCCAGTACGGCGGCAACCACCTTGTCCTTGTTCAGCAGCTTCCAGTCCTGGGGATCCACAGACCAGTAGATCATGGGCGTGTGGATCAGCTCCGCCCGCTCGGCCCCGATCCGCCCATAAGGGGGCCTCAGCCAGAAGCTGCCCTCTCCCGCCGCCTCCGTCAGAAGCGCCTCCGCCTTGTGGACCTCCTCCACTACCGTATCCATGTCCGCCGTTATCAGCCGGACGTGGGAGTAGGTGTGGTTGCCGACCTGATGCCCCTCCGCCTTCATCCGCCGGATCAGCCCCTCATTGCCGGGGACCTGCTGCCCGATGACGAAGAACGTCGCCGCCGCCCCCCGCTCCAGCAGGCCGTCCAGCAGCCGGGTGGTGGTGTCCTCCCTCGGGCCGTCGTCAAAGGTCAGCGCCACGTACTTCGGCTCCTCCACCAGATCCGCCAGCGTCTCCTCGTCCAGTTCTCCCAGGATCTCAACCGGGATCTCCGCCATCCCCGAAGCGTAATCCGACAAATCCGGCTCCACCGGCCGCGCGCAGGCGGCGGCAGGCAGCAGGAACACGCCCGCCAGAAACGTACAAACTGCTTTTTTCATGGTTTTCCCTCTTTTCTCGCATGCTCTGGCATAGTATGTCCGGGAAATCATGAAATACACGAAAAAATGCCGCCCCACCTGAGGCGGCATTTTTCTATTTTAAATCCATCGAAGGAGCAGGCTCAGCAGCGGAAGGATAAAATTGGTGATAATGAGAATTGCCACGATCCAGAGGAATATTCTGGTCACCTCGGGCAGGCGCTTCTTCTGCTGCTTCGGCCGCCGCGCGGCGGGACGGACCGGCTGGGGCTGCCGCGGGGCAGTCTTTGTTTTCCCGCTCCAGTCCATCCCCCTGGCCTGACGGACCCGTTTCTCCTTATGTACCTCGCCGTGAACGAAGGACCCGGCGTGGTTCTGCTCGTTGACGCCGTCCACCCGCCGCACATTGCCCTGGCCGTCGGTGGTCCAGAGCTTTACCGGCTGGTTGAAGGCCCCGCACCGGGGACAAAATTCGTCCTTGTCGTAATCATACCGCTTTTTGCACTCGTCACACACGATCTGCCGCATAAGCTTCCTCCCTTTCTCCATTTGCGCTGTCCCTGATTCCAGTATACTACGAAGAACCGCTCTTGAAAAGGACTTTTTTCATATCCGGTTCCTGTCCGAAACGTGAAATTTGCCAGCGGGCGGAGATAATTAAACCAGCAATTGATTTTACTCAAAAACACATGCCTTGTATTCAACCAAAGTTTGATGTACAATTCAAACATCCGTTGAACAAGGGGGATTCCGCATGGACAATGCGTTACTCGGCGAACAAATCGCCAGATACAGGAAAGAGCAGAACCTGACTCAGGAGGAGCTGGGCAAGGCGGCAGGCGTCAGCACCCAGGCGGTCAGCCGCTGGGAGAACGGCGGCGCGCCGGACGTGGCCCTGCTGCCCGCCATCGCGGACAAGCTGGGCGTGACCATAGACGCCCTCTTCGGCCGGGAGGGCGGAGAGCGGGTGGATGTCCACGACACCGTGGCCCGGTGGATGGCGGGCGTGCCTATGAAGGACCGGTTTGACCAGCTGTGCCGCCTGAACTGGACCGCCATGAAGAATCTGATAGCGGGGCTGGGAAAATTCCCGGAGATCGGCTATCTGGAGAACTGCGAGCAGGAGGACAGGGAATCCGGGAACCGATATCTGATGACCAGTCAGGCGTGGCTGGAGGGCGGGTTCATGCTGAGCATCCATGCTGAGGATATGTCCTTCGCTTCCGTCTGGCCCAAGCCGGAGAAAGGCTATGACGCCTACTTCGCGCCCCGCGATATGTACCGTAGGCTGTTCGCGGTGCTGGCGAAGCCGGGATGCCTGGAGCTGCTGGAGTATCTCCATAGCCAGGGGTTCCGGCTGTACGTGGCGGAGACGCTGGCGCGGGTCCTGCGCCTTCCGCTGGAGGAGGTCCGGGAAATCCTGGACGGACTGTGTGAACTGCACATTATCCGGAGGGAGGAGCTGCAGCTGGAGGACCGGACCAGCAGCGCCTACTATCAATATACCGGAGTGGAGCTGGTGCCGTTTCTCTATACAGCCCGATGCCTGATGCAGACGGAGGGCCACTTGGTCAGCGTCGGCGACGGAGATAAAAAACCGCTGCTGGAAGGAAACGAATGGAAAGCAGAAAAGGAGAAAAAAGATGAAAAGAAATAAGAGAACTCCCGCCGCGCGGGAATACTTCCGCGCCTTTTACGAGAAAAACCGCCTGCATTTCACGGCGGGCATAACGTTTACCGCCCTGTCGCTGGTTGTGAACCTCTCCGTGTCCTGGATACTGGGCGCGGTGCTGGATACGATCGCAGCGGGAGACCTGGAACGGCTCAGATTTATTTTCCGGTTTGTGCTGGGGCTGCTGGTGTGCAACGCGGTCCTGGACCTGGGGTGCTACTCCAGCCGCGCCGTCTTTATTCATCAGGCGATGGAGCAGTACAAGTCCCTGGCCTTCCGGCGGCTGTCCGCCAAGAGCATCAGCGCCTTTTCACAGGAGAACACCGGACGGTACTTGTCCACCCTGACCAATGACGCGGCAGCCATTGAAACGGACTACCTTGAAAATTCCTTTACCCTGCTCATGCACGTACTGCTGTGCGCCGGCTCGCTGGCAATGATGTGCTGGTACAGTCCGCTCATGACGGCCCTGTCCGTCTTGCTGTGCATCCCATCCCTGGTTCTGGCGGTGGTGAGCGGCGGACCGATGGCGAAGCGTGCTAAGGCCGTCAGCGATCAGAACGAGGGCTTTATGGCCCAGGTCAAGGACCTGCTCAGCGGCTTCTCCGTCATCAAAAGCTTCAAAGCGGAAAAAGAGGCGCAGAAGCTCTTTGACGCCGCCAACCACACCGTTGAGGACACCAAGCGCCGCCGGAGATATTTCGACGGTTACGTACGGGACCTGTCCGGCTGTTTCGGCATCATTTTCCAGTTCGGTATTTTCCTGACCGGCGCATATCTCGCGATTCGCGGGGACATTACCGCCGGGACGGTGGTGGTATTTGTGAATCTCTCCGGCATTCTGGTCAACGGCATCGGCGCCATCCCCCAGTACTGGGCCAGCCGCAAGGCCGCCGCCGCGCTGGTGGAGAAGCTGGCGGAGGTCACGGCGGAGAACGCGGGCCGCTCCGGCGAGGCCATTCCCGCGAGGCTGGACGATGCTATCACCCTGGACCACGTGACCTTCGGCTACAAGCCGGATGAGCCGGTGCTGAAGGATCTGTCCATGAGGCTGGAGGCCGGGAAGAAATACGCCCTGGTGGGCGCGTCCGGCTCGGGGAAAAGCACCCTGCTGAATCTCCTCATGGGGGCCTATGACGGCTACAGCGGCTCCATCGCCATCGACGGCAGGGAGCTGCGGGAGGTGAACCCGGACAGTCTCTACGACGTGATGAGCCTCATCGGCCAGAACGTGTTCCTCTTCGACGATACATTATATCAGAACATTACCATGTTCCGCGATTTCCCGGAAGATAAGCTGGAGCTGGCCGTCCACCGCTCGGGGCTGGACGAGGTGATCGAGCGGAAGGGCGAAAGCTGCCGCTGCGGCGAGAATGGCGGCGGCCTGTCCGGCGGGGAGCGGCAGCGCGTGTCCATCGCCCGGTGCCTGCTGCGGGAGACCCCTGTTTTATTGTTGGATGAGGCTACAGCGGCGCTGGATAATCAGACCGCGTTTTCAGTAACGGACGCGATCCTCCACCTGGATGGCCTGACGCGGGTCGTGGTGACCCACCGGCTGGAGGAAGCCCTGCTGGAGCAGTATGACGGCATTTTCGTCCTGCGGGGCGGCAGGGTATGCGAGGAGGGAAGGTTTGCGGATCTCATGGAGAAGAAGGAATATTTCTACTCGCTGTATACGGTGGCGAACGGGTGAGAAATGGCCGGGGCGTATGCCCCGGCCATTATCGTTTAATCGATTTCCCCCTCGGCGCTGTGCTCAAAAAAGATGTTATCGGCAGTAACGGGGTTGAGTTGTACGCCTTCGGTGCTGTTCTCCTCCGCCCAGACGTTGAACTGTGCGGCGATATCTTCTTCCGTCATTTGCAGCAGCGTATCGAAATCCGTGTTCAGCCAGAAAGCGTCGATGGCGTTCATCATCCCGCTCACACAGGCGTCCCGCTCCGGGACGGTGACGGCGGACTTGTCCGCGATATGATAGGAGATATCATAGTATAGATTGCACCACTCCGTAACGCATTTCTCCGCGTATTCGCTGATTCTGGCCTGTTCGGGCATGTTGGCGGAGAAGCCGGGGTCCTCCGCCGGCCTGCCGGTGTGAAGGGCGCGGATCATCATGCCGTTCTCCGTGCCGGAGAGGGCGCAGGTCAGGGAGACGAATATCCGCTCGTCTGTACTCAGATTCACGCCGTAGTCGTTCCAGATCACGTCGCAGCTGATGCGGTCGTAGGCGTCAGGGTTCCCGTTGGCCCAGTCCAGCAGACGCCGGTTGAAGGACTCCAGCGATTCGTCCTGATACCCCTCCCGCCGCAGAGTCAGAAGCGCGTCGTAATCCTCCCTTGCGGCCCGGGGAAACTCCCGCCGCTCCACCGCGAGTGTGGCAATGCCCAGGGGGATGCGCGCCCTGGCATTGTTTTGCCGGTCTTCATCAAATCCCGCCTGCTCCTCGGTTGTGGCGAGGCGCAGGCCGGCGAGCCTGCCGTCGGTGTAGACCGTGTACAGCTCCACCGCGCCGTCAGAGAAGCCGGTCCCGGCGTGTTCGGTAATCCAGATGTGCTCCTGCTCGTCGTAGATGCCCCGTACCTCTTTGCCCTCGAACCACATGGTCAGGCCGTTGCCGTCCAGGTCCGGGTCGTCAAACTCATAAGTCAGGCCGAAGGGCACGTAAGGGGTCAGCAGACGGTCCCACTCGGCGGCGGTCTCGCGGGAGGACTGGGCGTAGAGGGCGGTGTCGGGATCGTCCGATACATCTGTGAAGTTGCCCAGGGTGTCGCGCCACATCATCTTACCCTCCACGGTAACGGTCAGGTTTTCCGTACTCAGCCGCTGGGACAGAGCGTTCAGGTCAGCTTCCGCCGGGTCCGCGTACAGCATGTCCCGGACTCCGGTCCGGATGTCGACGTGGGCTTGTTCGTACTCGCCTACCGTCAGCTTTTCAGCGTCCGGAACGTGCAGGGTGTAGGTGTACTCGACAGACGCCATGTGGGTGTCGTCGATCCTGGCAAGGTCTATGCTGGCGAACGTCCGGTCCTGCCAGTGTTCCGCAGTCAGAGGCTCGCAGACGTAGAAGAAATAGTCACAGAAAGCTTGTTCCGGCAGAATAACTTCCGGGCTGCCGAAACGCCCGCCGCCAGTGCTGTTCTGCCCGTAGCGTTCTATGAGGGCGATGTCCTCCGGGGTGTCAAACTCGATCCACATTTTCTGCTGGTAGGCGGCTACGGTCATGTCCCCGTAGCCCTCAAACCACAGCTCCGACAGCCGGTCCAGCTCCGCCTTGGTGAAGGTCCCATCCTGGACCTGGGGGTAGGGGATATCAGACTCGCCTGCCGCCGATGTCGCAAAAGCGACCCCCACACAGCAGACCAGCACCACCGCCGCCAGGATGGCGGCGAGGGAGCGTTTTTTGATTTTCATGATTGCACGTATCCTTTCTTCGATGGCATTCTTGCTGAACGCGCTGGCGAAAGGCCCCAGGCCGCTCTTTCTCTCCTCCATGGAGATCAGCGTCAGGGCGTACTCCGACCGCCGCTCCAGGCCCAGCCGCCGCACGACCGCCTCGTCACAGCGCAGTTCCATATCACGGTTAGCCAGCACCAGCATGCACCACACCAGCGGGTTGAACCAGTGGACGCAGGCGGTAAAGGCCAGCATCAGCTTCCACAGGGCGTCCAGATGGCGGATGTGCGTCAGCTCGTGCTCCAGCACATAGACCAGCCGGGATAGTTCGCTCCAATCCGTAGCATTTGGGAAAATAATAACAGGATGGATTATCCCGTAGGTCACCGGCGCGCCCACCCGGTCCGACCGCCGCAGTAAAACCGTCCTCCGCAGCCGCCGGCTTTCCAGCCAGCCCCGCAGCCTCGCGTTCTCCACCGGCAGGGCCGTCCGGAACTCCCTGCGGCAGCGGAGGTAAGAGAGCAGGAAGAACGCTCCGCAGACCGCCGTGCCCGCCAGCCACACCCAGAGCCAGACGTCCGCGGACAGTCCGCCCTCCGGGGCAGCAGCAGCCGTGCCGCTGCTGACGGCGGGAGCCGCGCCGGACGCGAACGGAACCGCAGCCGGCGAAGGGACCTCCGCAGGAGCGGTTGCCTCAGTAACCGCCGTCCGGGCCTGCACATGCTCCGCCAGGGCATACACACTGGCCGGAGAAGAGATGGAGAAGGGTATCAGCAGCCGCAGCACCGCTGCCGCCCACAGGGCCAGAAACGTTCCCTTGGGCAGCCGGTTCAGAGCCATGGCCCGCAGCACGATCACCGCCAGGATCAATACACCTCCGGTGAAGCTCATTTGCAGCAGATTCATTCCAGTTCCCCCACAATGTCCCGCAGCCGCTGGATCTGCTCAGCAGTCAGGTTCTTCCGCCCCAGCAGGGACGCGAACAGCTTGTCTACGGAGCCGTCAAACAGCTTGCCCACCAGTTCGTCCGTCTCAGCGGCCTGCACCGCCTCCTTGGGGATCAGCGCATGGCACTGAAAACCAGGGTCCGTGCGCTGGATGGCCCCCTTTTTCATGCACCGCTTGATCAGCGTATAAGTGGTGTTGACATTCCATCCCACCTCGGCCTCCAGAGTGTCGGCAATCTGCCGCGCGGGCCTGTCGCCTTCCCTCCACAGCACATCCATGACTTTCAGCTCGGAATCAAACAGTTTTACGTCCATCGGTCATTCCTCCTTATAAGACGCCAGTAGTACTACCAGCGTTATACTACCACAGTCGTACCTGTTTGTCAATACGACTGTGGTAGTATACAGAAATAAATTTTCGCCGCCCGCGCCCGCTGAAGGGAAAAAAGTCCCCGGCGCGGTTTTTCCGCGCCGGGAGCNTCCGTANGATANTCTATTGGTACTCCTGCAAAAGGAACATGGGCTTGATGCAGACCACCTCGTCNTACTCCTCCTGCTCCACCTGGACGGAAGAATTGAGNGCTNTCAGGTCCGCTTTCAGCACCTCCANAGCCTCCCCGCAGNTCTGGGCGCGNCCCTCCCGCAGAATGCGGATCATCCGGTCCAGNACAATGGGGTGGGCNTACCAGTAGGGNACNGGGAANTTTTTNCCCTCGCCTACATATTCTTTCATGGANGCCTTGGCGTCCTCCCACTCNCGGGCNACGGNNTTTTTNTTGTTCCGNGCCGTGGGCAGNACGTTGGCNCCGGANAAGAAGAAAATCGCCGCCAGGCCNAANAGCAGNAAGTAAACGCCNGNGCCGTTCTTNTTCAGCCAGGTCCACACGCCNTAGACCAGCGCCGCCGCGCCCAGCAGGACGATGGTCAGCGCCACCCACTTGTAGGCCGGGTTGGAGCGGTCNCTGTTGCGCTTGGTNCTGGCGGNGCGGGCCAGACGGCTGGATAAGGCGGGGTTGTCCGCCAGNCTGGANTTGGCNTTCTCCAGGTCGTCCCAGGCCNTNTGAGCCTGGGGNGTCAGNTCCTTGAGGTAGCGGGCNGCNTCCCGGGCGGCTTTNTCCGCCAGACGGCGCTCCCCNTCCTCNCTGAGCCGGGGGACNTCCGGNCNNANCCGGGCAAAGTGCTCCAGCAGGAGNTCCACGTCCTCCTCCCGCTTGAAGTTGCACTGCTTCTGCCTGCCGNCNTCGTACTCCACCACCAGATAGGGGATGGAGGCGAACATGCCCTTGCCGGTGAAGCCGCCCTTGCTCATNGCCACCCGCTTGAANATNCGGCGGACGGANGAGAGGGTGACGTAAAAGCACCGGTCAATNTAGAAGCTGTTGAGGTACAGGGCTTTTTCCCCTACGCCGCAGGGGCCGTANCGGCGGCAGCGTTTNTTGTCNGCGGCCAGGGNNTCNNNGTCCAGCCCTTCCTGGCTTANCTGCTTTGGTTTAAANATCATGGCGCCTCCAAAAGGACGGCGGAGGGGTGGGAAAACCGCCCCTCCGCCGCCAGGTTGTATGGATGGATGTTACTTCTTCAGGGTATCATACTGGGGACGGACGTTCCGCTTCTTGATGCTGTACAGGAAGATGCCCAGGAACAGGGCNGCNACGACAATNCCNACGGGNTANGCNATNGCNGTGCTCAGGTGCAGGCACTCGGGAGCNGCCACAAAGTATGTAGCGGACACGGCGCTCATGAANGTNGCGGGGACGGCGGTGATCCAGTAGTTCTTCTTGTCNTAGAAGAGNTACATGGANGCGGCCCACAGCACGATCATGGCCAGGGTCTGGTTGGTCCAGCTGAAGTAACGCCAGATGATGGTGTAGTCAATGAAGCCCAGCGCGTTGCCGATGCCCANGAAAGCGCCGATGCCCAGCACGGGGACGCAGAGGATCAGGCGGTTGCGATAGCTGCCCTGNTCCAGCTTCANCCAGTCNGCCAGNACCAGACGGGCGGAGCGGAAAGCGGTGTCGCCGGAGGTGATGGGGCAGGCGATGACGCCCAGCATGGCAAGGGCGATGCCGATGCCGCCCATGGTCTTGGCGCACACNTCNTAGATNGCGGCNGACTGNCCGTTGGCCAGAACGGCCTGGAGNCCGGTGTTCAGACCGCCGGTGACCTCATACAGGGAGCAGCCGGCAGCGGCCCAGATCAGGGCGATNACGCCCTCGCAGACCATGGCGCCGTAGAACACGAAGTGNCCCTGGCGCTCGCTCTTCATGCAGCGGGCCATCAGGGGGCTCTGGGTGGCGTGGAAGCCGGAAATGGCGCCGCAGGCCACGGTGATGAACATGAAGGACCAGATGGGGGTGCTGGCCGGATGCATNCTGCGGAANTTGCTCCAGATNTCGGGNATGGTGTAGTCGGGATTGGCNAANATGCCGATGGCNACGCCCACGGCCATGACGATCAGGCAGATGCCGAAAATGGGATACACCTTGCCGATGATCTTGTCAATGGAGAGNAACGTGGCGATAAAGTAGTANACCANGATNATGATGAGCCAGAACAGGGTGGTNGCCACGANGCCCGTCGCGCCGCTCTCCTGGAACAGCTTGACNATCAGGCCCGCGGGACCCACGGCNAACACGGTGCCCACCATGATCAGCAGCACCACGCTGAACACGCGCATNACGTTCTTCATCACGCCGCCCAGGTAGATGCCGGCNATCTCGGAGATGGACTCGCCGTTGTTGCGCTCGCTCATCATGCCGGCGAAGTAGTCGTGGACGCCGCCGGCCAGCAGGGTGCCGAAGGTGATCCACAGGAACACGATGGGTCCCCANAGAGCGCCCTGNAGNGCGCCGAAGATGGGGCCCAGGCCCGCGATGTTCAGCAGCTGNACCAGAAACAGCTTCCACTGGGGAAGCACNACGTAGTCCACGCCGTCGTTGATCTTGACGGCGGGGGTCTCNCGGTCGTCGGGGGCGAAGGTGTTCTCTACGACTTTGCCGTAGACGAAGTANCCGCCCACCAGAAGCGCAAGACAGATGATGAAACTAATCACAAAAAAACCTCCTCACACAAATAGCCGGCGGCTTTGGGCACTATCAATAAAATAGAGCCGCNAGCAACCNGGCNGATTGTGGNTATTATACCACCGTCCTGGCNGATATGTCCAGCATTTTTCGAGCGGCTTNTTACAAACTGTCTGTTTTCACAAAGTTCACAAAAATTTTTCGTCAAATATTCTGCTTCTACTCCTTGCAAATGGAGAAAATTTGCTGTATAGTGTATCTAGTTAAAATTATGTCAATATGACAATGGAGGCTGATCCANCATGGGACATTTTGATCACGACCACAGCCANGCCCACGGCGAGCANGTCCATGAGCACACCCATACCGANGAAAACGGNCAGGTCTATACCCANACCCACACCCATACCCACGAGGGAGACCACCACCANGAACACGGCGGNGCCCAGACNATCGCNGTGCTCCAGTACATGCTGGAGCACAACATCCACCACGCCAAGGAGCTNNGCGACATGGCCGCCCAGTTNGACGGCGAGGCCCGGCACCAGCTGCTCCACGCGGTGGAGTCCTTCGACCAGGCCAACGGCTACCTGTCCGCGGCCCTGGAGGAGCTGAAGAAAAAGTAACGTCAACGACCTTGCGAAAAGGAGGGGATTCCCATGTGCCTTTCTACTATTTATAAGAATGAGAAGCAGGAGGACAACGTCCTGTGCAAGTATGTGGCCAGCATCAATGTGGACGGCGACAAGCTGATCTTCGAGGATGTGATGGGCATGAAGACCACCATCACCGGGCGGCTGGTCAGCGCCGATCTGACGGCGGGCAGCGTCATCGTGGCGGCGGAGTAAGCGGTATGAGAGAATATGAGCTCTGCTGCGAGATTTTCAACCAGTGCAGCAACAATCAAATGCGGGACGTGGATTTCCAGGAGGTGTCCGTGGAGGATACCGACGCCTACATCCGCGCCCTGGAGCCCCGGGCCGAGATCGAAAGGGAAGATCTGGCCGACGGCGCGGTGGTGTATCATACCAATACC
Source organism: Oscillibacter sp. (assembly GCA_014799845.1). GTDB lineage: Bacteria > Bacillota > Clostridia > Oscillospirales > Oscillospiraceae > Pelethomonas. The sequence continues at coordinate 997 of JAAVHF010000048.1, read as the reverse complement.
GCCGGGCTGTTGAAAAGATATTCGTTTACGCCGATCTGAAGGGGTATTTGTATGGGTGATTTACAATTCTTAAGAGTTATCTAAAACTGCTGATCAATTCTCTTGAGGCAATTGAAAGTAAAGAAACCAAAGAAGAAATCCTCAGGGAAATTGCCAAATTGAAACGCGATCCGGAAACGGATATGCAAAGATAATTTGACGCGAAGCCGACAAAATTTCGTAACCCATGGCGGCGGTGCCGCTGAAAAATATATTTTACCTATGGAGGACTATTTATCATGAGCGTAGCCGACATTTTTGAAGAGAGAGCAGCATTTTCCTTCGAAGTGTTCCCCCCCAAGACCGACGCCGGTATGGAGAAGCTGTGCGGCGAGGGCGGCGTGCTGGAGCAGCTGTATACCCTGAACCCTGACTATATCTCCTGCACCTACGGCGCCGGCGGCACCAACGTGGGCAAGAACCTGGAAGTGCTGGACAAGATCCAGAAGGACGGCAAGTGCACTCCCGTCACCCACTTCACCTGCATCGGCAACACCCGCGAGGGCATCAAGGAGCAGCTGGAGAATTACCTGGCCCACGGCATCAACCACATGCTGGCCCTGCGCGGCGACCTGCCCTTCGGCTGGACCGGCACCGGCGGCGACCTGCATTACGCCACCGAGCTGGTGAAATTCGTGCGCAAGGAGTTCGGCGAGAAGTTCACCATCGCCGTGGCCGGTTCCCCCGAGGGCCACATCGCCTGCCGCAGCCTGGAAGCCGACATCGGATTCCTCAAGCAGAAGCAGGACGAGGGCGCTGATTACATCATGACCCAGCTGTGCTGGGATATGGACCAGTTCAAGTACTGGCTGGAGGCCATTCGCGCCGCCGGTATCTGGATGCCCGTGGACGTGGGCATCATGCCCATCCTGGACCAGGCCGCTACCATCAACATGGCCCTCAGCCGCAACGGCTGCGTCATGCCCCGCGCCCTGTGCGAGATCATCTCCAAGAACTG
>JAAVHF010000047.1 GCA_014799845.1 Oscillibacter sp. | reverse complement strand
GGTCGTAGCCCACATTGATGAGCTTCAGATTCTCGTTGTATTCGGTGAAGATGATGGTGTCGGGAGTGATAGGATAGTGCACCACATGATTCTCCTGAATATACTCCATCGCATCGAGGAGCTGGGTCTGGAGGACCTGACCATCGCCGCCAGCAGCCTGGGCAACGCCCACGACCCCATTGCCGCCTACATCGAGCAGGGCAAGGTAGTGGGCATCCAGACCAGCGGCATCCGCGGCCGCATGGGCGAGGTGGTCTCCGCCGGAAAGCTGAAGACCCCCGCCATTATCCGTTCCCACGGCGGACGTCCCCGGGCCATCGAGGGCGGCGAGGTACATATTGACATCGCCTTTATCGCCGCGCCCACCAGCGACTGCGTGGGCAACTGCCGGGGCGTGGGCGGAAAAAGCGACTGCGGCTCCATGGGCTACGCCATGAGCGACGCCAAGTACGCCGACCACGTGGTGGTGGTCACCGACTGCCTGGTGGACTTCCCCAACATGCCCGCCAGCGTGGAGGCCATCGACGTGGACGCGGTGGTCGTGGTGGACAGCATCGGCAACCCCAAGAAGATCGCCTCCGCCGCCGCGCGAATCTCCCAGAATCCCCGTGACCTGATGATGGCGGAAAACGTGGCGAAGGTCATCGCCTCCACTCCCTACTTCAAGGAGGGCTTCTCCTTCCAGACCGGCGTAGGCGGGCCGTCCCTGGCCGCTAACCTGTTCCTGGAGCAGTACATGGACCAGCGGGGCATCAAGATGGGCTGGGCCATTGGCGGCATCTGCGGCCCCATGGTGGAGCTTCTCAAGAAGGGCAAGGTGGGCAAGGTCATCGACGTGCAGGACTTCGATCTGGACGCGGTACAGTCCATCCACACCACGCCCGGACACTACGAGATGTCCGCCAGCCAGTACGCCAACCCCGCCAACAAGGGCGCGTTCGTCAACAAGCTGGACTTCGTGGTGCTGGCCGCGCTGGAGATCGACACCGGGTTCAACGTCAACGTCCTCACCGGCTCTGACGGTGTGCTGCGCGGCGCTCCCGGCGGACACCCCGACACTGCGGCGGGCAGCAAGGTCTGCATCATCGTCACGCCCCTGACCCGCGGCCGCATGGCTACCGTGTGCGAGCACGTGGTGACCGTCACCACCCCCGGCGACTGCGTGGACGTGCTGGTCACCGACTATGGCATCGCCGTGAACCCCCTGCGTCCGGACCTGATCGAGTGCCTGGACAACGCAGGCATCCCCCATGTGACCATCGAGGAGCTGAAGGAAAAGGCCTACTCCCTGGTTGGCCGCCCCGATGACCTGGAGTGGGAGGACAAGGTGGTGGCCGTGCTGGAGGCCCGGGACGGCACCATCCTGGACGTCGTCCGGAAGATCAAGCCCTATAACCCGGAAGAGTAAAGACAGACGCGCCATCCCCGTTCCATGCGCAGATAAACCAAACAACAAATAAAAGAAAGAGCGAGGAAATCATTCATGTCTGAAATAGTTGTTGGCATCCTTGGCTTTGTATGTATCATCGCCATCGTGATCACCCTGTTCCAGAGCAAGACCCTCCCCAGCATCGCGTTCATCGTATTCCCTTTCATCCTGGCGCTGGTCCTGGTGGCAGGCGGGTACTACTCCATCGGCAACGTAGGCTCCCTCATCAAGTCGGGCTTTAACTCAACCGCACCCACCGCCGCGCTGTTCGTGTTCTCGGTGCTGTTCTTCGGCATCATGACCGACGCCGGTATGTTCGACGTCATCATCGGCAAGCTGATGAAACTGGTTGGCAATAGCGTCATCGGCGTGACGGTCATGTCCACCGTTATCGCCCTGATCGGCCATCTGGACGGCGGCGGCGCGTCTACCTTCTGTATCGTGATCCCCGCCATGCTGCCGGTGTATAAGAAAATGCACATGCGGCCCACCACCCTGCTGCGGGTGAGCGTGCTGGCTATGGGCGTACTGAACCTGATGCCCTGGTCCGGCCCCACCGCCCGGGCGGCCACCGTGCTGGGCATCGAAGCCAGCGATCTGTGGAGCACTCTGCTGCCCATCCAGGCTTTCGGCGTCATCCTCTGTCTGGCCCACGCCGTACTGGCCGGCTGGCAGGAGCAGAGACGGGGCGCGGGCCTCAACGGCAAGCTGGCCAAGCTGGAGGGCGACGTGGTTCTGGATGATGCCGCCCAGGCCGAGCATAACGATCTGGCCCGTCCCAAGCTGTTCCTCTTCAACGTGATCCTGACCATCGGCGTCATCGCCCTGCTGATCTGGGACGAGTTCCCCAGCTACGTGCCCTTCATGCTGGGCGTGGCTGCCGCCATCCTGGTCAACTACGGCCTTGATTCCAAGATGCACAAGAAGATCATCAACCTTCACGCCGGTCCCGCCCTCATGATGTGCTCCACCCTGATGGGCGCGGCGGTGCTGATGGGCGTACTGGTCAAGAGCGTTACCGTGGGCGATGTGGAAGTCGCCAGCGTGGTCACCTGCATGTCCAACCTCATCAAGATGGTGCTGCCCGCTTTCCTGGGCCGTCACCTGCCCATCGTGATCGGCATCCTGTCCGTGCCTCTGGCGCTGGCCTTCGATACCGACAGCTACTTCTACGGCATGCTGCCCGTCATGATCGGCATCGGCGAGGGCTTCGGCATCGCGGCGCTGCCTATCGCGGTGGCCATGGTGGTCTGCCGCAACTGCGCCACCTTCATCAGCCCCATGGTCCCCGCCACCCTGCTGGGCGTGGGTCTCGCGGACGTGGACATCAAGGACCACATCAAGTGCAGCTTCATGTATGTCTGGGGATTCTCCATTCTGTGCATGATCGTGGCCATTATCTTCGGGATCATGCCGCTGTAATTCATTCGCTGTTCTCTTCTCCCTTTTCCACCCCCGGCGAGCCCCGCTTCGGCGGGATCGCCGGGGGCTCTTATGCAAGTCCCCTCTCCCCAAAAATCAGGCGCGGACCGGTTTCCGGTCCGCGCCTTTGGCAATCATATCAATAATACGGGATAAAGGCCAGATCCATGTCCACCTTTCCATCAATGCCGGGAACACTGCCGCTGTCGGTGTACTGCCAGATCCGGTAATTGTAGTACATGTCCGGCTGATTCCTGCTGTTGTACTGGGCAAACCAGAAATCATACTGGGTCAGCCTGCTCAGATCAAGCCGGGTGTAGCCTACCTCCAGGCCCATATAGATCATGGGCGTATAGCCCGCCTGGGCCACGGTATCGCAGAAAGCAATGGCGCACTCCGTCAAAGTTTCCTTGCTTACGCCGTAGCTTCGCGCCGTCTTGGAGTAAATCTCCCAGTCAAAGATAATGGGATACTCCAGCGCCCTGCCGCCCAGCTTTCCGATGGTATAGAGGGCCTCCTCCACCGCCTCGGTGGTATTAATAGCCTGAGAGAAGAAATATACGCCGGTTTTCAGTCCCGCCGCCTGGGCTCCCGTCAGATACTCCTCAAATTTGGCGTCGTCATAGATATCCCCGGATTCGGCAAAACGCCCTCCCACGCGGATGAGAGCGAACTGCACGCCGGCTCCCGCTACCTTCCGCCAGTCGATATTCCCCTGGTACCGGGCCACATCAATGCCCCACTCGGTGGTATAGGCGGGATCATTATAATACAGTCGGCTGCCGTCCCGGACAAAGAGGTCCTTGTTATAGGGCGCGGCGGGTACGCTCCAATCCACGGGGATCAGCTTGTTGCTGTAGCTGATATACCCGGACCGGGCGGGATCATTTGGCGCGGAGTAGCCGCGCAGACGGGACACGATGGCGCTCATTTCCGCCCGGGTGATGCCGTCATAGGGCTTGTAGTACCGCTGGCTCCCCTCGATCTCCCCGGTGACGATCCTCGCCTCGTAGAGGGTCAGGGCGTAGGGATCGTCAATGTCGCTGAACGGCGAAGGCCCGGTTTTCAGCTCCAGTCCCATGGCAATCACGGCAATCCGCGCAATAGCAAGCCGTCCGATCGGCTCGTCCAGGCTGGCGATCTCTCCCGGCGTCAGACAGCCCATGCTCTCCGCCAAAGCCAGGTAATTGGACGCCCAGTGGCCGTCAATGGCATTGCCCGGGTCGATCTGCAAAGCGGTCACCAGCAGCAGCTTCAACGCCTCCCCGGCGGTGAGGGTGTTGTCAGGACGGAAAGTGCTGTCGTCATAGCCCCTGATGATGCTGTGATAGCTCAGTTCCCGGACGTATTCATAGTGCCAGTCGCTCTCCTTCACATCCCTGTACGGGTTGACCCAGGAGGAGTAGTCGACCTTGGGCTGGGTAGTGGTCGGCGCGGAGATCACCGTACCGCCGTTGGACCAGCGGGCGTAGACATGGAGGGAGCTCACCACGGTCTCCTGCCCCGTCAGCTGCACCCCGTCGGTAGTGAACCAGCCCTGGAACTCCTGCCCCGCCAGTGTAGGCACCGGAAGCTGGCCGTAGATGCTGCCGGTGGGATAGAACACTGTCCGGCTGTCCTGGCCGGGGTCCTTCTGCCCGCCGTTTGGCTCGAAGTCTATGTAACAGTAGCGGGAGGCAACGTCCCTGAATTCATAGTCTCCATAGAGGAACAGAAACGCCTCCCTGAGCCGCCGGGTCACCAGATTTTCCAGCACCGCGGTCCCGGAGTGGCACCAGGTGGCGATGGAGTTGACAATCTGCTCCTCGCTGTAGAGGTGGATTCCGTTGATGAGGTAGGAGCAGAACCGGTATTCCGGATTGATCCACTGGGCCCCCAGGTTGTAGGTCAGGCTGACCATGGCGTCAAACTGAGCCTGATTGACGGATACGCCGTACTGGAGCAGGAAGTTGTTGACCAGCAACTCGTCCCGCTGGGCCAGATGCTGCCGCAGCAGCTGGTCCGCCTCCGCCTCGGAGACTCCCATGGGGTAGTTTCCGGGCTCACATTCCGTACCATAGCCAATATACCACGCTCCGCTTTCGTCCGTGTAGGGAACAGAGCGGAAGCCCTCAAATTCCTTGATCATGGCAATGCATTCCTCGCTGGTAGTAAAGGTCTCCACCGCAAAGGCGGCCCCCGTCAGCAGCGTCAGCGTCAGCACCACGCACATGGTTAAAGCCAGAAGCTTTTTCAGGGAAGGTTTCTTTCTCATGGGCAGTCTCCCTTTCTCGCAGGAAATGATAAATTCGCCAAAATTTTATCATATTCGTCTTTTAAAAGGAAGACCTGAGGCGGGAAATTAATAAACTTGTAACAATATTCACGCCCAGTACAGATTTTAACCGGATGGCTGACGCAGTTTTCTTTTTGAGGAACATTTTCTTCCCAATCTGCGTCTATTTGTTCAGTTGCACCCATGAAAGGAGACGTGACCATGAAACGCTGGATATCCGTTCTTTTAGCCGCGCTGCTAGCCCTCAGCGGATGCCGTATGCCCGCCGCTGTTCCGGAGGAGATGGCTCCTGCGGCAACAGACCTCGTGTCGGCTCCGGAAGAACCGACGGTCCCCGACACTTCCTCTGTTTATGCGCTGGCACAGCCAGTCTATCCGGACTTCTCCGCTCTCAACACCCTGCGGAAGGATGGGCTCACCGAGGCGGATGTTACCGCCCTGAGCCGCTTTGCGGAGGCCAGTATTCCATTAGTGCTCAATAGCTATAAAGGGGAAAACATTGTCTACTCTCCGCTGTCCCTGTGGTCCGCTCTGGCCCTGCTGGCCCAGTGTGCGGCGGGAGACAGCAGGACGCAAATTCTGGAAGCTATGGAGACGGACGGGATTGATGACCTCCCCGCCCAGGCGTCCCGGGTATGGAAGGGGCTCTATACGGACAATGGGATGGATTCACTGCTGCTGGCTAATTCTATCTGGCTTAACAACAGGATGGATGGCGGGTATGTTCAGGAGACGCTGGATGTACTTGCGGATCAATACTACACCGGGGCTTTCTCCGTCCCCATGGGATCCTTCAAGGCTGACAAGGCTGTGTCCGATTGGGTCAGCGAGCGGACCAACGGCCTGATCGGCGGGAACGGGCCGGTCATCCAGACCTTTGCGGATACGGTCATGCTGCTGGTTTCCTCCCTGTATTACCGGGCGGGGTGGGATACGGAATTCTGGTCCCGGCTGACGGAGACGGATGTTTTTACAAACGCTTCCGGTACGGAAGCCGAAATCGACTTCATGCACCGGGAGGACAGCGGCAATTTCCTGCGGCGGGAGGGATATCAGGCGGCGGCCCTGCCCACGCGGCTGGGCGAAATGGTTTTCGTCCTTCCGGACGAGGGGGTAACCCCGGAAACGCTGCTGCAAAATGGGGATTTGCTGTCCAGCCTGGACTTTTCCGGCAGCGACACGGTCTATGGAACCATCCAGTGGTCAGTACCCAAGTTTGATGTGAATTCCGATCTGGACCTGATGGACGCTTTGGACGCCTTGGGCATCAAGGATGCCCAGGACCCGCGTAAGGCCGATTTTTCCAGTCTCACCTCATTGAACGCCTGCCTGACCCGCGCCAGACAGATAGCCAGGGTCAAGGTGGACGAGGAGGGCGTGGAAGCCGCGGCGGTTACGATGATTGCGGTGGACGGCTGCGTGATGCCTCTCCTTCCGGAGGATGTCTGCGTCATGGACCTGGACCGGCCCTTCCTGTTTATCGTCCGCATGAGCGGCGTGCCGCTGTTTGTGGGCGTGGTAAATCAGGTGGGATAGGTTCCCTATTGCGGGAAAAGTCCCGGAATTTCCGAAGAATCGGAAATTCCGGGACTTTTCTGTATTTCCTGTTTCGCGCGCTACACCTCCCTTTTCCCGCGTCTGTCGGTGGGAAGATACAGACACAGGGCGCTGCGGTCGTCATCACCCTGACGCCGCTGGTATGCCTCCTGGAGGACCAGGCTGGTCAACACATTAGGGTCCTCCCCCTGCCAGCCCGCCAGCAGGTCCTGGACCCACCGGTCGTCTCCCGCGTCGGCTACGCCGTCGCTGATCATCAGCAGGAAGGTATTCTCCTCCAGAGGAAATTGGATGGCCTGGGGTTCGGCATTGGCCTCCTGAAGTCCGGCGGGCAGGGATGTTCCCGCCAGACGGCGGACCGTCCCCTTACGCTTGATGTAGGTGGGGGCCGCGCCGTACTTATACAGGGACGCCTGCTTCGTGGTGAGGTCCGCCGCCAGCAGATCAATGGTGGTGAAGCTGCCCTGCTCGTCGCTGCGGAGGTTCAGGGCGGCGTTGAGGGTCCGCAGAGCTGGCTCCGGGGCGATTCCCGCCTGCAAAAACTGCTCCAGCAGCCGCAGGGTCATCTGGCTCTCCCGCCGGGCCTCCCGGCCGCTGCCCATGCCGTCGCTGAGGATCAGGTACAGCATCCCCCCTACCCGGAACCAGTTCATGCTGTCTCCACAGACCCGCTGGCCGTCCTTGGGCGCGGAACCCAGGGCAACCTCGTGGCAGAGTTCCCGCCCCGTGGCCGCGGGGGCCTCCGGGGCCGCCATGGCCTGGGCCACCAGTTCTCCCAGCTGGGCGTACTGCCCGCGGCTGCGCTCCCTCTCCTTTGCCAGCTGCCGGCGGTACTGCCGCCGCAGCAGCAGAGCCGTCACCTCTGTGTTGATGGCGGAGAGCAGCTGGGGGAAGTGGATGCAGCGGGCGGAGAAGTGGGAGGCAAAATCCGACGCCTCCGCGCGGCCCCGCTCCAGCATGATGGGCGTGGCGTCGTTGAAGGTATTGAAGGTGGATACGTACTCTTTATTCCAGCACAGTTCCCGCAGGGCGCAGCCCCGGCAGACCACCTCCGCCGCCCGGTCGAAAATGACGGCGGGGTTCTCCTCCTTCTTAGGCTGGGGCGGAGCAAATGCTTCTCCCAGAGACTTCAGGGCCTCTGCACTCAGCTTCAGGCGCTGGCGCAGGCCGTCAGCTTCTCTGGCGGCTTTCCGGCGGGGGATGGACGTCTCCCGCAGTACCAGAGCACAGTAGTGGCACAGTACGCCAGACAGCGCCGTGCTGGCCCCCATCCGCAGAAGGCTGGCGCTGTCCAGCCCCATTTGCAGGGCGTAGGCCAATTCCACCGACAGCGCGGCCCCGGCGGCTGTGAATGGCCGGAACCATCCCTGCCTGAACCATTTGGTATCCCGGAAGGCGGACAGCACCGCGTAGATCAGAATCAAAATCCCGCAGCAGCGCAGGGCCGGACCGAAGGACAGGAAGGCGAAGCTCCCTGCCACGCCTCCCAGCAGCGCGGCCATGGCGTTCCTCCCCGGCTTACAGGCCGCGATCAGCCCCGCCGCCAACGGCGCGCGGCCCTCCAGGCAGCACCCAGCGGCAAAAAAGCCTGCCACTATATAGCCCGACAGCCGCAGAAGTTCCCCGGTCGCGGGCTTGTCCAGGGTGATATTGGCGATCTTCATAGCTTGTCCCCTTCTCCGTTGTTCATTGTTTTACCCATTGTAGCAGGCGGAGAGGGAAAATCCTGTCGGGAAATGCGGGAGGGAATAGCGGAACAAAATAATGTGGGGACGCACCGCGTGCGCCCCCACATATAGACGGAAGTGACCCGTTTATCTCCCAGTTTGCTTCCGTGTCCCCGATATCTCCAAATTCAAGACCGGTGAATATTTATAGTAAGCGAAATTAAAAATTGCGCTTACTATAGTTTGCCATGTTTCGCGGTTGCCCCGCAGGGGCGAGCGAAACGGCATTTTGATATTATAGTAAACGGCAAATACTTTTGCCGTTTACTCAGACTGTCAAAAAAGCCCTCCGCAGGAGTTTGCCGCCCGCAGGCGGCAAATAAAATTTAATTGTTTTTCCCGCGGCGTGTACGTGGGAAAAACACTTTGCGCAGAGCGAGCGTCGAATTGTCCGCTGTAAGCGGACAACCGAGGCGCAGAGCGTAGCGAGACCCCCTCAAAAAAGATGCGCAGCATCTTTTTTGACACGCAGAGTAAACGGCAAATACTTTTGCCGTTTACTATATATATCCTTGTCACCAGGATATTTATTAGATCTACTCCGCAAATGCAATCGTCAGTCCCGCTCTATGTCGATCCAATACCTGCGAATTGGTTCATCATCATTTTCTATATGTACAACATTTTCCATAACTCCTCCGCATTTCTCAACGGTTTTCCATGAACCAATATTACCGTCATGAACACCGACCAACACCTTATATATCCCCTTTTTCTTTGCCTGCTCCAGCATCATTTTTAACGTCTGAACAGCATAGCCCTTTTTGCGTTCAGCGGGACGGACGCCATATCCAATATGCCCCCAGGAATGAAATCCTTCAACTGTAAGATAATGACGCAGACTGGCAGCGCCTATCAATCCGTCGTTTTCATCCACTACAAAAAATGATGATGTGGCACTGAATCTTTTATCAACGATCCCATGTTCACAATCGTCTAACATCCTGACGAACTGAGCAAACTCATCAATGGACTGGATTGTATGATCCAGGAACCATGGGGCTATCTGGGTTTTGCTTGCATACCATTCGGACATCATGTCGTTGTATTTTTCATAATAGATCAGATCAGGCTTGACCAAATACAGTTTCATATTCACCTCCAATGCCTAAAGACATGCCGCTCGGAAAACGGAATATTTATTGCCTCTCTTCATCCAAATATTTCGGCAAAAACCGCGCCAGACTGTGGGCGATGTAGGCCACGTTTCCCTCCTCCAGCATGGTGTCCTTTTTCGTCCTCAGATGAGGAATATAGTACCCCAGTCCCGCCAGATACCGGCAGGCGCAGAGGTCCACATGGAACTTGAACTTCCGCCCATCGGAGGGATAATATTGCAGGCCCTTGGTCAGCACATGGGGACGCATCTCCTCCCCTTCCGGGAAAGCTTCTTCCAGCGCCTCAACCAATCCTCCATCCCAGCGGCTGTACTTGGAAGGAATCAGCAGCAGGTCCGCGCCGTCCCCTACGCAGTCCAGATTGAGAAACAGCCGCTTCGACGCCTGCTCGGCGTGCTTCTTCTTGAAAGCGGATGCGCCCAGGAGCGTCCGCTCGCTGTTGTCCAGAAACACCAGGCACACCCGTTTGTCAAAGTTTATTTCTTTGGCGGCGGCCAGCAGGGCCAGCACGCCGGAGGAGTTGCCGTTGGCGTTATTCTGATTTGCGGGCCCATAGGCCGCGATCCACAGCGCCGCCACTGCCAGCACCAGAAACAGAGGCAGCATCAATTTGGGCTGGTTCAGCGGGAAACTGACCGCAAAGGACAGCAGAAACGCCGCCGCCACAAGCACCAGCGCCGCCGCCAGATGATAGCACACATGGGCCGGCACATTGGTGGGCGATACAAAATTGGGCGCCAGCATCCTGGACCCGGTGTCATAGTGGGCGCAGAGAAAGACCTCCGCCCTCTCCGGGTCCCCGGCTGTTACGTTGACGCTGCCATTGAATTTTCCGTAGGTCTCCTCCCCCGCTTTCCAGCCCGCCCGCTTCAGTTCACGCAGCAGCCACTGGCGGAACTCCGCCTTCTGCGCCGCGGTCTTCCGCACCGGGTGGACCGTCAAGAGATATTTTTTCAGATGCTCAATACCTTCCATGGACGCCTTCCTTCCCCGTTAAATACTCTTTTTGTACGCTTCCGCCGCGTCCAGCAGTTCCCCGGCTCCCGCCAGCATGGCTTCCGTCAGATGTTCGCCGCCGGTGAGGCGGGCCAGTTCCTGCTTCCGCCGCTCCCGGTCCAGACGCAGGACCTTCGTATAGGTCCGCCCTTTGCTCTCCCCTTTCTCCACGGAGAAGTGGGTGTCCGCCATGGCCGCCAGCTGAGGCAGATGAGTGACGCACAGCACCTGCTTCCGGCGGCTGACCTGGGCCAGCTTGGCCGCGACCTTCTGCGCCGCGCGGCCGCTGACGCCGGTGTCCACCTCATCGAAAACCAGGGTCCCAATCAGCTCATTTTCTGCCAGCACGTTTTTCAGCGCCAGCATGATCCTCGCCAGCTCGCCGCCGGAGGCTACCTTGTTGATGGGCCGCAGTTCCTCCCCTACATTTGCGGACATGAGGAAGCGCACCACATCAATGCCGGAGGCATCCGGTTCCTTCTCCTCAAAGCAGATGGCAAAACGCACCTTGGGCATATCCAACTGGCGGAGCTCGTCCTGAATCCGGGCTTCCAGCTGCTTTGCCGCCGACTTCCGGGCATCGGACAATACGCCGGCGGCTTTCATCACCTGTTTGCGTTCCTTTTCCAGCTGCTTTTCCAGTCTGGCGGCGGTGTCGGAGGCAAAGGCAATCTGATCCAGCTCTTCTTTGCGCTGCTCCAGATACTCGATCATGTCCTCCACGGTGGGACCGTACTTCTTTTTCAGACGGTACAGCTGGTCCGCCCGGCTCTCCAGTTCGTCCAGCTCATGGGGACTGAAATCAAAGGAATCCTGCAAATCCCGCAGGGTCTCTGCCACATCGTAGGCCTCGGAATAGAGATTTTCAAGCCGCTCATGAAGCTGGGCGAACTGCTCGTCCAGATTTTTTGCACCGGAGACAGCGCCGGCGGCTTCCCGCAGCTCAGACACCGCGCCGCCGCCGTCGTCTCCGCCGGTGAGGCTCCACACGGCTCCCTGAATGGCGGACATGAATTTTTCGCTGTTGCGCAGCAGATTCCGCCTCTGGAGAAGGGCCTCCTCCTCCCCGGGCTTCAGCTGCGCCCGCTCCAGTTCATCGATCTGGAACTTGAGGCTGTCCATCCGCCGTTCCTTTTCGGCCTCGTCCATTTGCAGGGCTTTCAGCTTTTTTCGGGTCCCCTCCATGGCCTCGTAGCAGGCGGTATAGCCCTCCAGCTCCTTCTCCACACGGCCGAAGCTGTCCAGATAGGCCCCGTGCTGCTCCTCGTCCAGAAGCTGCTGGCCATCGTGTTGGCCGTGGATGTTCAGCAGAGCCGCGCCGATCTTCCGCAGCTGGGCCACGGTTACCGGCCTGCCGCCCACGCGGCAGGCGTTCTTGCCATCGGCGTAGATTTCCCTTTGCAGCAGGAGCTCGCCATCCTCAGCCTCAGCGCCGCACTCGTCCAGTGCCGACAAGTGCGGCACACCGGTGAATACGGCGCTGACGAACGCCTTGGCCGCTCCGGTACGGATCAGATCCCTGCTGGTCCGCTGGCCCAGCACGGCGCCCATGGCGTCGATGACGATGCTCTTACCAGCGCCGGTCTCGCCGGTAAGAGCGTTGAAGCCCTCATCAAAGGTGATATCCGCCTCTTCTATGACCGCGATGTTTTCAATATGCAGCAATTGTAGCATAGTCGATGCCTCTTTCTTCTCTGCCGCCGCAGGCCCCGGGGTCGCGAATCAAAACCACTCCCGTTTGCCGCCGGTCAGGACGTCATTTAGCCGCCTTCGGCGTTTAAACGACCGTCCCGGCACTTGACCTGCGGTCAAGCGCCCGGGCGGCAGAGATTCATTTTATCATCTCATGTATCTCTTCGCAGAATCCGCGGGCGGATTCCGTATCCCTCATCACAAGAAACGCCGTATCATCACCAGCCAAAGTTCCTACCATATAGGGAACATTCATCCCATCCAGCGCGGCGGCGGCCGCGTTGGCCAACCCCGCCATGGTTTTGATGACCACTATGTTCTGCGCATAATCAATGCTGACAATACTTTCCCGGAAGATGTTGCGCAGCTTATCCGCTACATTCAAACGATTGCGCTGGCTGGACACCGTATACCGGTACCGCCCCTGCCCCACCGGCTCCTTAATCAGGTGCAGCTGCTTGATATCCCGGGAAATGGTCGCCTGTGTGCAGCTGATCCCCTGCTCCAGCAGACGCTGCTGGAGCAGTTCCTGTGTGTCGATGGGCTCACGCTCCACGATCTCTAAAATTCTCCTCTGACGATCATTTTTCATGTCCAATGCCTCCTGTCATTTTCGTCCGTAAAATTTCGTAAATGCTCTTATCTGTTAATCGCAGCAGCTCTGTCTCATACCGGGACCGGCAGATGCGTACCTTATCCCCCTGCCGCAGGGCAAACGCTTTGCCGCCGTCCACCGACAGATAGACCTGTTTCCGGTTCTGCTCCGCCGGCGTGATGGTCACCGTCCCCGCGGCGGAAAGCACGAAGGACTTGGAAAAGACCGAGTGGGCGCAGATGGGACTGATGACGAAGTTCTGCGCCGTAGGTTCCACAATGGGTCCCCCCGCCGACAGAGAGTAGCCCGTGGAACCGGTGGGCGTGGCCACCACCACCCCATCCCCGGAGAAAATCCCCAGCTGGTCCTCCCCTGTATTGATCTGCAACCGCACCACCCGCGCCATCGCGCCTTTGGTGACCACCGCGTCATTCAGGGCGCTGCCGGTATACACTGTCCGTCCGTCCCGCAGGACGGATACGTCCAGCATCATCCGCTTTTCCCGGCGGTAACGTCCATTCGCCAGATTTTTCAGCAGTCCAAGCTCGCTCAGCTCCAGGTCGGACATGAACCCCAAACTGCCCAGATTCACCCCAAGCACCGGCACACCCCGCATAGAGGCCGCACGTGCCAGGTGCAGGATTGTACCGTCCCCGCCGAAGGCTACCACCAGTTCGCTGCTGCGCAGCTCCTGCTGGAGGGGACGCAGGGGTACGCCAAACTGTCCGTCGCCGCCCTCCGGTTTGAAAGGAAGGCAGTAGACCGTCGTCAGTCCCGCGCTGCGCAGGATGGCGTCCGCCTCCCTGGCCGCAGCAAGTCCCTTGTCCCGGTAGGGGTTGGGGCATAATATTACGCGCTTCATCATGCGCACCTCCGTGTCGTTCCTATAACCAATAAAAATCTACCAGCGCTTCATGTTCTTTTCAAATTTTTCCGTATATGCCTGCTTCAACTCACCGGCAGATATCCCGTAGCACAGCAGGATATCGCTGTAGTGCATGAGAACATCCGACAGTTCTTCAACAAGATTTTTCCTCAGGACAGCATCGACTAATGGCTCTGTGTCCCCGTTTTTTTTGATAATATCAATCACTTCCCCTGCCTCACCGATCATCCAGAGGAGGTGGCTTCTCCCTGTCTCCGGAGAAATAGGCTCCCATTTATCTTTATACTTTTCTTGTAGCGTCCTCTGCATCTCCAGCATCTCGTTCACACTGAAATCCACCGTCATATTTTCCCTCCAAGTTCGGGTCCACTGCCCTATTCAAACAAAATATCGCCGCATATGATTTTTGTCTCAAAAAGATCCGATAACAGGGTTTGCTTATGTCTCGGCCCGGATGCCTTATGGAACAAGATATGCGCCTCATATCCAACGCCGCTTTTATGGCAGTACAATTCCTCATAGAGCCACCATGCTCCCACAGGCGGCGTCTCCTGTTTTACAACGGCGTCCTGAAATGTGATTTTCTGATAGTCCGAATATGGACTTTTCAATCGAATCACAAAATCTGTGCCAGCCGCGGCTTCAAGCACTTCCCCATCATGAAACATGAAATTCCGACGGAGCTTCTCCGGCAGTGTTTCCCGGGCCTGCGCCTCCCGGTATAAGGCCGCTACCCCTTCCAATTCCGTTCTTAATCTATCCGGCATGGGATATGTTTGCCAGAGCATATACCACTCTTTTGTCATATACCGCATCACATATCTCTCCCATGTTCAGCTTTTACGCTCCAGCTCCTCATGGGACGCCTCCACCAGCGCGGCCAGGTCAAACGACTTCTCCTCCCACGCCGCCTTCCGCAGCCAGCCCAGGTACTCAATATTCCCTTCCGGCCCCCGGACGGGGGAATAGTTCAGGTCCAGCACGGTGAAGCCGCTCTCTCCGGCGTGTTCCAGAAAACACTCCAGCACCTCCCGGTGGACGGCGGGGTCACGGACTACGCCCTTTTTGCCTACCTTCTCCTTGCCCGCCTCGAACTGGGGCTTCACCAGACAGACCACCTCGCCCCCGTCCTTCAGTACGTTGGCAATGGCGGGGAGAATCAGCTTTAAGGAAATAAAGCTGACGTCCACGCTGGAAAAGTCCGGCTCCTCCGGGATGATCTCATGGTCCAGATACCGGGCGTTGGTCCGCTCCAGACACACGACCCGCTCATCGCTGCGCAGGCTCCAGGCCAGCTGGCCGTAGCCTACGTCCACCGCGTAGACCTTGCCTGCGCCGTTTTGGAGCATGCAGTCGGTGAAGCCGCCGGTGGACGCGCCGATATCCATACAGACTTTGCCCGCTAATTCGATGGGCCACACGGCCATGGCCTTCTCCAGCTTCAGGCCGCCCCGGCTGACGTAGCGCAGGGTGCTTCCCCGGATCTCAATTTCCGCTTCCGGGTCCACTGCCGTCCCGGGCTTGTCCACACGCTGGCCGCCCACGTATACCAGACCGCTCATGATCGTGGCCTGGGCTTTCTGACGGCTCTCCAGGAGGTTCTTTTCTGTCAGGAGGACGTCCAGCCTGATTTTCTTACTCATCGCACCGCCTCCGCTATCTCCCGGTCCATGGCCTGATAAAATGCCGCGATATGGATGCCGTCCACCAGCGCGTGATTGCACAGCAGGGACACAGGCAGCAGGACCTTCCCCTCCTGGGAGAAATATTTCCCAAAGGTGATCCGTGGATTGCTGTCCGCCGGACTGGGAACGGGCTGGACCAGCGATGTATAGCTCAGCCAGGGGATCGAGGAAACAAAGAGCTTTTCCAGCGTCTCTTCCGGGTCCTCCTCAATGCTCGCCTGCCGCTTCGCCATCTCCTGCGCCTGCCTGCCCTCTGCCAGATAGTCATGAAAGTCAGGGATATCCTCCAGCGTACAGTAGCAGTAGGTTCCGTCCTCCAGCGCCACGGTATGGGAAACACGGCACCGTTCAAATTCAACGATCCCGCCCTCCCGGATCCTCTGCCGGAGTTCCGGCACGCTGTTGGCCGCCCGCGAGGCGCAATAGCAGGCCGCAAGGAAAAACGGCAGCTTCTCGTCCTTTACTTTTTTCAGCAGTGCCGTGATGTCCACGTTTGCCGTGGTCCCCACGTAGGGGTAGGCAAAACTACTGAAATATGCGAAATGGCTTTTTCTCTTGTATGACGCCAGATCAATAATCCTGTATCCCATAACAATTTCCCTCTTACGCAATTCTTGCCGCCAGCTCCAACGCCAGCAGCGCGGCCTTATCCCTTCCAGTGATGTTACTGTCCTGGCTGAGCCCCCTGGAATCCCATGCTTCTCCGTCCAGGTTATCCGCCGCGTGGAAGAAGTGGAACACCTCTTTCCCTCGGAACTGCGCCAGCGCGGCTACCGCTGAGCACTCCATGTCCACGCACACACATCCTGATGCCTTCCGCCGGGCAGTTTTCTCCGCTGTTTCCCGGTAGAAAGCATCCGTTGTCCATACCTTACCCATGGTATAGCCGCATTTATGGCGGTCCAATATCTCAATAAAATCTTCCCGGTATTTCGGGTTGACCTCAATCTCGTCCGAGGGCGGGGCATAGTGGAAACTGGTTCCCTCGTCCCGCAAGGCAGCTGTAGGAATAATGATACCACAATGCTTAATGGACCGGTCCAACACCCCGCAGGTGCCAAACAGCACCAGCTTCTCCACACCAATCGCAAACAGATCCTCCAGCATTCCCACGCATCCCGCCGCGCCTACATACGCTTCGTACAGAGCGATCTCTATGCCTTTGTACTCCGCCCGGAAGACAGGGATCTCCATGTTGGCACACTTGGTCAGTGCAAAAGGTTCCGCCCCCAGCCGTTCCACCATCCGCCCGAAAGTCTTCCGCTCGAAGCAGGACACCGCCACCTTGGGACAGTCCGCAACAGGCGCATGGATGTCACTTGGATTGATGACCGCCACCGGGTTCGGGTCAAATTCATGCAATAACATTTCTCTTTCTCCTAAAAATCCATGTAAAACAGGATATCCGATTTACCCTCCTGACTGGTACCCTTGTAGACGTTGGTGTCCAACCCGCCGATGTGGAAGCCCGCCTTGAGATAAAACCGGCAGGCCGCCAGATTATTGTCCTGCCCCTGGGTGTAGATGCCATTGTAGCCCCGGGTCCCGGCAATCTCCTTCGCCTTCTCAATCAGCATGTGCCCCACCCCCTGATCCCGGTAGGCTCTTGCTACCTTCAAATCGTAGAGGTACATGTAATAGAAGACCGCATCCCGAAAAATCGCCAGTCCGACGCATTGCTCCCCGTCGTAGGCCCCCAGAAATACATGGTCCTGCTTCATGGCCTCATAGTCGTAATTTTCATCCGGAAAGCACATTTCCGACACATCCTTCTCATCGAAAAGCGCCTCCGTATGTCCCCACTTTTCATCCACATAGGACGGGACCATTCTCCCGAACAGGGGGAACGGCTCGTTGGGAATGTTGATATCCGCCTTATGGGCCGCGTCAATCTCTCGAATCTCTATCATTTCTTTCCTCCTCCTCGCCGTTTATGTGGAAATAAGCTGCTCTCCCAGCTCCCGGTATACCCGTCCGCACAGCTCTGTCACAGATTCCCGGTTTTCCTGCAAATAGGCGTATAAGCGCGCGCAGGCCGCGTTTGCCTTGTCCCATTCGTCTTTCGTGATCGCACCCTCTGTCAAGGCCGCGTCCAGCTCGTCCCGGTCCAGAACGTACAGCTCTCCCCGGCTGTTCACCACAATGTCCAGGTACATATCCGCAAACCATGGATTTTCCGGATCATTGAACCGGTTTCCTCCGGTAATATCGAAATAGATCTGGATCAGCTGCCCCTGTGCATCGTACATGGCGGTCAGCCAGAAGGGCAATCCCTCCAACGCGATCTGCACCCAGGCATAGTCCTTCTCCGCAATCAGCACAGCCTCCGGATCATGGACAACCAGCGGTCCGGTCACCTCCCGGATCACCAGCAGGCTCTCCTTCCCTCTGATCCCGTACATCTGGCAGTCACGGCTGACATACTCCCGCCGGAGGATACGGCACCAGTCGCTGCGGCGCATGTCTTTTTTGTTCATCTTCGCTCCCCCTGTCATCTCAGTTTTTTTACCAGATACAGATTCAATTCATCATCATTCCGGTATGTGCCGTAAGGCTCACAGGGTTTGTCGCCGTACCACACGCCGCTGCCATCGGGAAGATACCCCCTCTTGATGTACATCCGCTGGGCATGGCCGTAGTACTTGTGAAGTCCAACCGCCAGATAGACCTCCGGAGCACACTCCGCCGCCACGGCCTCCGCGGCATCCATCAGTCTGCTGCCGACGCCCTGCCGCCGGAACTTCTCCAGCACGCCAAAATCTACGATCTCCGGATACCCCCGGCCTCCAAGAGGCCCCCACTGGGAATCGGGATACACATGGATATAGCCCGCCGCCTGTCCGGACCATTCCGCCGCAATGGCAATACATTTGCCCTCCTCCTGCTCCCGCAGGCGGGAGAGAAACCGGTCAGGCGTGGTGCCGTAGCCCTGGGCGCGCTCGCCCTCCGCGATGGTGTGAGCATCCGCTTCCGTCATGGTGCGGATCACAAGAGGACCGACTGTATAATAGATCATAATATTTCCTGTACCTGTTCCACCACTCCGCGGGCGTCCAGCCCCAGCAGCTGCCGCAGCTGGGAGACGGTCCCCTGGGGGGCGAACACGTTCTTCAAATTCCGCAAAATCAGCGCTCTGGGCGCAATTCCCGATTGGGCCAGGGACGCTGCCAGCTGCTGCCCGACAGAGCCGTTTTCGTTGCAGTCCTCCAGCACCAGCAGCCGTCCGGTTCGTTTGACAGATTCCACCACCGCGCCGGCATCCAGAGGGGCGATGCGGTTGAGTTTGATTACTTCCGCGCTGACGCTCTTCTCCGCCAGCAGCTCCGCCGCGGCAAGGCTCTCATCTGTCAGCGTCCCGTAGGAAACCAGCGTCACGTCCGTCCCCTGTCGGAGGACCGACGCACTCTCCCCGTTCCACTCCGGGTACTGCCGCCCCTCGCCGCCCCGGGGGTACCGGACGGCAACCGGCCCCTCCATATCTATGGCGGAACGCAGCATAGCCCTCAACTCTCCGAAACAGGCGGGGCACAACACCGTCATGCCGGGAATCTGGGTCAGATAGCCCACGTCCTGACAGCCGTGATGGGTGGGACCGTCGGAGCCTACCAGCCCCGCCCGGTCCACGGCAAGCACCACGTGAAGCTGCTGGAGCGCCACATCATGGAGCAGCATATCGAAGCCCCGCTGCAAAAAGGTGGAGTACACCGCAAACACCGGGACCATCCCCTGTTTCGCCATCCCCGCCGCCATGGCCACCGCGTGGCCCTCGGCAATGCCTACGTCAAAAAAGCGCTTGGGCCAGGCAGAGGCAAATTCCTGGAGCCCCGTCCCCTCCGCCATGGCGGCGGTGACGGCGCAGATTCTCTTGTCCTGCCCCGCCAGCTCCACCAGCTCGTGGCCCAGGACATAGGAAAAGTCCACCTTCCGCTCCTGCTCCGGCCCTTTCGCCGGGTCAAAAGGCGATACCCCGTGGCTACGCTCCGGCCGGAGCTCGGCAGGCTCGTAGCCCTTGCCCTTTACCGTGCGCACATGGAGCAATACGGGACAGTTCATCTCCTTCGCCCAGGCCAAAGTGGTGCAGAGCTGCTCCACATTGTGGCCGTCCACAGGCCCCAGGTAGGTAAAGCCCATGTCCTCAAACATGGAACAGGGATAAATGGCCCGCTTGATGCCGCTCTTTACGCGGTGGTTGAATTGGTACAGCTTCCGCCCGCCGGGCACATGCTCCATGACGGCCCGGTAGCCCTTCTTGAACCGGTAGTACCCCGGCCGCAGGCGCAGGTGGCTGAGATGGGTGGCTACGCCGCCCACGTTGGGATCAATGGACATGCCGTTGTCATTGAGGATCACCACCATCGGCTCCCCGGATGCCCCCGCGTCGTTGAGGCCCTCGTAGGCCAGACCGCCGGTCAGCGCCCCGTCTCCGATGAGGGCCGCTATGGCGCGGTCCTCGCCCCGCAGGGTTCGGGCCCGGGCCATGCCCAGCGCCACGGAAACCGAGTTGGAGGCGTGGCCCGCCACAAAGGCGTCGTGGACGCTCTCCTCCGGCTTGGGGAATCCCGCCAGCCCGTCCAGCTGCCGCAGGGTGCCGAACAGCTCCCGCCGTCCGGTGAGGGCCTTGTGGACATAGCACTGGTGGCCCACGTCGAACACCAGCCGGTCCTTTTCCGTATCGTAGACCCGGTGGAGGGCCACCGTCAGTTCAACGGCTCCCAGATTGGAGGCCAGATGCCCCCCCGTGCGGGAAACGCTCTCCACCAGAAATTCCCGCAGCTCTGCACACAGCTGTTTCAGCGATCCGCCGTCCAGCTGTTTCACGTCCGCCGGGGAGGAAATATGCTCTAAAATCAAAACAGGGTTCACCTCTTCTTTTTGCGGCTGAACAGATGCAAGAACCGTCCCACCAGCTGGAGCACCGCCGTACTCCTGGCGATGGCAAAGCTTTTGCCCAGGGCCTTGCCTCCGATGGTCAGACCGGAGGTCAGCGCCGTCACCAGCAGAGCGATCACCGTCCCCGGCACGCCGAAGGCCGCCTGGAACTGCACCACGATCACCGCCACCGTGGAACCGGCGATAATGCCGCAGATGTCTCCCACTACGTCGTTGCAGAAGCTGGATACCTTATCGGCCCTCCGGATCAGGGAGATAGCCTCCTTCGCGCCCGGCGTCTTGCGGGCGGCCATGGAGTGAAAGGGCTTTTCATCCGCCGCCGTCACCGCCGTGCCTATGACGTCGAAGAAAATGCCCAGCAGGATAAACGCCAGCAGCACCCCAAAGGCCACCGCCAGTCCCGCCCCGTTCAGCGCCCGGTCGGAGGCCAGGCTCAGCAGGGCGGACAGCGCCATCGCGATGAAAAACACCTGCACCGCCCACACGCCCGGGGATTTCTCCTGCTTTCCCTTCTTTTTCGGTTTCTTTTTTGTGTCCTTATTGTCGCCTGCGCCCAAGAAATGCTCTCCTCGCTTTCACTTTTCTATTTTATTATTTCTGTTCAGTGATATACAAATTTGCCCGGTTCTGGATCAGCGAAGCCGTTTCGTCCAGCGACCTGTCTCCGGCGAAGTAAGCCCCGGCAATCTCCGTAATGATATCCGTCAGGGCGCTGTTATAGTCGTTCAGCACCTCTGTGGCTTCGTACAGCGCCATGAACTGTTCATAGTCCGCCTGGGTGGTGGCGTAAATGTCGCACCGGTAATAGTGAAACCCACCGAAACTGATGCCGTTCTTTGGTTCCTCGATCCGGTTTCCTTCCGCGTCCAGACGATAATTCCCATCTCCATCCACCGCATAAGCCGGCGTCATGGCCTGCTCCAGCATCCTTCGGAAGTCCTCTTTATTGATGGCAAAATCAGCCTTGTCAAGGAAATTCTCATAATCGACTTCCCTCCCCTTGGGCAGCAGCAGGGTCCGCAGAAAGGACCATGCACCGTCCTTATCCGCGCAGGCGGCCGTCATAGCCAGCTCACGGCCCAGCCCAAAGGCGCTCCCCACCTGTCCTGATTCCGTCGGATAGCCAATATATGTCATCTCGCCGCCGCATAAGCCTTTATGGAAAGAAACGCTGTCAAACATGATCCCGTCGAAGGACCCCAGCCAGGTATTCATTTCCAGGGCTTCCCCGTCAAACATCGCCGTCCATATGTCCCGATCCGACCTCTCCGCGGGGAGACGGCCGCAAAATTCCAGCATGGCGCGAAATTCCGCGCCGTCAAAATGACATATTCCGGCATCCCAGTCCAGAAAAGCGTCCGCGTTCACTTGAAGCAGCGTTTGCAGCATTCCCGTTCTGGTATCTTCCAGCACGCTGTCCGGAGGCATGGCTGCCCATGCCTCCAGAAAATCCCCATAGGTCCAGCCCATCCGGTCCCCTACGATGCTCTTCCGGCCTACCAGCGTCTCGATCCAGAAGGTGTCGCTGAGCAGATACAATTTCCCGTCCTGGGAGGCGGCCTCCAGGGGCCGCAGCATCAGATCCTCCCGGCTTAACTCCGGGTCGTTGTCGATATAGGGCCACAGGTCCTCCAATATTCCTTTGCTCCCGAACTGCCGGAGGGGAAGGCCGTCCATGTCCAGAAGATCCGGGATCTCTCCGGCAGCGATCTTCGTCGCCATTTTGGTCCGGCTGGCATTCCAGTCAAGGTATCCTGTATCATCCTGATAGACGGCATAGTCCTCTACTGTGACATAGCAGTCGGGACTGGTACTGTTGAACTGGTTGATCAGCGCCCGGTCATCGGAATCAAGGGAAATGCATCCCAGGAGCAGTTCCTTCCTGGGCGGGGCCTGGGAGGCGTCCGTCTCCGACAGCAGCACATAACGGACCTCCGCCGCCAATGTGTTGTAAGAACAGCACACCACGCCGATCCGGCCGTCGGCCAGAAAGGCCAGAGACCCCACGTCATCTCTGTCCAGCCGGGCGTCCATCCAGTCCAGCACCCACCGGGCCTCTGCTTCTTCCCCGTGCCAGGCATACAGGGATTTCTTATCCTGATAGTAAAACAGGGCGTTTTCATCTCCCGGCCACACTCTCTGCACGTTGGCCGGGAGATGATATGCCTCGCCCCAATCCCGGGCCTCCTTGTCGATGGTTTGCAGCAGAATCTCCTCAGCGCCATCCTCATTCTTCCGGGAAGCCAGAAGTCCCAATCTGCCGTCTCCCAGAGCGACAAAACGGTACATAGCGTTCAGATACAGTTCATCCCTGATGTCAACCTTCAGGGTATAGAGGATATTGCCCTCCCCATCCAGCGCCGCCACAACGCCTTCGGACCGCGCGAACAGATCGCCGCTGGCATCCGTCGCGATGTCGCTCAGACTCCAGACCGACCAGCCCATCCGGGACAACAGGTCCCCCTCGCCGGACCGGGAGTCGAAGCGGTACAACTCCTCCCCGTCCCGGTTCAGTTTTCGGAGGATATAAACGCAATCTCTTCCGCCGAAAACCGTGTCGTCCAGTACCCAGACCGCGCCGTCCGCTCCGGCGCGGATAGAAGCGTGGTACATCTCGTCATCATTTCCTTTGGGAAAGGGCGCCTCAAATGGGATTTCCTCCCCTGCGCCGCCCTCCAGCGGCACCCGGAAAAGGGCCCAGCGGTCCCTGTGGCCCGCCTCGCCCATAGGCTCTCTGGCAGCCCCCAGCAGATACAGGGAGTCGCCGGAAATGCAGGCGCTGGACACACGGTTCAGGGCCGTGGTAAAGGCAATATCTTCCGGCAGATAAACCAGTTCCTGTCCGGTCTCCTCCTTCTGTCCGCAGGCCGAGAGCCCCAACAGCAAGACCACCGCCAGCAGTAAAGACCGTATTTTCTTCATCTGTTCCACAGCGTGATCACTCCTGCCCGCATATACAGATAAAACCGCCGCCCCGCCCTGCGGGCGGGACGGCGCACATTCCGCTGTCGCAAAAAGCTAAACGCCGGCAGCAGATGAAGTAAATCTTACGGCTTAGGTACGGGCTGGATTTCCCCGGGGCTCACCCCTCGTTGCCGATCGGGCGGTTTCCCTTTCAGCGCCCCGGCGCGGCGTTGCCCACCGCGCTGCCCGACTGCCACTTAGTCCGCACTGCAATCCCCCATCTGCCCAGTGACGACAGCCTAGGTGTTTTCCACCACAGTCAAACCGCTTCTTAGCCTCTTTTGCAGGCGGGGTTTCATGGAGCAATAGCAGCCCCTCCCTGGCCGGGGAGAAAGCTGGGTTGGTCTCCAATCCGCCAAGCCCACGCAAGGCAGGCTACATCTGCACACAGCGTTCACGGCTCAAGGCCGGGTAGCACCGCAATACAGGTTTCTACCCTGAGTCGTACATGGGTCGAAGTACCGCAAAGGGAGTACGCCCATGCACAAGTTCAGGTCTCCACGAAAGCAGGGTCGGCTTCCCCATGCCATTGGGGAACGCCCTGAATCCGCAAGCGCGAGGAGTCCGCGCTTTCCGCCCAGCACCCACCCCAAACTGGGCGTTTGCAGCAGGCACCAGGGGTTTCACAGCTATGCCCTTTAAAGGATTTTTAGGCCCTTCTTCGGAAGCGGCAGATCTGACTAGGATACTGCACCGTCGTTTAGCAGGGCCAGTATACCATATTCCGGCTGAATATTCAAGGGATTATGCAAATTTTTCTATATATTTACAGTTTATTCACGGTACGCCCCCTATACACAAAAAGCCGCCCCTTCCCGCAAAAGGAAGGGGCGGTTATCCTGTCTATCAGTTCATATATACCGCCGTCATGCCCTTATAGGTCATGTAGCAGTCCAGCTTGGCAACCACCTCAAAGGGAGCGTGCATGGCCAGCACCGGCACGCCGGCGTCCAGGGTGTCGATGTTCCGGTTGGCCATATAAGCCGCCACGGTGCCGCCGCCGCCGGCGTCCACCTTGCCCAGCTCCGCCATCTGCCAGATGACGCCGTTCTCGTCAAAGATCCGGCGGACATAGGCCACCAGCTCTGCGGAGGCGTCGGACGCGCCGCCCTTGCCCCGGCTGCCGGTATACTTGCACAGACCGATGCCGTAATTCACAAAGGAGGAATTCCGCTTCTCATATACGTCGCCAAAGTTGGGATCATAGGCCGCCGTCACATCGGCGGAGAGGCAGAAGCTCTTCTCCAAGCATGCCCGCACCGGCACATTCTGGCTGTCGCACAGGTCCTCCATGAAGGTGTCAAAGGCATGCGTCAACATGCCGGACACGCCCACGGAACCGATCTCCTCCTTGTCCGCCAGCACGCAGACCGCGGTCTTGCCGGGAACCTCTTCCAAATCCAGCAGCGCCCTCAGGGCGGCGTAGCCGCACACACGGTCATCGTGGCCGTAAGCGCCGATCAGACTGGCATCCAGACCGATGTCGGTGGCCTTAGCTGCCGGGACCGCTTCCAGTTCGGCGGAGATGAAATCCTCCTCCGTGAAGCCGTACTTCTCATACAGCACCTTCATGACCGCCAGCTTGACCCGGTCCTTTTCCTCGCCTTCCATGGGTTCGCTGCCCGCCATGATGTTCAGCTGCTCACCGGCAATGCCCTCGGCCAGGGTCTTCTTGCTCTGCTCCGCGCCCAGATGGGGCAGCAGGTCGTTGATGACCAGCTTGGGCTCGCTTCCCTCGCCGATGACGACGTTGACGGTCTTACCGTCCTTCAGCGCCACCACGCCGTGGATCTCCAGAGGGATAGTCACCCACTGGTACTTCCGGATGCCGCCGTAATAATGGGTCTTGAGGTAAGCCAGCTCGCTGTCCTCATAGAGGGGGCTGGGCTTGAGGTCCAGACGGGGGCTGTCGATATGGGCGGCGGCGATCTGCGCGCCTTCGGCCAGACTCTTCTGGCCAATGACCGCCAGCAGCAGCATCTTGCCCCGGTTATTCAGGTACACCTTGTCCCCGCTTTTCAGCTCCATGCCCCGCTCATAGGCCCGGAAGCCCTTCTCCTCAGCCAGACGGATGCCCTCACGGACGCATTCACGCTCGGTCTTGCCGGCATCCAGAAACGCCTTGTAGCCCTGGCAGTAGCTGTTCATAGCCTCCCGCTCACCGGCGGGCATCCGGTCATAGCCGTTCTTTTTCTCCATGAGGAGCTTCTCTTTCCATTCCTTCGCTTCCATTGCACTTCTCTCCTTCATTCATCGTTTCCATCAGATTTTTGAAAAATGTGCGCGCCATCACCTCAAAAGCCCCCCTGTCCGCCTCCTGATTCTCCAGAAGGAAGGCGCAGTTTTCCCGATACCAGTCCGCCGGCTTCTGAGCCTCGATCCTGGCCCTGGCCTGCTCCCCGGTCAGGGCATCTCTGGTCATGATGCGCTTCAAACGGATGGCAGACGGCGCCGTCACGGCTACCGTGACATCGCACAACCGCCCCATACCGGATTCTACCAGATTGATGGCATCAATAGCAAGTCCTTTTTGTGAACATTTCTGAATTTTTTGTTCCACTGCTGCGGACACAGCGGGAAACACAAGGTTATTTAACTTTGCCAGTTCCTTTTGATTGCCGAATACCCGCTTTGCCACCCTCCGGCGGTCCAGGGTCCCGTCCGGCAGAAACACCTCGCCAAAGGCCTCCCGCAGGGCCTGGCGCAAGTGTTCGTCAGTGCGCAGCAACCGATAGTACAGCGCGTCGCAGTCTACGATCTCAAAGTCCATTTCCGCCAGCACGTCCAGCGCGGTGGTCTTCCCCGCCCCGGTGGGGCCGGTGATGCCGATGACGGTCACGGTTCCGCCTCCTCCACGTCTACGATCTGAAATCCGGCGGCTTTTTTCAGACGGTTGGCTACCGCCAGCCCCAGGCCCGCGTCGCCGGGACACTGGGCGAAAATGGCCGTTACATCCGTCCCGTCGAAGGCCCGCAGGGCGTCGAATACCCGCCGGGCCTGCTCGCTTATGTCATGGCTGGAACCGATGGTCCTTATTACGCCGTTGGGAAATTGGTCCGCGTATTCGTCAAAGCAGATCACGCCGGTATGTTCCCCTGTCTGCTGCCGGATATACCGGGCGGTCTCTCCGCCCTCGCCGGCAACTACCGTTACGGGAGCCTTGGGCGCGTAGTGCCGGTACTTCATGCCGGGGGCTTTGGGCTTCTCTCCGGCGGACAGGGGCGCGAGGACCGCTTTATCGACGGCTACCTCCCCCAGAGCCTCCCGCAGCTCCTCCAGCGGCAGCCCGCCGGGCCGCAGCAGGCGGGGAACGGGCGAGGTCAAATCAATGATGGTGGATTCCACCCCCACGCCGCAGGGGCCGCCGTCCACGATGGCGTCGATCCGGCCGTCCATATCTTCCAGCATGTGGGCGGCGCAGGTGGGGCTGGGACGGCCGGATCGGTTGCCGCTGGGGGCGGCTACCGGTATGCCCGCCGCGCGGATGATTTCCAGCGTCACCGGGTGGTTGGGGCAGCGCATCCCTACGGTGTCCAGGCCGCAGGTCACCGCGTCCGGCACGACCTCCCGCCGGGGCAGGATCATGGTCAAGGGGCCGGGCCAGAATTTTTCCGCCAGGACATAGGCGGCATCGGGGATGTCATGGCAGCAGCGTTCCAGCCAGGACGCCTCCGGAATGTGGAGGATCAGAGGGTTGTCCTGGGGGCGGCCCTTAGCCTCAAAGATATGGCGCACCGCTTCCGGGTCCAGTCCGTTGGCCCCCAGACCGTAGACCGTCTCCGTGGGGATGCCCAGCAAACCGCCATCCCGAAGGATGGCGGCGGCAGCGGGGATATCCTGTTCTGTCAGAAGCTTTGTCTTCATGTTATAGCTTCATCTCCATTGAAGTAAAATCATATATTCCGCCGTTGGTACGCACCTGACTGGTCCCGGTTTTTACGAAACCCACCCGCTCATACACTTTTATGGCTCTCTGGTTAAAGGACGCAACATTCAGTCCAATTTTCTCAAATGTGTAGTTTTCCCTCAAGAACCGGAGGACCTCGTTCAGAAAGGCTATGCCCCTCCCCTGCCCCGTCAGATCCGGGCGCAGGCCCAAGCCGATTTCAACCGTTTCATCCCCCTGCTCCACACAGAAAAAGCCCATCAAAACGCCCTTATCGAAAACAGAAAAATACCGGTCTCTCCGCAGCTCCGGAGTTACAATTTCCTCATAGTCCTCCGGATCTGCCGTCATGTCGTAAAACGCGTATTCTCCGTCATACTTCCAGCAGTCCGCAATCTCCATTGCCTCGAACTGGCGCATTTGCGTGATCTTCATTTCTCTTCTGTATTACTCCCCCGCCTCCGCCAGCTTTGCCGCCTGGTCGGCGGTGGTCAGAGCATCGATAATTGGGTCAAGCCCGCCGTTGATGACTGAATCAATGGCGAAATTCTTTACGTCCCCGGTCAGGCGGTGGTCCGTTACGCGGCCCTGGGGGAAGTTGTACGTCCGGATGCGCTCGCTGCGGTCGCCGGAACCTACCTGGCTCTTTCGCTGGGCGGCAATGGCGGCGTTCTGCTTCTCCAGCTCCGCCTCGTAGAGCCGGGTGCGCAGGATCTGCATGGCGCGGTCCTTATTCTTGTACTGGCTGCGCTCGTCCTGGCACTCCACCACCACGCCGGTGGGCAGATGGGTGATGCGGATGGCGGATTCCGTCTTGTTGATATGCTGCCCGCCCGCGCCGGAGGAGCGGAAGGTATCGATTTTCAGGTCGCCGGGATCGATGTGGAAGTCCACTTCCTCCGCCTCCGGCAGCACCGCCACCGTGGCGGCGGAGGTCTGGATGCGGCCAGAGGATTCCGTTACCGGCACCCGCTGGACCCGGTGGGCCCCGCTCTCGTACTTGAGGCGGGACCAGGCCCCTTCGCCCTCAATGATGCACTCAATGGTCTTGATGCCGCCCAGTTCCGTCTCGCTGCGGCTGGTCACCTCCAGCTTCCAGCCCCGGCTCTCCGCATACATGACGTACATCCGGAACAGGTCGGCGGCAAACAGCATGGCCTCCTCGCCGCCTACGCCGCCGCGGATCTCCATGACCACATTTTTCCCGTCGTTGGGGTCCCGGGGCAGCAGAAGGATTTTCAGTTCTTCCTGCAGCCGCTCCATGTCCGCCTTGGCCTCCTGGATCTCCTCCTGGGCCATTTCCTTCATCTCCGGGTCGCTCAGAAGCTCCTGGGCGGAGGTCAGGGCGGCTTCCGCCTTCCGGTAGGCCCGGTAAGCCTCCACGACGGGCTCGATCTCCTTCTGCTCGCGGGTCAGGCGGCGCAGCAGGTCCGGGTCGCCGTAGGTGGCGGGGTCCTCCATCTGGCTGACGATGGCCTCCAGACGGTCGGAGATGGCCTGCAATTTATCCAGCATTGTTCGACCTCTCCTTTCCCCCGTCCCGGACGCTGGTCAGGAACTCATCCCGCCAGAAGGTGGAACCCACCGTATTGGGCCGGATGGTCACGGCGGACACCCTGGGAGAGCGGACGTACATATCCATCTGGTCAAAGACCTCCTCGTAGCGGACCTCGCTGCTGCGGGTAACCACGTAGGCCGTCCGGCGCAGCTGCTCTCCGTACTGGGACAGAAAACTCCGCACCGGGGCCGAGCACCGCCCCGCCCACACCGGCGTGCCGATGATCACCAGGTCGTAGACGTCCAGGGGGAAGGCCGTCCTGATGGGCTTCACCGGCGGCAGCCGCCGGGCCATGGCCTGCATCCCGCTGCGAAGCCAGCCGCCCAGGCCGCCGCGGTCCACGCCGTCGTCCAGTTTCACCAGCTCGCATTTCAGCTCCTGGGATATCTCCTTCATCAGTTTTTCCGTGTTTCCGGTCCTGCTGTAATATACACATAGAATATATGGCATATTGTCTCTCCTTTTTACCGAAAAACGATAGCCTCCGCTATGGCGAAAGCTTCGCGGATATAATAATTCAGCGTCAGCGGGAAGTACCCCGCCGGCATATGCGCCGCCACCGGAACCATATTACCCGGCATGTACATGGACGCCCGGCACAGGTGGTAGCCGCTGGTCACGACCGCGATATTGTCCGTGGTATCCATTCCCCGCTCCGACAGCAGAGCCAAAGAATATCGGATATTCTCCCGCGTGTTGTCCGCCCGCTCCTCCAGCCAGACCCTGCCGGGGTCTACGCCTCTGTTCATCAGCCAGTCCGCCATGCAGCGGGCTTCGGAAATGTCCTCCCCCTGACCCTGGGAACCGGAAACGACAATGGGAATATCGGGCTTGTCCTGGGCATAGGTCAGGGCGGCGTCCAGACGTGTCCACAGGCTCAGGGACGGCTCCGTCCCATTGACCCCGGCGCCCAAAACGATGATCGCCGTTACGGGCGTATCGCTGTCCGTCCGCGCCCAGGAGATCACCCGGACCTCCAGCACAGCGAAAAACGCGAACCCCGCAGCCAGCAGGCCCAAGAACACACGCCTCAGCCACAGCGCCCAGCGGTACTTCTCCTTCCACCTGGCCAGCAGCGCGAAAATTACCAGCGCCGCCCCGGCACACCAGAACAGCATCCCGGTAAACCGCACCGCCGTAAAAGCAAACCGCATCAGCGCGCCCAGCAGGAAGCTCAGGATTGCCAGAATATAGCAGATTTTCTCAGTTTTCTTCATAACTGTTCCTATGCGCACAGCGTGGCCGTTATCGTGCGGCGAGCCCGGATAACGGAGGCAGCAAATAGCGCATTCGTGAGCCCGCCTAGGACTCGGCCTCCTCGGCCAGCTTTTCCCAGCGGTCCATCAGCTCCAGAAGCCTGGCGTCCAGTTCTTCCTTCCTGGCGTATGCCTCGCTGTACTTCTCATAGTCGCAGGCATTGGCCTCCATATCCGCCTCCGCCGCCCTGATCTCCGCCTCCAGCTTCTCCATGTCCCGCTCGCAGATGGTCAGCTGCTTACGGGCGTTCTGCTGGGCGCGGTTTCCTTTGGGGGCGGGCTTGGCCTCTTTTTTCTCCTGCCTGGGCTGGGACTGGGAAAGTGTCTTTTCCCTCTCCTTGATCTCCTTATACCGGGCGAAGGATACGGGATAGTCCGTAATGACGCCGTTCTCCAGCTCCCAGATACGGGTGGCGAAACGGTTGATAAAGTATCGGTCATGGCTGACGAACAGCAGCGCGCCCTCGTAGGCCTCCACCGCCTCCTCGATCCACTCCCGGCTGGCAATATCCAGGTGGTTGGTGGGCTCGTCCAGAACCAGCAGATTGATCTCCTCGTCCATCAGCATGCACAGCCGCAGACGGCTCTGCTCGCCGCCGGAGAGGACGGAAACTGTTTTGAAGACGTCTTCGCCCCGGAAATTGAACGCGCCCAGACGGTCCCGGGCGGTCTGCGTGGTCATGCCGTGCTTGGCGTAGAGCATGGTATCCACCAAGTTGCGGTGGGGATTGTCGAAGTGAATAATCTGGGGCAGATAGGCCACCCGGACGGTGGGTCCGAAGCGGACCCGGCCGTTGTCCGGCTGTTCCTCGCCCATGAGGATTTTCAGCAGGGTGGATTTTCCCGTGCCGTTGTCGCCGATAAGGGCGATCCGCTCGCCGCCCTCCACCAGCAGGTCCAGGTCGTGGAACAGGCGGCGGCCTCCGAATGATTTTTCCAGGTTTTTGATGTGCATAACCTCATCGCCGGAGAACTCCCTTTCCCCGAAACGCTGGGTCATGGTTTTGGCCTTGGTGGGCTTTTCCGTCTGGCGGATGCGCTCGATGCGGCGCTCCATGGAGAAGGCCCGCTTGTGGAGCTTGTCGTTGCCCATGAAGGCCCAGAGGTGGAGCTTGTCCGCCGCCTCCTGCAGCTGCTTGATCTTGGCCTGCTCCTTTTCGTACTGCTTCAGCTTTTCCTGGTAGCGGCGCTCCTTTTCGATGGCGTAGAAGGTGTAGTTGCCGGGGTAAAACTCGGCCTTGCCGTCCAGGACCTCCACAACACGGTTGATAGTCCTGTCCAGAAAATAGCGGTCATGGCTGATGGCTACCACTGTTCCCTTGAACCGGCGGACGTAATCCTCCAGCCATTCCACGGCGTGGAGGTCCAGGTGGTTGGTGGGCTCGTCCAGAAGGAGGATGTCGGTATCCTCCAGGATCAGGCGGCCCAGATTGACCCGGGTCTTCTCCCCGCCGGAGAGGCTGTCGAAAAGCTGGGAGCGCATTTCCGGGGGGATGGACAGCCCATTGGCTACCTTGCCTACGGCGGTGTCGGTGTCATAACCGCCGATGCCCTCAAATTTCGCTGACAACTCGCCATAGCGGCGCAGGGTCTGCTCGCTGCTGTCCCCTGCCGCCATGGCGGCGGCTAATTTCTCCATTTCCGCCCCCAGCTTCCGGTGCCGGGCGAAGGCGGTGTGGAGCACATCTTCCACAGTGTAGCCCTCGGGGTAGACGGGGATCTGGGAAATGAGGCCGATGCGGCTGTTTTTCGCCACGACCACGTCGCCCTCGTCGGCTTCCAACTCCCCCGTCAGGATCTTGAACAGGGTGGATTTTCCCGCGCCGTTCCGGCCCAGAAGGCCAACCCGCTCGCCGGTCTCCACCTGGAAGGTGATGCCGTCTAAAATGTTGTTTCCTATCTCAAATGATTTTTTTAAGTTGTTTACGCTTATTTCTATCATATCTGTACCTGTCTTCTTACCGCCGCTTTGCGGCGGGCGGGCGCTCCCGCCCTCTATTGGAAAGGATATTCCCGGAGATAATCCGCCATCAGGTCAAACCGTCCAAAAAAGTGGGACGCCTTCAGCAGGATCGCGTCTCCGGGCGCAAAAAGGGCCAGCAGATCCTCCTTTGCCGATTCCCTGTCAGGATACCAGCGGACGTCCGGGCATCCCGCCGCCTGCGCGGCGGGAACCATGTGCTCCCTGCTGCGGGGACCCACGGCCAGCAGGACCTCGATCCCCAGCCGGCCCACCAGCTCGCCTACAGAGCGGTGTCCAGGGGCTTCGGCGGTCCCTAGTTCCGTCATGTCGCCCAGCATGGCGATCCGCTTCCCTCCCCTGTGCTGGGAGAGGATCTTTACATCCGCGCGGACAGACCGGGGGTTGGCGTTATAGCTGTCGTTGATCATGACCCGGTTCCCGGGCAGACGCTCTATGCGCAGACGGTTGTCCGCCGGGGCGTAGGAGGCCACGCCGCTTATGATTTCTTCTTTTGTCAGACCCAGCCGCTCTGCGGCGGCGATTGCCAGCGCGGCCAGTTCCGCCATATGAACGCCGGGGGCGGGGATGGTCAGCGGATAGCTGTCCTGCTGCGTGACAACGGTGCAGCGGACGCCTTCCAGGCCCAGGTCCTCTAAATCCGCAATTCTGACAGCGCAGTCCGGCGACTGGCCGCAGCGGACTGTCTCACAGTCCGGATGAAGGGTGTTCAAAAGCGCGTCGTCTCCGTTGAGCACCGCCAGACCGCCGGGACGGAGATTCTCAAAAATCTCCGCTTTGGCGTGCAAAATGTCCTCCCTGCTGCCGAAGTGGGAGAGATGGACGTCATCAATGATGGTAATGACCGCCACGTCCGGACGGATGGCCTGGCCCAGGTAGCGGATCTGGCCGAATTCGTCCATTCCCGTCTCGATCACCGCCGCCTGATGCTCGCTCGTCAGGGACAGCAGGGTCAGGGGCGCGCCGATGTCGCCGTTGAGGTTCCCGGGCGTTTTCAGCGTATTGTACCGCCGAGCCAGGATGCCGGCCAGCAGCTCCTTGAAGGTAGTTTTGCCCATGCTGCCGGTGATCTGGACAATGGGGATATCGAACTGGTTCCGGTACCACGCGGAAAGGTCCCGCAGGGCCCGCTTGGTGTCCTCTACCAGGATGTACGCCCTGTCGTCCCGGACTTTTCCGGGCAGTCTGGCGCAGAAGCAGCCCGCCGCGCCCCGCTCCAGAGCCATATCGATATAGTCGTGGCCGTCAAACCGCTCTCCGGTCAGAGGGACGAACCATGCCCCATCGGGAATCGTCCGGCTGTCGGTGGAGAGGTTGGAAATCGCTGTATGTTCATCGCCGAACAGAACGCCCTGCACGGCTTCGCAGATCTGTGCGGTTGTTATGGGGATCATCGTTGTTCCTCCTCGGTCGGGCCTTGGGCCGCAAAATAGGCGTCGCACCAGTCGTGCCATTTCTCCTTCTGCTCCTGGGGGCTGTAGAGGGCCATGTCTCGGACATGGTAGATATTGCGCTTTCTGGCCTCCCGGACAAAACCGGCAATGCCGTCCCACCCGGGGGCATCGACCACCATTGCCGTTCGAAGGCCCTGCCGCCACGCCTCATACAGCCGGGTGTGTCCGTCCAGTACGCACAGCGTACCATCCTCCAACGCCGTTACCGGGATCACGACGTCGGCGGCGGTATGAATGAAATGCCGCACCGCCGCACATTTTTCCCGGTCCACGGAGAACTGGGAGGGCTGGAGGCTGTCGATCTCCACCTCCCGCCGCTCCACAGGCGGCAGGCGCAGGAGACACTTTCCCGTTTCGTCATAGAACGCGGTGATATGACCGGCGTAGAATCGAAAATCCTTTACGACTTCCTCCAACGCCGCCGTGTCCAGCGCTGCCGCGCTGACAACGGCCTCATGACCGGAAATCACCCGGAAGGCCCAGGGAGCGCCGTCTGCCAGAAACGCGCCGTGCTGATACAGCACCTCCTGGGGAAACCGGGAATCGTTATACGTGTCAATTCGTTGGATTTCCACTGACTTTACCTCCTGCGGCGGACATACATACGGAATATAGTATAGCATACGCAATTGGAAAATACAACCGGAAGGAAGAATTTTACAAAATCATCCACGATAAACGCATGAAAGAGGGGAGCACCACGGAGTCCGAGGAAGGACTTTTTAAAAAGCGAGGACTTGCTCTAAGAACTCGGGAGGATTCATGCTAATAATGAAGCGTTTCTTTTTCAGGGATAGATTGGGATGGAATAACTCCAGGGCTTTCAGAATGCTCAAGCACCATTTACGGATAATATTCAGATTCTGTGCGGCCAGACGGTCCAGCGTTTTGTTGGCATCCTCCCGGAAGGTCACATCAAGATGCCAGTGCATACTTTCCACACTCCAATGGCCGCGTACCGCTCTGGAAAACAACTCGATATCTTCCTTCAGACTGCTGATAAAATAGCGGTATTCTTTCTTTACCATACCATCTTTTCGGATGGTTTTTTCCTCCATACCAATACTTTTCAGCCCCTTCCATTCCTTTTTGCAGTTCAGCCAGGAGATTGTCTCCGTCTGGTAATACTCCCTGATTTCAATCTGACTCCTGGCCTTTTCAGCGGTTCGTTTATACTGTCCGGATGCTTGCAGCGCCTGTTTTAACTCTGGATCGCTCAGATACAGCCGCCTTCCTTGATTTTCTTTGTCAGGTCTTTGCGGACAATCTTGCCGTCAAAGTGCTGGCGGAGTTTCTCTTTGATGATTTCACGGGCGCTTTCAGTACCCTATAAAATCTGATCCACATTTTATCCTCCGCATTGTCAACTGAAGAAGTCAAACTCATCCACCGCAAAGGCGATGTCGATTTGGAATTCTTCACGGGTTATCTGTAAGCCATCCTCATCAGCGATGACAAGGTAGTAGGTTTCCATGTTATTGTACTTCAGCGGCTTCAGGCTAAAGCTGCAGCGGAATGTACGCTCCTGAACGTTATCGCTCATTTTGTCTGCAATGATGCAGGAAATATCGCTGATGACCTTGCCGGAACTGTCCGTAAAATAAAGCTGATAGGTCGCTGCCTCGCGGTTCGCCGCCACAGCCTCTTTCTGATAGAAGCTCAACGAGAAGATCATATTGCTGATCTTATGGCTTGCCGAAAGCAGACTGACCGTCACAGGCTTGGTATCGTACTTGCTCCTGTTGTGCCTGTACTCCTTTGAATCGTTGCGCAGGAAGTGGTAATCGATAACCGGCACGACCATTTCCTGCAGGC
Organism: Oscillibacter sp.; assembly: GCA_014799845.1. Classification (GTDB taxonomy): domain Bacteria; phylum Bacillota; class Clostridia; order Oscillospirales; family Oscillospiraceae; genus Pelethomonas. Next base: position 36,964 of record JAAVHF010000047.1, on the reverse strand, counting down.
TGATTCCGCCATGCACGAAATTCAGGCCGCCGCCCTTCGTCTTGATACGAATGCTTTCTCTCGGCGCAAAGCCATCATAGTCTGAATTGCCGCCGAGAAACTTCACGGGCAGAAGATACTTCGGCTGTGCGCCTTTCTGCATAATGGCGTAACGTCTGCCGATTTCAATGTCCTGTTCGTTCTCCGTAGTCTTGTCTACCTTGCCATCCTCATGCAAGGGACTGTAGGTATAAAGAAATCCGTGATCAGAGGTGATGAGGATATTTGCTCCTCCGAACTCGTTTGTAATGATACGAACTACATTCTTCAGTTCATCGATCGCCTCGTCACACGCTCCGAAGATAGATTTGTCGAGGTGACCGGCCTCATCAATGGTATCGTGATAGATGTAAACGACACCCATTCCTTTTACCAGAGATTGACGGTCGGCTCGTTTCATTCCGATGATATCTTTATATTTCAATGCGACACTCTTTGTATCCGCATTCTTGAGCAGTTTATCTCTGTTGTTTGCCTCTGTGGACTGACCATCTGCAAGTACCGCCAGTCGTTCCGTTTTGCCGGACTTTAACTCGACCGACAGTTCTTTATGCGGCAGTAACGCCGCCATGCCGAATTTAGTAATGGTCGGGAAAATACCCTGCATGGAACTCACATCAACCTTGCTCTGCGTTTCGCGGCGGAGCTGCTCCGCAAGAGCAACGGCGACCTCGTATCTCATGGCGTCAGAGATGATGACATATACCCTTGAATCCGAGGAGACGATCTTACTGCGGTAAAAGTCCGTTTGCTGTGGAATTTCAAGAATCCGTCCGTACTCACGGAGATTATCTGCACAGGCATCCGACCAGTTATTGCCAAGCTGACCGAGGAACCAATTTGAGTACAAACCCTCGACCTTTTCCATTACCGACGCAAATAGGTCTGACAGTTCCGAATGATAGGTCTTGAGGCTTTCCGAATAGCTCCTGTGGAACTGCCGGTAGTAAGTATCCATGATGTAATAGGTAGACGTGTACTCCGCCCATACCTTTTTCGGCTCAACCGTGTGAAATCCAGCTGAGTGCGTTTTGTAAAATGCCTGCATATTGGAAACCTGGAGAATGCCGTCATAGAAGTTCTCCACGTCCTCGTACCACACGCAGGTGCGCCGCTTTTCGACCGTTCGGTTGATAATGTCCACATCAATAATGTGATCGCCGATTTCTTTCATCAGCTTTACAAGAATGACCTCGTTGATGCATGGGAACACCTCAGTATCTACCAGATCATCCACCGTCAGCTTCATGAACCTTTGAGGCAGTCTTGCCTCAGATTCCACGAACTCTGCGATTTCATGAAATGCCTGGTTGCCGCCGCCGTGCAGCCAGTCCGAAACGAGGTCATAGCAATACGCTTGGTGCGCTGCAGAAATAAAGCCTTCCAGCCCGACAAGGAACTCCTGCCGCATGGTTCGGGTCGATGCCGTGAGCAGAATATGTGTGGCAAGTCGGCCGAGGTTTGCTTCCGCCTCGTGGTAACCTGTGCCTTGCGCCACCATGCGCCAGAACGCTTCGTCAATTTCATAGTTCACAAAGTCCTGGTAAACGCTGTTGCTTTCAGTGGACAGCCCGTCTTTCAGAACAGCCTTTATGATGTGGTTCGGCTTTGCCTCTTTCAATCCGGCAAGCGCAGCCATGACCGCCATCTGAAGCTGTGCGGGTGTGGTTGGGATGCTTGTCTGCATTGTGATCCACCTGCGGCGTTCCTTGGCGTTAAAAAATTTCCGGTATGACTTGAACCCTTTACGCAGTCCGGGCGTCTGCGGAACACCCATCTCATTCATCCACATGGAAACAAGGTCGGCACGAAACTCCTCGCTGTACAGTTCAATATCAAGCAGCCAGTTGTCTTCCTGAGATTCGTAGGAGATCGGGCAATACACAAGGTAGTTGCTGGACGTGTCATCGACACCGAGCAGTTTTTTCGTGGAAAAGTAGTTTGTTCCTGTTAGTGCCACGATTTTTGCGTCTGTCAGCGCAATTTCTGAAAGCTTGTCCGCAAATTCCGCATCCTCGTCATGCCAAACGATGATACGGCGCTTGTAAAACTCCGGTAATGGAGCTGCAAACCTGCGATTCAAATCCTGTATGATCTTATCGGTATCCATGAATGTGCCTCCACCTTGTTCACCATCTATTTGCCCTCAGTGCATCAAATATCTTGCAGTTCTGCTTTTGGCCCGAATTATGTACCCAGTTGGGATACCGGCAGGATGGGATATTGCCCGTATTTGTCATCCGCATTCCATTCTGAAATATTCAGAACGCTTACAGAATCAATCAGTCTTATCCCCGTATCAAACTGCTCTTGAAGCCTAAATGGCAACCGCTTTTTCAAACGATTTCGCAGCATTTTTCGTGAAACAGAATCTCCTTTTGGATATCCCAGCACAAAAATGTAGTGTATCGGTTTTTCTTTCCCCATCAATCGCAGGTAATGTAATGAATCGTAATACTTGCTTACGATTTTGTTGAATTTCTCTGATTGAAATGGGTCATATTCGGTCGCTGCCGTTGCGTGTGCGCGTGCCTCAGGCGTATTAGCGTTTTTATACTCGATCAGAAAAATGGCATCCTCGGTTTCTACCACAAAATCTGCATCGCAGAGTATATCGGGCAAGCCGCAGGAATGATAAACCGCGTGGATCTCATCGCTTGCCCATACCGCGTTTCTGCAATCAATGCCATAGTTTCTTTTTTCTTCTATCAAAACATCAGGCATAGTTCTACCTCACAAGTCGTATATTTCATCCAAAAGTTTGTTAAAGGCCGAGATGATAGCATTTTCCTTCAAATCTGCAAATCTGGAAGCCTTCCCATATTGGACTTCGCCGGCATCGGCGGCATGAGAAAGAGAGTGAAACAAAATACTATCCGTTTCTGTTTTCTTCACCTCAAAGTAATTGGCGATCATATAGTCATGTGTAGATATGAATATCTGCACACCCTTTCGCTGCAATTCCAGAAGTATTTCTACGATAATAGGAATATAGGTGGGGTTAATATTGGCCTCCGGCTCATCCCAGAAAAGAACAGAGCCATTTTCAAGCGTACCGTTTTTTATCAGCTGCCACAACAGAGCCATTTTGCGGATGCCCTCAGCAATCAGATTAAACTCCTGCTTGGATCTCCCGCTTTTCAGGTAAAATTCATCGCGTTCAGCGTCGTAAACCACGGTTCCGTGCGTCATTTTCTCAACGGCTTTCAGCATGGACTCCTTGGTTGAACTGTTTCTTCCAACAGAAATGTCAACTTTGGCGGCGTTGATGATATCCAGGTAGGTATCGTCAAATCTGACGTTATCCATCTCGGCAGCAGCGTTGAGGTTATAGCCGTGAGAAAGGATTTCCTTTGCGGGGATGAAAATACTGCTCATTCCCGCAAAAGATTCTTCCCAGCCGTCTTCTCCGCTGACTTCGGCATCCCATTTTTTGGTTTTTCCGTGAAAGGATGCAGTCAAGATACGATCTTGACTGGCTTCCCTCTCTCCCGCAGTGATGCGGATCAAGCTACTGCGGTTTCCCTGCTTTCTGGTAATCAAGCGGGAGATTTTATAGTCATCCGGCAGCATGGTGGACACCAGCTTATGAGAAAACGATGTTTTTTTGCTGACGCTCTGACAGGCAGAATATAGGGCCTTCAAAATGTGGGTCTTGCCTGTCCCGTTTTCTCCGATAAAAATGTTGATGCCTGGACAGAACTCGATCTGCTGATCCTCAAAAACGGTATAGTTTTCCAGCTTGATTTTCTTAATAATCATAGATGACTCGCCTCCTTACTTTATTTTAGCCAGAATATCCTGGAATATTGCGTAATTCTTTTTCACACCGTCATCCAAGTCGATTTTGATCATTTGGTCAGCGAGATGATGGACTTTTTCTTCGTACTCCCTGATCTCTGCGGCCTGAGCCTGGAGGGCGGCATGGCGTTTGCTTAGTTTCACCCGCTCGGAGGTAGACACGCCGTTAATGCGCTGCTCCAGATCGGCGATGGCGGTGCGGTAACGGGCCTGCTGCTCGTGGACGTAGTCCGTGCGGATACGGGCGATGGTGTCCGGCTGATAGCGGTGCATATAGATCAGCGCCTTGAAGCCGTTCTTTTTGCCGGAGTCAAAGAGCCAGTAGATGGGCCGCTTCTGGTAAACCTTGCAGTGGTCGGCGTAAAAGTCGTTCAGGAAGTAATTTCGGATGACCTCACGGGGGGAGCCTTTGCCGCCCAGGGCATCGGCGATAAAACGCAGGTTTTCCTCCAAGGTGTTCTTGCCATAGACGGTCTCTACCCACTGTATGAACCGCCCCACGATGTCATCCTCAAAGTAGTCGTCATCGCAAATGGGGAGGATGGCATCCTTGTCCGGCTGGAAGGTGGTGTATTGGGAGGCGTCCCACTCGCCGCCGGCATAGGCCAGGCCCTCCACATCCAGCGAGTACCGCCCGAACATACAGCCCACGGCGTAGGAGATCAGACTGCGGATGTCCCGCTGAACATTGGCCAGCCGGACGGTCACGTCCTTGTCCTCCACCTCCGGGGTCAGTTCGTCCTGCAAGCCGTAGATGTCGATGAAAATACGGTTCAGCTCTTCCTCGTTGGCCTTGAGCCGAGTAAACCGGTCGATACATTCCTCTTCCCAGCGGAAATACGCTTCCGCGACGGTAGTGTATGACCGCACCAGCGGGTGGCGGGTGAAGTCCCAGGAGGTTTCGAAGGAGTCCCAATCACGCTGAGATAACATAACATTATTTTGTGCTATTGCAACAATTTCGCTCTCTCGTTCAAAGGAAATTGGCAATCCCAAAACATCTCCAACCGTCGTGTTTAGAGTTGGATTATATATATTCAGCAAAGCGGTTGCTACTATACTGTTTAAGTATGCCAGCACTAGGAAATCATGATTTTCATCTGTAGAGATGATAGTTGGGGCTCCTGAGCTGTAATGATGCTGCTCATGTTTTAACCTAAAACCATTTTTGTAAGAGGTAATCAGATTCCAACAAATTCCTCTTTTTCCGTTATACTTCTGATTATATAGGCCACCATGTGCGGCGTAAAAGTTTTTTGCTGTATCTGACCAATCTACAACATCAAAGTCGTTACCAGCCCAACGACGGAATGTACCGCCATTTGCATACGATTGCCATCGTGCAGTATCTTCAATTTCCCACCAGTTTCGCACATATAATTCATTATTATGAGTTTTGTTTCTCCCTGCCGATTCATAATGATCAGAAATGGTACTAAAATCAAAAATGCCAAAATTTCCCCACCAATACGCCACCGGCGCACCAGGGATTTTAGAGAAGTTGTCCGCGCTTTGTTCGTAGTAGTAGCCGCAGTTATGGTTTGCAATCGCTTCCAACGTCTTTTGTCGCTGAACTTCCATACCTCCACGGAAATCCGTCAGACGGAAATAACAACCTCGTTTATTAACATGGTAATTGCTGAAAACAAACGTGCAAACCGGAACAGTCGCTTCTTCAAAGGCCGAATATTCAAATTGAATGAGCGTTTCGATTGTTTTTTGTTGGCAAAGTAAATTTCGCCACTTTTCATACGACTGAATGAACATCCAGACATAAGGAGAGAAAAAGCCCAGTATTCCGTTTGGCAATGCAAGTTGGCAACACCGAACAAAAAAAGCGGAAAAGAAGTCGGATTTGTAATCAGCATAGTTGTTTTTAATAAAATCCGACAATTGCCCATTCATATTGCTTGCGCCCATATACGGCGGATTGGTCACCACCACATGATATTTCTGCGCCAGCAGATACTGATAACTCCAGACATTCATTCGCTGTTTGTAGTCCGCCGCTTCAAACACCGTCTGCGGGTCTTCCGGCATCTCTCCCGGATCATCCACCATGACCAGGGAACCGAAGTTCTCGCCGTCCTCGTCCCCCGTGGTGCTGTAGACCATCGGCTGGAGATTGTGGGAGAAAAACCTCCGGTCATACTGCCGGGCCTTCATCATCACGGAAAAATAGGCCAGCTGAGCGGCGCGTTTGTCGATGTCCAGCCCATAGAGGTTGTGCCGCACGATGCTCTGCGCTGCATCCCTTGGGGCGTAGCCCTGACTCTCGTAAATCTGCATCAGCACATCGAACAGATAGCACAGGATATGCCCGGAACCCATGCAGGGGTCGATACACTTGATGTCTTCCGGCTTGAGAGCGGCGTACTCTTTGCGGATGGCGGCAAGCTGTGCCTGCACGGACGCTTCCTGCTCGGCCTCGTCCAGATAGTATTTCCACTCGGCTCTCAAGGCGTCATTGGGATGCCCCTCCAGCCACAGGCGGCCCAGGCTGTTTTCCACCATGTAGCGGACGATCCAGTCCGGGGTAAAAAGCTGGGTAGCGGCGGGGATGTTTTCCTTAGTTATTTTGATGTTCTTTTTCAGGTCGGCAAATACCTTGTCCTTCGGTTCGGTGTTGTAATACTGGTACAGCCAGCCGATGATCTGCACCTGATCCCGCCAATCCTCTTCGGGGATCATGGTGATCATCCGGTGGATGACGCTGCCCTCCCGCAGCAGATAGTCCGGCAGCAGCAATTCGGTGTCATCCGCAATACGCTGGAACATTTTTGGAAGGATAGGGGACAGGGCATTGCACTGGGTAACAAGGAGATATTTGAACAGCTCCTCGTCTTTGTTGGCGTTTTTCAATTCGTAGACCCGTGCCATATCCAGGCCGTCCAGATCGAGGTGGATGGCTTCGGACAGGATCTGCGGCTTGAAGTCCCCGGTGTCGTTGGTAAATACCCGCACATGGGAGGGCAGATAGCCGTTGGCCTCCATGAAGCGCAGCGCGGCAAAACGGTTGAACCAGGTATAGGCGACCTCCTCCATGACCTGCTCATATCCTTGCGCATTCACTTTGCGGATGAGTTCCCTGCGCTGTTTTTTTTCGGCGTTGGAAAGAAGCCGTCCGTTCACGCTGTCCACATTCGGGTCAGCCTTTCCGTCCGCTGTGATTCCATATTGTAAAGCTTTCTGCGAGACGCGCTCGATGAGCTCGCATCTTGCCCAGACCGCGTATTTCTTTATCGCATTCTTATCCATACAATGTCCTCTTAATTGACTTTAATTCCGTCACTGCCGGCCAGCAGCTTTTTCATGTTATTCCGAACTTTTTCAATATAGTCATCAATTTCCGCTTCTGTTCGGAGTGTTTTTGCAGGAAACATCGCCTGACGCGGTATGGTCTTGATGATCTCTCTTTTTGTTCCCGATTCACTTCCATATACGCCATGATCTTCTCGAACAACGGAAGGCGGTGACTTTGGAGGAGCAAGGAGCGCATCTATTCTGGAGACAGCACTGTCTTTATATTGCCACATTGGAGGAATCAGGCCATCCAAAAGCGCAAGACATTTTATATCTGCAATTTGTTGTTTCTTTTGTGTATAGAAGTTATCTGCTTTATCGGATATTGTCTTGACCTGTGAATTGCCGGAAGAGAGGGTATGTATCTCTTCCATGCACTGCCGCACAATTTCGAGAAGTTCTTCCCGCTTTGCCTCAAGCATTGCTCCATGCTTTTCACGCACAGTAGCCATCAGTCCGTTCAGTTCGGGAATGCGGGCATAGTTGAAGCTACCGCCGGTCGGCATCATCGTGATAAGCCGGATGGTGTTGAGCGCCTTATCTGCTTCCTCATTCTTTGCGATATAGTCCAGATCGACACGCAGGTCGGATTCATATGTCACAGCAGAGTCAAAAAGCGATACCTGATTTTTGAAGAAACTTTCCACATTCTGCATCTTGTCCTTCAGAGTATAGAGGTCATCTTCTTTTTTGATAATACGTTCGATAAGCGCTGTGTTGTCCCGCCGCTGGGAGAGGATGTCCTTCATCGCATCGACCGCAGAGGATACCAGCCCTTTGTCCGGGTACTTATGTCCTTCATAGCGGGCAAGCAGATTCTCGTAATGCTTCTGCTCGTTGGAGAACTTCTCCACGATATGAGCGATCAGACCGTCCTCGTCCTCCGGCACATCCATCTCATCAAAATAGTCGCGAAGGAACTCCCTGACCTCCCGAATCTTCTGAATAGATACGACCTGTCTCTTGGAGATGGAAGTCCTGCCGATCTCACTCTTTTTGCGGAGCATATCCGGGAGTTTCGGATCAGCCGGCTGAATGGTATTGCCGCCATATTTGACGGTGACTTTCTGGTCATGGATCAGCTGTGCCACAACAGCGGCGATGTCGATTTCCTTCCAACCATAAGGGATGGCCTGGTAACGGCTTTGTATGTCCGCCATCGAAGTCGGCAGATTGCGTATATGCTGCATCTCAAGGTACTCTTCGACCTTTGCGGCAGCGTCACAGTTCGGCTCTGTACCGGGGATCATATGATCCCCGCCGGTCAGAATGGCTATAATGTCAGCATCGTTTTCCACATTCTTGCGAATAAGGTTCAAGTCGCTATATACATGGGTGACGAGGTATTCTAAAGCCTGGTCGAATTTGCTCTTGGCATCGCCGCCTTTAATCTCAATATGTTCTCCGTCAACATAGAACCGGGCGGTTTCGATAGCCTTCTTTAGTTCCTCGGTTGCTGTAATCTCAAACTTGCCTGCCTCGTCCTGATGGTCGCGAATAATGTCCTGAACGGACTTTGGTAACTGCGCTACATTACGCTGTTTCACATATTTGCGAATCTTCATCGCATTTTCCAGTGATTCGTAATAAGGCGTGTCGGAAAGAACAACGACTGCCTGCCCGGAAGACTCCGCCATCAGACGAAGTTCCGACTTTTCCACGGTGTCCGTGGCAACGGTAAGGATGCGCAGGCGCATACCGCCTGTCACTGCTCCGACCGTCATGGTATCTACCATCTGGTCAAAGGCAAAGTCATACTTGCCGTATCGGTACTTCTTGGTAGTGTAGATATCACCGAAGATTATGTGACCGATGCGCTCCACGATGGATGCGGTATCCACGGTCGTATTTCTGTAAATCTCACGCTGAATATCCTGTTCCTCATCGGTGAGGAAGTTGTAAACCTCACCCGTGCGGCCGATGTAGTTCTGGCTCATCAGTCGGTCGAGGCTGCCGCGCACCTGCTCACGCATGGTGATCTTGTCGAGGCGGATATCATCCGCCATAAGGATCACGATATTGTCGAGGTTTGCCTTCACATCATCGACATAGCGGACGAGGTAAAGGAGCTTCAGCACATCCACATCCTGCGACTCGATTCCGTTGCCGTCAGCCGCCGCACGTTCGCAACGCTCGATAACGCGGCGGATAGAGCCATCAAGGAAAGTATGTACAGTATCATAGAAGAGGTAGAACGGAGCAAGCGCATACTCGTCCTTGTCCTCAATTTTCTGTGCCGCCTCCTGGAATCCTGAAAGCATGGAACGCTCTCCGCCGGAGAGGTGCTTGCCGGAATTGCCGTGCTTACGGATTTCGGCGAATACCTTCTGCATTAAAATGAACTGATACGGCACGAATGGGAAGTTCCGTGCAAACTCACCCGCGCCGCTGTATCCCTTGATGTCGAGGATGGCATCGGTAAAGCTGAAGAGATTACGCAGCACGGAATCGTTCTCCGTATAGACCTGTTCCAAATCCTTTCCGGCTTCCGGCGTCTTCAGAAGGATACGCTTTTGGATAACCTCATCCGCAGAGGCGGAGGAGAGGGACAGTCTCGTCTTGAAACGCGCCTGAATACGGGAGAACTCATTCTCGCGTGCTTTGATGATCTCATCAATGGCTTCCTGCCCGGTGCAGACTACCCACACCTTGCCTTCACATTCGCTGCCGATTTTCTCGACAAGGGATTGAAGATTGATAAGAAGATCGGTATCGCCGCCAACATACTGACCGACCTCATCAATCATAAACAGAAGACGGAAGTCTGCGGGTTGGGAATCGACATACTCTTTGATTTCGGAAACAAGCTGTGCAATGGACATCTCCACGGTTTCCGTTCCGTTGAACCAGTTCCTGGCGGCGCTTTCACTCATTCCGAGTACCTGCTGCAGCGTCTCCACGACATCATCCTCGAAGAACGCAAAGGCATCGCGGGACTCAAGCCAGGATGCGCCATTCTTTTCTTCAAAAATACGGCGGAACTCTTCGGTCTTGCCCCTCTTGGCGATGAACTGCTCCAGCTTTGCGACCTTCAGATTCTCTCCGTAAAATCCAAGGTAGTTATAGAACATCTTCGCAAATACACGAAGCACAGCTGTTTTGTCCTTATTGATGGAGCCTTCGATATCAATATTAAACAGGATGGTATCGGTCTTGCCCTTGGTGGCGTTATCGATCAGCAAGAAGGTCGCGGGATCATCAGCGAATTTCTTGCGGAAACGCTCGACTGTACGCTCTCCCTGAACTTCTTTATTCTCAAGAAGATAGGACAGCATTTTCAGAAAGTGAGATTTACCGCTTCCAAAGAAACCGGAAATCCAAACGCCGATATCAGCCGTCCTTTCTTGGAAGGAGCCGCCATAATTATTAAAAAAGGTGATGAAGTGTTTCTTCAGTTCCCTCGTGATAACATATTCATTTAATTCCTGCACGAGGACATCGCTTGCGTCTTGGTCAACTTTAACAACGCCGTTGATCTTACGGTTAATGTCCTCTTGGAACATTTTCTCAATTTTCATAGTGCAGTACCTCGTTATACAACATTGAATGCCCTGTAGTATGGGTTAGGCTTCAGTTTATCAAACAGTTTTACATAGCGGCCATCGAAAGTTCCAGGATACATGATCAGTATCGGAACATCCGAAAAGTGTGGCTGCATGGCATCCAGCAGGGAGTGGACGCGGATAAACGGAAAGGCCTCTCCGATGCCTGTAACCAGTATCACATCACCCGGCTCATGCGGTTCATACTGCATCTTTCCGATGAACGCCATATTGTTAGCCATGCGCGTCATCTGATCCAGAATGAACTGCTTTCCTTTTTTCTCCTCCTGTGAAGGAATCCTCTCTGTGATGCGTTTGTCATCGCAGATGGAGAGGAACACCTTGTAGAGGTTGTATTCAACGAGATGACAGGTCAGGCTCTGGTCGGTCATCAGTTTTTCCGTAAAGTGCCGAACCGCCATCTCATCCTTCGGGTCATAGCAGAAGATGCGTATATTGACCTCGTTGGATAGTCCTGTTCCCTCAAGAAACTCTCGGCTTTGTATCAGTCCCCGAAGTGAATCAAGGCGCTCATTCACATCACTCATTTTCAAATTCTCCTCATGTCAAACAATTAAATGCCGGGAGTACGATTTCCTGCCCATCTTCGCGGATCGCGTTTTCGAGCAGAGGACTAATCAGTACGGGATTCAGATGATCCGCATCTGTGCTGTCAAGGTACTCATTTTCTATCAACATTTTCGTCAGCACCTGCCTGACCTTGGTAATGGTTGAGTTACTCCATGTGGCTACCCAATCATCTTGCTCCTGCAGGCGTATGAAAAATACATTCAAATCCATTTTACTAAATGAACTGTCCAATTTTCGGTACTTATCCCCGACAACCGTCAGCATAAAATCCCATACCAGGCGATACTGGCGCATCATGGCATACAAGCAGACCTGTTTCGCTACATCGCTGGGCTGTGTGGCGATGGCGGCAATGAGCGTGTCATCCTCCATAGATTCGAGTCTTCTGATACAGGCAAGCGCCATTTTGCGGAGGGATTTTTCTGTTGGGTACTGAAACAAATTCTCCGACACAATCCGTTCCACCACTGCGCCCTTATCCAACCCTTCGTTCATCAGCTTTGCCGCTGTACGCATTTCATAGAACAGAAACTGCTCTCTGGTCATGGCGGCGTTATATGGACTGGCATCCTTCAATACCTTGTCATTTTTTTGTGGCATTACTTACCTCCAAGCTGTGTCTATTCCGTGGCAGACTCCTTTTCATCCTCGCCCGGAACAGGCACAGTTTCTATTATCTCGTTAATATTACAGTTTAGTGCTTCGCAGATTTTCAGAAGCACATCCGTGGTCAGATTTTCACCTTTTCCGAGTTTCGCAAGAGAAGCGGTACTGATACCGCTGATTTCTCGAAGCTCTTTTTTTGTCATTTCTCGCTGTGCGAGTAACACCCACAATGGTCTGTAACTGATACGCATACGCACCTCCATCGGTTTATCTGTGTCATTCCACTGACTGTTCATCAGCTGCTTTTACTTCCTGCATTTCTTTTGTTTTCTTTGCCCACGACCAGCCGAAGAGTTCTCCACCGTTTTCATGAAGTTCAATTACCGTCGTAGCATCGATAATGTCCTGTGTGGTCTGCGTGAAGGCATCCTTCTTATCGAAAACCACAAATATTTGTTTCGGACTTGTCTGATACAACTGGAAAATCCTATCAATGGGCAAATCGGCGATATTCTTGAATATCAGAGAGTCATGCGATATTGCCGGTATCTGCGTCAAGCGAAGGATACTGAGGTCAAATACAATCATTCCCCTAAAATTTGTGCCAGTGCCGTCATCATCGGGTGTAAAGAACTTATAGCTGCCGTCTTTCTTCAAGTCAATCCTCGGTGCAGGACGCTCGCTGTCATAAATGAAGTCATTAATCCGAACCATCTCTCCATAAATCGCCGATTCCACCTTGCGGACAAAAGAAACACCATGCTTTCGCATCAGGGCATTGTAATCAATCAGCAAGCCAGGAACGCCTCTCCCTGCTACGATCGCAGGAGGGGCGATTTTTGTTTTTGGCGCTGCAGCATAATCGATGAGGTCCTTAAACCTTGCGGCAATTCGCTGGCAATGGTTATCAGCATCAATATCGGGGTACCACGGACAAAAAGCTTCACATAGTGATTCGATAGTGCCATCAGAGGCGGTTTGAAGATACGATGCGAAGTTTGACGTATCAAGCGAACCCGCAATCTGCGATGCCAACTCAGTAATGTCATTCTGACCATAGTAATACCCGCGGTAGGTGCGAGGCAGAGTGTTCTCGTCAGGATCGTCCTCTGATTCAGGCAAATAGATTTCTTTGAACAGTTCCTGCGCAAAAGCTTCGACTTTTCGGCCCTTGCGATATTTTGTGGCAAGAAGCTGCGCAAAAACTTTGAATTCCGTATCCGCCAACAGAGCCATCTCCTTCTCTGGCAGGTATGTACGGTCGTGTACAGCCGTGTACGCTCTGGGGCGGTGAAAGGCCCAGATTAGTATATACTCAAAATGCAGGAGACAGATAGATTTTCGAGTGTAAACTTAAGTGATATTTCATCATATCACATTAATACACGATGGTCAATGTCAGATTTGCTATCGCAAATATCAAGTTTATCTCCCTGCCTAATCTCAAGTGAAAAAATCTAAGAGCCTGATTACGTATAACGGCACGAGGATGCAAATATTGAACCCTGCTGCAAGAATTAGCAGCAGGGGCAGTGTGAGGTAGTCTTTTTATCGTTATGCGTAATTCTGCTTTTTGGCCGGCCGCCCTTGCCCCTGACCGTTTTCTTGCCATCCTCTTTGCCAAACTTTAAATGCTGTTGCCCTGACACAATTTTCCCTTACATTGACTTGTTTGTCGATTTGCGCTATAATGCAGGAAACATATGATTGTGATAGGATTTTTGAGCAAATGGATGAGATCAGCAGTGTTATTTTGTGCGGTGGACGCGGCAGGCGCATGGGGCAGGACAAGGCCCGTTTACAATGGAACGGAGGGGAACTGCTGGATGAGATTGCCGGAAAATTGTCCGTCCTGGGTGAGGTCTATCTGTCGGCGGACAGCAAAAGCCGCTTCTCGGACAAGCCTTACCCCATAATTGAGGACCGATACCCGGACCGCGGCCCCCTGGGCGGCGTCTGCTCCGCTTTGCAGTTTTGCGGGACGCCGCTGCTGTTCGTGGTCTCCTGCGACATGCCGTTTGTCACCGGAGAGGTTGGGCGAGTGCTGCAGGGCTTCATGGAACCGGATGCCGGCGCGGTGGTCCCTGTGGAGGCGGACGGACGCGTCCATCCTTTGTGCGCCATGTACCGCGGGGACGCTGCCCCTGTGTTGCTGGAGCAGCTGCAAAGCGGGAATTTCCGTATGCGGGACGCGTTGGGATGTCTGCGCACCGTATATGTCCCTGCGGAGGAGCTTCCTTTGGGAAGCCGCGTCCTGTGCAACGTCAACACACCGGAAGAATACAGAGAGGTGAGCCGGCTATCATGCTGAAACAGATCACGCCCTCAGAGGCCGTAGAAATATTGCTGGCTCAGAGCGTCCGTCTCCAGAGGGAAGATGTACAGCTCTGGGACGCCTGGGGCCGGGTGCTGGCGGAAGACATGAAGGCTGTTTATCCCGCGCCGCCCTTTGACCGCAGTCCCTACGACGGCTATGCCCTGCGCAGCTCGGACACTGCCGGGGCATCGGACAGCACCCCCGTAACCCTGCGGATTACGGAGGAAATCGCCGCTGGTGTGATTCCCGCCAGGGAGGTGGGGCCTGGTCAGGCTGCGAAGGTTCTTACCGGTGCGCCGGTTCCCCGGGGCGCAGACTGTGTGGTGAAATACGAGCTGACCCGGTTTACGGCCAGTACGGTTACGTTATCCAGCCCCTTTTTCCCGGGAAATATCGTCCGGGCAGGGGAGGATATTTCTGCCGGGGCAGCTGCCGCAGTACAGGGAACGGTGATGAACAGCGGTATTCTGGGTATTCTGGCGGGGCAGGGGTATGCTTTGCTCCCCGCTTGGAAAAGGCCCCGCATTGCCGTCCTCAGCACAGGGTCCGAGCTGGTGGAGGCNGGACGGCCTCTGCCGCCGGGGAANATNTACANCACCAATTTCCACACCCTGAGCGGCATCCTGCGGGAAGCCGGAGCCGTACCGGAGAACGCNGGTATCGTCCCTGATGANCCGGCAGCCATNGCGGACCGTATCTGCCGNNGNATCGAAGGAGCGGACATGGTGCTGATGACTGGCGGCGCGTCGGTGGGGGACTATGATTTTNCTCTTCGGGCGNTGGAACTGGCGGGNGGGAAAATNTTGTTCCAGAGGGTGCGGTGCCGTCCNGGCGGNGCCATGCTGGCGGGGANGGTNGGGNAAAAACTGGTACTGTGCCTGTCGGGTAATCCGGGGGCCGCAGCGGCGGGACTTCTCCGGGTGGGAATGNCGTATATCCGAAAACTCTGCGGACGGAAAGACGTNTACCCCTCACAGATGCAGGTNATCCTNCGCCGTCCCTATGAAAAGCCCAGCCCCCAGTNCCGTCTGGTNTGGGGNCGNCTGCTGGTGGAGGACGGANGTGCCTNTTTTGATGNCNGCGANGGTCAGAACAGCAGCGGGATATCCTCCCTGGCTCATTGNGATCTTCTGGCGGAGATNCCTGCCGGTACGCCGCCGCTGGCTGCCGGGGCGCTGGTGACGGCTTACCGCATCAACGGNTAAAAAAAGAGNGTGCNTGATGNCAAAAATCCCNATTCTCGGNATTGTGGGATTCTCCAACAGCGGGAAGACCACGCTGATCGAAAANCTGCTCCCGGAGCTGCGTTCTCNCGGCTTGCGGGNGGCTGTGATCAAGCACGACGCGCATCCGACGGCNTTCGACCAGCCGGGTAAAGACAGTTACCGCTTTACCCGGNCAGGNGCGGAGATAACCGCCGTNACNTCCGGGNCACAGACTATGTNGATCGAAAANCGTCCGCTGTCCCCNGANNAACTGGCGGAGCGTATTGAGGGNGTGGATCTGATCCTGGCGGAGGGGTTCAAAGCNGCGCCGTGGCCNAAGCTCCTGATTTGCGGCGGGGANGAGGGGGAANCCCTGGCGGTCCCGCTGTCCGCATGTGCGGGAGTGGTTACCGATGGCCCGAAGATATTTCATTTACCCCANTGGAAACGAAATGANATCAANTCCATNGCNGATTTTATNCTTAGNGGCGAATGGAACGACAAAANGGGAGGGAAGTCCCNTGTCTGAGNAAAANGGCGTNACGNTCATCCACACNACGGGCCGCAACAACTGCGGTGGACGCTGCGTGATTCACGCCCATGTNAAGGACGGAAAGATTCTGCGCCTGACCACCGACCAACCCTGTTTGGCGGANGGCGGCGTCCCTCTGCGGGCCTGTGCCAGGGGGCTNAATTANCACANGACGTTTCTGAGCGATGACCGCCTGCTCTATCCCATGAAGAGGGNAGGGGAGCGGGGNGAGGGGAAGTTTGNGCGGATNTCCTGGGAGGAGGCTGTCGAGACCATNGCCGGGGAGTGGATCCGGATNCGGGATACNTATGGCCCGGGNTCGCGGTTCGTGANCTANGCCACCGGNGTCAGCGCGGCCTTTTCNCCCCGGTCCCTGGCGAAGCGTCTTCTGAGCCTGGACGGNGGNTTTCTGGANTATTACAACTCCTACTCCACCGCCTGNATTGCCCAGGCTACGGAGNTNGTCTACGGNACAGCCAATTCCGGCAGTTCTCCGGAGACCTGGCTGGACAGCAAATTGATCATCCTCTGGGGCCATAATCCGGCGGAGACGAAGTTTGACGGCGTCAGCATGCACTATCTCCGGCAGGCGCGGGAGAAGNGCNTCCCNNTTATTNTCATTGATCCCCGGAAAAATGATACTGTCCTGGANCTGGGCGCGGAGTGGNTCCCCATTCGTCCNGCTACCGACCCGGCTTTGCAGGACGCNATGGCCTGGGTGATCTGGTCGGANGGACTGCAGGACCAGGATTTTCTGGACCGCTGCTGNCTGGGCTTCGACAAGGAGCATATGCCGGCGGGNGCGGAAGCGAAGGNGTGCTATCTCTCCTATCTCACCGGCGAGACGGATGGNCGGCCCAAGACNCCGGAGTGGGCGGAAGCGATCTGCGGNNTCCCGGCGGCGAAGATCCGGGAGCTGGCGCTCCGCTATGCGGGAGCGAAACCGGCAGCGCTTATCCAGGGCTTCGGNGCGCAGCGCCANGCTTANGGGGAGCAGGGGGTCCGGGGCGGNATNCTGCTGGCNTGTATGACCGGAAATGTNGGCGTCCGGGGCGGATGGGCCAGTGGGGCGGGGTATTGCAGCCGCCANTCGTCCTTCCGCTCCGTNGTCCCNCCCAANCCCTATGGCCGGGAGATNCCNGTNTACCGCTGGACCGANGCGGTGGAGCGGGGGAGTACGATGACGGCCCTGGANGGCGTGACCGGCGGGGAGGGGCTGGACAGCGANGTGAAGATGATCCTGAATCTGGCGGGCAACTGCCTGATCAACCAGCANGGNGACATCAACCGCACCGCCGCCCTCCTGCGGGATACGTCCAAGTGTGAATTNATNGTGTGCAGCGACCTGTTTATGACCGCCAGCGCCAAATTNNCGGATNTTTTACTGCCCGGCGTTTCTTTCCTGGAGTCGGAGAANCTGACGGAACCCTGGATGTGGGGCGATTTNGTGGGATTCAACAACAAGGTGGTNGAGCCGCTGGGAGAGGGCCGGTTCGAGTATGAGTGGCTGACGGAGGTTGCGGAGAAGCTGGGACTGAAGGCGGAATTCACGCAGGGACGTTCCGCTGGGGAGTGGCTGGAATATCTTTACAATGATCTGCGGCTGCGTGAGAGGGAGCTGCCGGAGTTCGAGCAGCTCAAGAGGAACGGCATCTATCGGTACAAGAACAATCCGGTCAAAATAGCCTTTTCGAAATCCGTCAAGGATCCGGAAAAGTTCCCGTTTCCCACTGAGAGCGGCAGGATTGAGCTGTACTCTCCCAAGGTGGCCCGCACCGTATATCAGGATAATTTCCCGCCCATTCCGTGCTATGTTCCTCCGCCGGAGGGCTGGCAGGACCCGCTGATGGGAAAATATCCCCTCCAGCTCATCGGCTGGCACACGAAGCGCCGCTGTCACAGCATCCACGATAACAATCCCGTCCTGGAGAGGCTGGACCCACAGCGGCTGTGGATGCACCCGTCGGATGCCCAGGCGCGGGGGATTCGGGACGGCGGCCATGTGTGCGTATGGAATGACCGGGGGAGGACTACGGTTCCCGTGCTGGTGACGGACCGTATCTGTCCGGGGGTTGTGGCTCTGGCGCAGGGGAGCTGGTACAGGCCGGATGGGGATGGTACAGATACCAGCGGTTCCATCAATGTTTTGACGTCCCTGCACCCAACCCCCTATGCCCGCGGCAACGCCCAGCATACGAACCTGGTTGAAGTGTCCTGGGCGGACGGCCAAACTCGGGACTAAACCTCGCAGGGCATCCGAGCCTATGCCTCCGGCAGCTCCAATCCGCTGGATTTTCCGCCTGTTGGAGGAGGTGAGGGGAGTGGCTTTGCTTTAAAATAGTGACCGTTCCCGCATGGCGCTTTCTAACACGCCTTGAATAAGAAAACCCGGCAGCTTCTACATTGGAAGCTGCCGGGTCGTGCTATTTCTCTTTTAATGAGGCGGCCAATTCTCTAACCGGCGCCTTGTCGCGCTCTGAAAGTCCCTCAGACTCTATTACCCGACGCTCAGCGATTCCCGGCGGATTGTCGGCCGAAACGCTGAATACTTTTGCAAACGCACAGACTATATCTGCGGACGGAGTTCTGATACCCAATTCATAAGTGGATATAGCGGATTTTGTGACACCCGCCCGCCGGGCAAATTCCGCTTGTGACCAATCACGACTTTCCCGCAGTTTTCTTACTTTCTGCCCTAAATCCAGCATCGTTTAACACCGCCATTCTGATAATATAGTGTAACGGCCAATGAGTAAACTATGGAGGCTGTTTTAGCTGCTATTGCAGGCTTTTGGCGTTGCCAATGCCATCATATGCCAATGTTGAGAGTTGTTCCCGCGAGATCAAAGATGGTAGAATTTACCGCAATGTAGAAATCGGAGGAAATTACACCGGCCTGCTGTCGATGGATAATTCTGATTTTGGTCAAAATCGGCTGCGAACATGAAATTAAGGTAGGATATATAAATCGGAATCGTTCAAAATGCTCCCGATTTATATACCCTATATTGCGTTTTTGATGGCACGCTCATCCAAACAGTGCCGGCAGCGCATGATCTCCTCCTTCATCAAATCCGAGGGGATCTGCATGACCAGATCATGCACCGCCTTTTCAAAGGCTGTATCCACAAGATCGAAGTAGTAATAAACTCTGGTGCCCTCCTTTTTCTCATAAATCAGTCCCGCCTGCCGCAGGACTTTGATGTGGCGGGAAATGTTATAGGCCGTTTCCCCAAGAACCTCAGCAATTTCAGAGGAGCATATCTTGGAATCAATGTTACACAGCAGCCAGATGATTTTCAGGCGGGTCTGGTCAGATAGAGCTTTAAATATTTCAATATAAGAGTCCCATGGATTTTTGTAGGCCATTGCTGTACCTCCTCAAGTATGGTTGTCTGTTATTATACCACTTGTAAAGTTGCGCGTCAATGCAAATATTTTTCTGAACCTATTGACATGAACGTGATATAGTAGTATTCTCTTTGTTGCAAGATTGCGTTCTTGCGCAATATACTAACTTCACGGACGTTGGAGGCGGTACCTATGTCAGCGATATATTTTGAATCTACAGGAAGGGGGAACTGTTGTGATGCAGATAACGAAGATAGGGGGTGAAGTAATTCGGTTAGATGAGAATCAGATCGAACACATTGCCCTTTGTCCGGGAATAAAGGTCGTGTTGGCGAGTGGAGAGAACTGCTTCGCAAAAGAAATTCGATTGTTCAAAAGCAATAAAAAGGAGGAGCCAGACCATGATACAACTAATCAAATTAAGCGGTGATACCATTCTTCTGAATGAGGATCAGATCAAGTATATTACCTTCATCCCGGAAACCAAGATTTTTATGATGAGCGGTGATTACTATCTCGTCAAAGAAAGTGGACCCGAGATTATAAATCAGATCATTACATTTAAACGGAAGCTTTTTCCGCCCATGATGAACCTTCAGGAAGTCCAGAATGGAGGATGGATGTAAATGGATATTTCTACTATCGTTGGCATCGTGATTGGTTTCGTTCTAATGATATGGGGGATTGGTTTAGGTTCTATTGGGAACTTCATAGACAAACAAAGTGCTATTATTGTGATTGGTGGAACAATGGCGGCGCTGATTGCCAGCTATCCATTCTCAATTTTGAAACAAATCCCGAAGCATTTTAAAATCATGCTGGATGAAAAACGTTTTGACCCGGTGACTTGTATTGAGACGCTGGTCGAATATGCGGATATCGCCAGGAAAAATGGCCTGCTTGCCCTGGAGGACAAGGCAAACGAATTGACTGACCCATTCTTTCGATTCGCCGTTCAATCTATGATGGATTTCAGCGATGGGGATAAGCTGAAAGCCGTGCTGACGGAACAACTCGAAAACCTTGCGGAGCGGCATGAATACAGCATCGGCATCTATGAGCGCGGCAGTTCCCTTTCTCCGGCGTTTGGTATGATCGGTACGCTGATCGGGCTGATCAATATGCTGAAATCGCTAAACCTATCTGATGGCGGAGCGTCCACCCTGGGTGAGAGTATGTCCATCGCGTTGATCACTACATTTTACGGCGTAGTTGTGGCAAATCTGATATTTGGCTCAATCGCCAAAAAGCTTTCTCGCAGAAACGATGAAGAGTGCCGCTATAAGCAAATTATCTTAGAAGGGGTTTTGGCAATTCAGAGTGGGGAAACCCCCAAGTTCCTGCGGGAAAAATTATATGCCTTGATTGAGGAAAAGAAAAAGCAGCCCATGTCTCAAACTCAGGCCGTACAAAATGAGCAGGTACGAGGTGAGAGAAAGAAAAAAGCTGCTTAAAATAATTGAAACTATCCAATTTCAACTGTGATTGTTATATTGCATATGTTGGCAATCTCTGTACGCATGCTTCCGTACGGCGAAGAAAAACGCGATATGCACCGCCCCGGTGATTACCCAGCTGACGGTATAGGACAGGTACAGGATCTGGGGTGTGTGGTAAACCTGGAACACGGTGGCGACCCACACCAGCCGGACTCCGCAGACTCCCACCATGGATACGATCATGGGTACCACCGAATGTCCCAGCCCCCGCAGCACGCCCACCATCACGTCCATCACGCCGCACAGACAGTAGGGGAGGCAGATGCAACGCAGGCGCAGCACGGCCTGGGCCACGACTTCCTCCTCACCGGGGGCGTAGATGGAGACCAGCGGATGGCCCAGCAGCACCACCAGTCCGCCCAGCGCCAGTCCCACGGCTACCACATAGCTCAGGCACATCCCCAGGATACGGTCCACCCGCCTGCACTCTCCCGCGCCATAGTTCTGGCTGGTAAAGGTCATGGCCGTCTGATGGAAGGCGTTCATGGAGACATACACAAAGCCCTCGATATTGTTGGAGGCAGCGGACCCGGCAATGATGGCCGTGGACCCGAAGGAATTGATGGAGGACTGGATCACCACATTGGACAGGGAGAACACGATCCCCTGGAACCCGGCGGGCAGGCCCACCCGCATGATCTGGCCCATCATGCGCTTGTCGATCCGCAGCTTTTTCGGGTCCAGATGCAGCGGCCCCTGGTCCTTCACCAGGCATCCCAGCACCAGCACGGCGGACACTCCCTGGGAGATGATGGTGGCCAGCGCCACGCCCGCCACGCTCATCTGGAAAACGATGACGAACAGCAGATTCAGCGCCACATTGGTGACTCCGGCGATGGCCAGGAAGTACAGCGGCCTCCGGGTATCCCCCTCCGCGCGCAGGATGGCCGCGCCGAAGTTGTAGAGCATGTTCACCGGCATCCCGCAGAAGTAAACGCGCAGATAAATGGCGGCCAGTCCGATGACGTCCGGCGCGGAGGAGGTCCACACCAGCAGCGTTCGCGCCAAGGACACGCCCAGCCCCGCCAGTATCACGCCGCTGATGAGGGCGATGGACACAGCCGTATGCACGCCCGCCTGGACATTCTCGTTTCTTCCCGCTCCCAGATCCCGGGCCACTACTACGTTGGTGCCCACGGAGAATCCCACGAACAGGTTTACCAGCAGATTGATCAGCGAGGTAGTAGACCCCACGGCGGCCAGGGCTTCCTTCCCCGCGTACCGACCCACTACCACCACGTCGGCGGCGTTGAACAGCAGCTGTAAAATGCTGGATGCCATCAGCGGCAGGGCGAAGAGCAGGATTTTCCCCGCCAGGGGCCCATGGATCATATCCAGCTGATATCCGCTTTTGACTGATTTGTTTTCTTCCATACCGAACCTCCCCGCCCCAGAATGGTAAGCATGTTATATCACACCGGGAGGAAAAGCACAATCGTGAAAACAGCAAAAAAACAGGAGAAAAACAGAGGATTTTCTGCCGTTCCCGGGCAGGATATAAATGGATGACAAAAAGGAAGAGGCCTGGACCCGGGTCCGGACCTCATTTTGCGCCGGTAAGAGTCCGTTCAGCATCTCAACGTGTGCGGAGAGATGCTGAACAGGCTCTAAGGAAGTTCACTCGGTGACAATAACCAGCACCTCGAAGGAGGCGCTGTCCACCCCGTTGGTGAAGGAGACGGGATAGTACCCCGGCGTATTGCCGGTAATGGTGAGCGTGGCAGTTCCGTTGGTGAAGGGGCCGTTCCACTGGCAGCTGACGCCGGAGTTGGGAACGTGGAAGGTGTAGGTGTTTTCTTCGGCATAGTCCTCATAGATGGAGATCGTCGCGCTGCCCTGCTGCCTGACCACCACCACGCCCTTGGAGGCGCAGTAATTGGTGGACGCAAAGCCGTAGCCGCGGTCCAGCAGGTCGATCAGACCGGCCAGCTCCCGCTCCGCCGCGTCCAGCCGGGAACTGCCGCTGGTCAGCTGGCCGCTGACGTCCTCCAGCTGGCTGCGGGTATCCTCCAGCTGCACATTGGCGTTCTCCAGCGCGGAGACCATCTGGTCATGGTCCAGCTGAAGCCGGTCCAGCTCTTCCTGGATGGCGGACGCTTCCTGTTGTGCGGAGACGCGCAGACGCTGTTCGGCCTCATAGTTCTTTTTCAATTGCAGGGCCTGATACCCTAAAAAGCCCGCGCAGCCCGCCGCCAATACTGTACATGCCGCCAGAACAACGGCCAGGACCGCCGCCGGACCTGCCGGCTTTTTAGCCGGAGCGGGAGCAGGGGCCTTTACCTGTGGAGGGACCGGCCCCGTGGCAAAGGGGTCTCCCACAGGAGCGGACGCGGGCGGCTGGACGGGAGGAATCTGGATGGTAGGCGATTCCGGCGCGGGCTGGGGCTGGGGCGGGGGTGCCGCTTCTGTCAACGACGTACCGCAGTTGGCACAGAAAGTCCGGCGGCCGGAGTAGGTGCTTTTGCAATTTGGGCACTGTTTCATCTGTCTCTCCTTTTGTCCGCGTACAGGGTCTATCCCACCAATATACCCATGCCGTCCAGCAGATCCTCCAGGCTGTCCGGGTCCAGGGAGCAGACCACGTGAAGGCTGCGGTCAGGAATGTTCACCTGGGCGGAGGTAATGCCCGGCTTCTGCGCCAGTGCCTGGGCCAGCTCCGCGCCGCAGGAGGCGCAGTGGTTTTTGGCGGTGCAGAAGTCGCAGTTCATGTAGGAAATAGTCAGCATCTGGGTCATAACAGCCTCCAATATAGAATCATCTTGCGTCACCGGGCAGTCAGACCCGGTCAATCTGCGCAGTATAGTCTCGCATTGGCCGTCCGCCTAGGATACAGAAGGGAAAAGCGTGGCGTCCGTATGGGGCAGGAAGCAGGCGGCCACGAACTCATCCATGTACCCCGGTTCATTACTCAGCTCCAGGTAGGTCATGGACCGGCTCAGCTCGAATACCTTCTCCCTGGCCTGGGTGCTCAGCAGCATGGCGTAAGCGCCGGTCTGGGAGGAGTTGCCGATATAGTGGAAGTTCTCCAGGGGAATATCCGGGAACATGCCGATGGTGACGGCGTTTTTCATGTTGATGCCGCTGCCGATGCCTCCGGCCACGTACACCCGCTCGATCACGGAAGCATCAAAGCCCAGGGAGGAGAGCATGGTCTGGGTGGCGGAGAAAATAGCGCCCTTGGCCCGGATGAAGTTCTCAATATCCACTTCATTGAGACAGACGTCCTTGGCCCCGCCGGTGTCCTTCTTCCAGGCCAGGACGTAGGAGCCCATGCCGTGCTCGTCGTGGAGGATGCGCTCGCCCTCCCGGACGAACTTGCCCTTGCCGTTGATGATGCCGCAGCGGAAGAGCTCGGCGATGATGTCGATGATGCCGCTGCCGCAGATGCCCGCCGGGGCCGCGCCGCCCACCACGGTCATCGTGGGTTCCATCGTCTCCTTGTCGATGGTGCAGGCCTCCACCGCGCCATCGGTGGCGCGCATGCCGCAGGAGATGTCGCCGCCCTCAAAGGCGGGGCCGGCAGAGCAGGCGCAGCTCATCTGGAACTCATTGTTGCCGAACACCAGCTCGCCGTTGGTGCCCAGATCGATGAACAGGCTCATCTCCGGGTTGTTCCAGATCATGGATACCAGCGCGCCCGCCGTGATGTCGCCGCCCACGTAGCTGCCGATGTTGGGGGCAACGATCAGCTCCGCCAGGGGGTTCATCTTCAAACCGATGTCCCGGACGTACAGGTGGTCCGTGCGGAAGAAGCTGGGCACAAAGGGTTCCATCCGGATGGGGTCGGCGTGGAGGCCCAGCAGCAGGTGGTTCATAGTGGTGTTGCCCGCCAGGACCATGCGGTACACCCGCCTTGGGTTGATATTGGCCTCCCGGTACATGAAGGACAGCATGGGGATGATGGATTCCTTTACCACCGCGTCCTTCAGGCGCTTGCGTCCGCCGGGCTTGCCGGATTCGATGATGCGGTTGATGACATCCGCGCCGTAGCGGATCTGTCCATTGCCGCCGCTGGCCTTGGCGAGGATCTTTCCGGTTTCCAAATCCACCAGCACCCCCGCCAGGGAGGTGGTGCCCAGATCCAGGGCGAAGCCCACCATAGGCTCGGTGCTGTCCCCCGGCAGCACGTCCCGGAGGAGGATGCGATCGCCGTCCCGGCTGATAACGCACTTGACCTTGAAATTGCTCTCCCGCAGCACCTGGCTCAGGTTCTTCAGCGCCGCGAAGGGCAGTATGATCTGGCTTTCGTCCACGCCGGTGGCGGCTTCCACGGCCCGCAGCAGGCGCTCGTTGTCGGGCATGGTGTCGTCCAGGGTGGGTTCATCCAGTTCCAGGGGCAGGAAGGACAAATCGCTGCCAAAGGCGATGCCAGCGTCCTCCAGCTGCCTGCGGAGGTTCTCGAAGATGGCAATTTCCTCAGGGGAGGAGAGGTCGGCCATCTTCATCCGGGAGCGGTAGGCGGAGGCGATATCGGGGACCTCGATTTCCGCGTCGCCGTTGACGGTGGCGAGGCAGGCCAGCCGCCAGCCCGCGTCGTACTCCTCCTGGGAGATGTGGCGGTTGATGGGGGCTTCCAGGCTGCCGGAGGCCAGCCGCACCCGGCACTTGCCGCAGACTCCGTTGCCGGAGCAGGGGGCATCGATGGCCACGTTAGCAAGCCGGGCCACGTCCAGCAGCTTGTCGCCCATGTTGGCGGAGATGGAGACCGGCTGGCCGGTCTCAAAGAGAAAAGTGATATTGGGCATAATGGTTGGTTCCTTTCAGAAGGATTTCGGCTCTACTGGCCTCTATTATAGCCGCCCGGAGGGGGATTGTCAATGATTTGACGAAGCCGGCGGGAGTAATTCGACAGACGCGCAGGGGTGACCGTCCACGTTACGCCGGGACCTTTCCCTCATCGTGGATAAACCGCTTTTTCTCCATGAGGAAATCCTCCAGGTCCATCAGAATGTGGTACAGGACGGCGCGGCTCTCAAACTCGGCGCGGCTGACGGGCAGAGGCTCGTTCTTCATCCAGAGAAAAATATCCGCCAGCTGCTGGAGCTGAGGGGCGGGCTCGTTCATCTCGGTGACGTATTCGCTCAGATATTCGATGTACTCCGCTACGATCTCCGCCTGGACGGGCATGTTCCTGATCTTCTGCATCTCGTTCTGGAGGTTGTGGAGGATGTGGCACTGATTGAGCCGCATTTCAAAGTAACGGGCGTAATAGGCCGCGTCCTCGCCGTAGGTGTTGCCCTCGTATTCGTAGGCCTCCTCCATGCACCGCTGGAGCTGTTTTTCGATGGAGGCCAGGTCCCTCCAGAGGCCCTTGCGGGTAGGCTGGCCGTAGAGGAATTTTGAGATTTCTGTCAGGCTGCCCTGCATCTTCTGCTCCAGATGGTGGATCTTTTCGGCAAAATTGCGCTTCTGCCCCCGGTTGTCCTGAAACATGTTGAGCAGGAAGGCAAACAGGATTCCAATGACCACCAGCAGGAACTCGTTGAGGAAGAACGCCGGGGAAAAATCCAGGTTCATGAGAAAATGGGTGCCGATGACCGCGTTGGTGGAGACGGTGGCCCGCCACCCCAGAAGCTCGCTGATCAGGGTCACGAGGAACACGAAGAGGCCGTAGGCCAGCCACTCGCTCCGGATGGGCAGAAAAGTGGCCATGGCGATCAGCGCGGCCATGAGGAAGGTGGCGATCCTGGCGGCGGAGAGCCGCAGGGTCCCCTTTTTGGTCGTAACGACGGTCAGCAGGGTAACGATCCCGGCTGACGAGGCATATTGCAGGTGCAGAAGGTCCGCTGTGTAGATGGCAAGACTGCTTCCCAGGGCAATTTTCCCGGACAGAAGCAGCGCGCGTTTCCATTTGGTGGTATTCAGCATGTTTGCCCCTCCGATTAAAAATCTTGCCAGAATTCTATACAATTTTACCATAACAATTGCGGACAGACAAGAGCCTCTTGTATATAAACAAAAATCCTTCCTGAGTACTGCATTTTACCGCGTACAGCGCAGCGGAGAGAGAAAGAGATGACGGGCCCCCGATGGGGGCCCGCCAAATTACGGGTTCAGATAGTTTTCCAATCCTGCGGATTGGAATCCGTTTTTGGTTAATACCCATGCTTCCCGGAAGCCGCAGCTTACGGCAAGCTCCGCTGCCTGCGGGAAGGCGCAGGTAATGGTGTCCTTATGGTGGCTGTCGCTGGTGATGCAGACTCTGCCGCCTCTCTCCCGAATGGCTTTCAGCAGAAAGGAAGAGGGATAAGGGACCGTCCGCCAGTTCCGGGAAATGGCACCGGTGTTGATCTCGAAGATCACGTCCCGGGTCATGGCGGTTTCCAGCGCCTCCAGCGCGGCCTTCACATAGCGGGGATCGCTCTCGTCAAAGAGCTTGCCGCCCTCGTTGAATTTGGTCACCAGATCAAAATGTCCCACGATCTGACACCCGCTCTTCACAGCGAATTCCGCTTCCCTCTGGAAGCAGGCGGCGGCAAAGGCGTAATAATCCCCGCCAAAGTGTTCCCGGACCCCGAGGACAAAGGATTCCGGGCTTTTATCGGCGGACAGGTAGCACCCATCCTTCCAAACTCCGTGGGACGAACCGATGGTATACGCATAGGGTTCCCTCGGCGAGGGTGAATCCGCGTCCAGCTCCAGGCCCAGGAAAATTTCCAGCCGGCCCTTATAGGCCTCTTTCAGCCGCAGGACCTCCGCCCGGTATTCCGCTTCCCGTTCGGCCTTCATGGACCAGCTGTCGGGGTCAGCCTCCGCCGGCATGGGACTGTGTTCCGAAAAGCCCAGAGAGGCGCACCCTGACGCAATGGCCCCGAGAACCATCTCTTCCGGCGTATGCTTTCCGTCTCCAAAGACGGTGTGGGTGTGCAGATTCTGGGGAAACATCACCTGATTTTCCGCCCTTCCACGTAGTACCGCTTGTCCTCGGCGTGGCCCATGGAGAAGGTCTTCCGGGGCAGTACGCCATCGGCGATGACGGTTTTGAACAGCTGGTCTTTCCCCATGGCGGGCAGCTTGAAGCCGATGTTGCCGGGCTTGCGGCCCAATTCATCGGTGATCGTCTCGCCGTGGATATAGTCCACCTCGCCGCCGTGCTCCCTGAGATAGGCGTCCAGGAAGTTTTGCAGGGTCCCCACAGCCAGCTGCACCCTGGGATTGGGCACGGTAAGATAGCCGGCGCCGCCCGCGTGGGTGTAGGCGATGGTATGGCCCACGCCCTGGCCCTCGTGAGCGTTGGGATAGAATTCCATAAAGGCGGCGATCAGCTTCTCCGGCTCCACGCCGAATACCACCCGGTGGATGGCCTCGAACTTCAACGCGTCATCATGGAGGTTCTCGATCTCCACCAGGGCATACCGGGCGGGCAGGTCCGCCCACTGGTCCTCGGGTGTGACTTTCTTCAGATTCTCATAGCAGGTCTTGGCGGTAGCCAGGGAGTGGTTGCCATCGCCCACGGCGAACAGCAGGGGAGCGACGCCGCCCAGACCGTATTTTTCCTCCATGGCCGCGTCGCTGCACAGGCGGCCCAGGGCATCGGCCAGCTGGTCGATCTGCTTTTCATTGAGTTTCCAGCCCTTGAGATGTCCGCCCTTCATCATAAGATCAAAGTCGTAGAGGACTTCCATCTCCTCCTTGGCGGCGGTGATGGGCTCCACGCAGATTTTCTTGGGGTCGTCGATCAGCAGCATGACATGGGGCAGCTCAATGGGGGCGTCCTTCCTCACCCGAACCCGGGGCGGGATGCGTTCCAGCACCGTGCCCTCGGTAGCCCGGATCATGGAACCGGAGCCGGGCGTGTAGTCGTACTTCTCCAGATCCACCGCCGCTACCAGGCCCGGACGAACCGAGCCATCGGACTGGGTCCGCTCAATGTAGACGATGGAATCGGGCAAGGTGGTAAAGATATCCCTGGCCAGGTAATCCTCCATGGACCGGTTGATATCCGCGATGTGGTCCTCCACATTGGCGTCGTTGAGTTTGCTCTCCGGCAGGATCAGCCGCAGCGTGCTTGGCTGGTCCCCGGCGATCCGGTCCACCTCTTCCCAGTACTCCGGCTGGCTGGTGAACTGGTCGCAGGCCACTACCGCCCACTTGGCCATGTCCGTGCCGTCCTTCGGCAGCAAAATGTTCGCCGGATGCATTCCCAGGGCTTCAAACTTCTTGTTCATGGGTTTTCTCCTCCATCGTGTTAATTTTATTCGGTATATAGATTCTTTTTCCCGTAAAAAAGAATCAGCGATTGTGCAATGAGCGAATCGGACAGTTATGCACAATCTAATTCTGCATGGCCGATCCGCGAAGCGCCGCAAGGCGGCGCCTTCAGCGCTGAGCCGGCCGGAGACCGGCCCGCGGATGCGGCTATTGCGGAATCACAAGAACTTTTTCGGCGAAACCTTGTTTCGCCTGTCGCGTGGTTCTATTGGAAGGTTTCTGCTGCGCGTCAATGCCCGCAGTGCGATACGTCTGCCTTGAGTCCTGGCATATCCTCCGTCAACTGCCCTGCGTTTCCCGTCAGCGCTTCCGGCGTTTGCGGAATTTTTTCTTCATTGCTTATGACAATTCCTCTCTTTCAAACAACATATCCAACAGCCTGCATCCGTTTTTCACAAACGGCCCCGCCTCACCGGCGTGCTCGTCATACCCCCCGCCGCGTCCGGAATCCCCGCGGCTGTCATAGATAAGGAACGGTACCGGGTCCGACCCATGTCCCCGGGTAGCGGTCAAAGTTTTGTGGTCGCTGAGTACCAGCACCCGGTGGTCCATTCCGGCATCCTCCAGCCGCCCCAGCAGTGGTTTTATAAGTTTGCTGTCCAGCCACTCGATGGCCTGCAATTTTCCCGGCAGATCGCCGTTATGCGTACACTCATCCGGCGCCTCCAGGTGCAGGCATACAAAATCGTACTGATTCAGTTTTTCCCAGACAGCCTCCAGCTTTCCCGCAAAGTTGGTGTCCAGTTCCCCGGTGGCCCCCTCGACCTCCACCATTTCCAGACCCCTCAGCACGCCGATCCCGTGGCACAGCGGCACTGCGCTCACAACGGCGCCGTCCATCCCATACTGTTCACGGAAGGAGGGCAGTTCAACGGCCGTGCCCTCCGCCCAGAACCAGATGCCGTTGGCGGGAAGCTTCCCCGCTTTCCGGCGCTTCTCCGTTACCGGGTGGTGGTCGAGAATTTCATGAGCCAGCCGCATTAAATCTGCAAAGACCTGCGCCCGCGCATTCCCGGTGGGGAGGTGCTGGCCGATAGGCTCTCCCAGATGGTCATGGGGCGGCGTGAACCGAATCCCGCGGATATCGCTCTCATGCTGCACCGCGATCTGACGGAAGGCGGGGAACCGGTGAAGCTCCATCCGCGCCTCTTCCATGGCCCTCGCAAAACGCGGCTCGCTCGACAGTGCCTCCACCGCTGCCAGCGCGGATGCACCGTCAATGGACCCGGCGGAGTGGGACAGGATCCGTTTTTCTTCCATGGGCATGTCCCCATCCTCGAAGGACACCAGGTTACACCGGAACGCCGCGTCTCCCGGGCGCATCGCAATCCCGGCGGCGGCGGCCTCCATGGGGGACCGTCCGGTAAAATACTTCCTGGGGTCGCAGCCAAAAATGGAGAGGATTGCCGTCTCGCTGCCCGCAGGCAGGGAAGGAGGGCAGTTTACCACGCTTCCCACCAGTCCCATTCCGGCCATCCGGTCGATAGTTGGAATGGCCGCGGTTTGCAGCGGCGTTTTATTCCCCAATTGAGGCACGGGATCGTCGGCCATGCCGTCCCCGATCACAAGCAGATATTTCGTAAAAGGAACCTCCTTTGGATTGCTTTTTATTATTATAGCGTATATCGGGAAATTTTTCAACCTTGTTATAGACAAAAAGAAGAAAGGAGCGCCGGCGGCGCTCCTTCGGTTTTTCTGACGGTCCATGCTAAGCTAGCTGCAATTGATAGAGCTTGTGGTAAATCCCGCCCTGATCCAGCAGTTCCTGATGGGTGCCGGTTTCCCGGATCTGGCCCTTGTGCATCACAATGATCTTATCCGCGTGCTGGATGGTGGACAGCCGGTGAGCCACCATGATGGTGGTACGGCCCGTCATCAGCTTCTCCAGGGCGTCCTGAATCCATTGTTCTGTTTCCGTATCAATATTTGCGGTGGCCTCGTCCAGAATGAGGATGGTGGGATCAAAGGCCAGCGTCCGGGCGAAGGAGAGCAGCTGCCGCTGTCCGGCGGAGAAGGTGGACCCGCGCTCCGTTACCCGTTCGTCATAGCCGCCGGGAAGCTTATCAATAAACCGGTCGGCGTTGACCTGCCGTGAGGCTTCGCGGATCGCCTCGTCGGTGATGCGCTCTTCCCGGAGACGGATGTTGCTCTTTACATCCCCGGTGAAAATGAACACGTCCTGCTGGACCTGGCCAATGGCCCGACGGATCTGGTCCCGGGTCAGGTCCCTGATATTGATGCCATCAATCAGGATTTCACCCTTCTGAATGTCGTAATAGCGGCCAATCAGGTTCAGAATAGAACTCTTACCCGCGCCGGTGGCTCCCACAAAGGCCACCTTCTGCCCCGGTTCGATGACAAAGCTGACGTCCCGGAGAATATAATTCTCGTTGTCATAGGCAAACCAGACGTGCCTGAACTCAATGCGGCCCTTGATCTCATCCGGCGCCGCCGGTTTCTCAGGATCGTGAATCAGCGGCTTCACGTCCAGCAGGGTAAAGATTTTCTCCGCTGAGGCCACGGCGGACTGCAGGGTAGACAGCTGTTCCGCCAAGTCCTGGATCGGCTCGAAAAAGGTCTTGATGTATTGCAGAAAAATATACATGGTGCCGAAGGACACCGTTCCCTCCAGTACGCCCCGGCTTCCGGCGGCGATCACGATTGCCATAGCCACCACAGAAGTGAATACGATAATAGGCCGGAACACGGCGTTCACCATGATGGCCCGGAAGCTGGCCTGGTAGTGGGCTTCGCTGTAGTCGCAGAATTCCCGGTATTTCGCCTTCTCCCGGTTGAAGATTTGAATGACCTTCATTCCGGAGAGGTGTTCCGACAGGAAGGTATTCAGCGCCGTCAGGCACGTCCGCATTTTCCGGTTGGCCCGGAGGGAGAGCGTGCGGGTCAGCACCGTCAGCACCGTCACCAGCGGCACCATCACAAAGGACAGCATCGCCATCCGCACATCCAGCGCCAGCATGACCACCGCCAGTCCGATGATCTTCACCACATTCCGGAACAGCTTTACCAGAATGTTGGCATAGAGCTCATGGACGGCTTCCACGTCGTTGGTGACGCGGGTGACGATTTTGCCCACCGGGGTCAGGTCGAAGAAGCGCATGGACAGGCTTTCGATGTGCTCGAACAGCTCCCGGCGCATTTCGTAGACGATCTTCTGACCCGTCCGCTGCAACAGAAGCTGGACCCGGTTGGTACAGATGAACAGGGCGATCAATACGCCAACATACTTGGCGGCCGCGATCAGCACGCCCTGAAAGCGTTCCTGCACGGCCTCGCCGGGGGCGTAATCTCCGGCAATGTACAGGTCGATGGCGTCGCCGGTGATGATCGGCTTGTACAGTTCCAGACCGGTTATCAGCAGAACCAACGCCAGACAGACTACGATTGTCCCCACATGAGGCTTTAAATAGGAGAGCATCCGCAGCACGGCATTGCCTTCGTAGTGGATATCCAGTGCGTCCTCGTCTTGTTTTTTGCGAAACAGGCTCATAATGCCGCGCCTCCTTCCTCATGCAGCTGCTTTTCCAGCTGCTGCTTTTCGTAAACGCTCCG
Organism: Oscillibacter sp.; assembly: GCA_014799845.1. Classification (GTDB taxonomy): domain Bacteria; phylum Bacillota; class Clostridia; order Oscillospirales; family Oscillospiraceae; genus Pelethomonas. The sequence goes on along the minus strand of JAAVHF010000047.1, from coordinate 4,397 downwards.
GTATATGCCGCCCAGAGCCATCAGCTCTTCATGGGTGCCGTATTCCGCCGCTCTGCCCTCGTCCAGAACCAGGATGTGGTCGGCGTTCTGGATGGTGGAGATACGGTGGGCGATGATGATCGTGGTCCGGCCCGCCCGGATTTCCCGCAGGTTCTGGAGGATTTGTTCCTCCGTGTCCGTATCCACCGCCGAGAGCGCGTCGTCCAGGATCAAAATCGGCGCGTCCTTCAGCAGCGCCCGGGCAATAGCGCNNCCCGCTGCTTCTGNCCGCCGGAGAGGGTGACGCCCCGCTCGCCNACCANNGTCTGNTAGTTCTCGGGAAAGTCCATGATGTTGTCATGGATGCAGGCGTTTCGGGCGGCCTCNTGGATATCCTCGATNGTCTTTCCNTCCGCGCCGAANGAAATNTTGTTTGCCAGCGTGTCGGAAANCAGGAAGCTGTCCTGGGGCACATAGGCGATGTCCCGCCGCAGNACNGACANNGGGATCTCNTAGAGGGANCTTCCNTCNATGCGGATCATATTGCGCTTGGTGTTATACAGCCGCAGCAGCAGGTTGGCCAGCGTGGTTTTNCCGCTTCCCGTGCGGCCNAGNANNGCCAGGGTGCNGCCCTGATCGACATGGACATTGATAGAATCCAGNGCCNNAATCTCCTCNTGGCCGGGATAGGCGAAGGANAGGCCGTCCAGCTCGATCTCGCCCCGCAGNCCCTCCGNNCTTTTTGCCTCNGGGCCGTCCACNATGTCCGGCTNTTCATTCANGATNACCTGGATCCGCTTGAGGCTGGCCATNCCCTGNGAGATGAANGTNATGCACTCTCCCGCGGCCATCATGGGCCANACCAGCATGGCGATATAGAGATTGAACGCCTCGAACTGGCCCAGGGTGATCTCCCCGGCGATGGTCAGATATCCGCCGTACAGCAGCGTCANCAGNCCGCTGACGCCGATAATCAGATCCAGCAGGGGGAGAAACAGCGCCTGGGTNCGGGCCACGTCCATNTTCCTGTCCTGGTTGAGCTGGTTGANNNTGGCAAAAGCGGCCAGTTCCTTCCGCTCCTGTACAAAGGCCTTGATGACGCGGATGCCGCTGACGGCCTCCTGGACCTGATCGGTCAGGTCGGAGAAGGCCCGCTGCTTGGCAAGGAACTTCCGGTGCATGATCTTTCCATAGAAATAGTCGCCGTACATGATCAGCAGCAGGGGGATGACCGCCACCAGCGTCAGGCGCATNTCNACATANAAGATCATCTTTCCCAGCACCATNACCAGCATNACGGACGCGTCAAAGGCCGTAACGATCGTAGGTCCCAGCAGCATCCGCACCGCCTGCAGNTCNTTGGTGAAATGGGCCATCAGGTCGCCGGTCTTGTNCTCGTTGAAATAGCGCATGGAGAGGGTTTCCAGATGGGCGAACAGCTCNCTCTGCATNTCCTTCTGNATGGANAGGGANGTNCCGAAAATAAANTACCGCCANCCGAAGCGNCCNACAGCCATCCCGCCGCCCAGNAGAATGATCCATCTCACCAGACGCCANACGCCGTCCATNTCGATGGTCCCGGCCTTCAGCCCNTCGGTCACCTCGCCGGTGAACTGGGGGATNTANACATTCATCAGATCTACCAGAGCNAGGGCNGCGATNCCCAACACATATTTCAGCCAGTANCGTNTGATATGGCNGCCAAGCAGCTTCAAATCTTTCATAATGNTCCTCTTTTCATCCGCTTCATTCANGGNNCGTTTCCATATTGTAGCACNCCGGAAGGATTAACACAATACNNNANGTGAATATTTTTNGCAAAAAACNGCGNAANTCTGAAAGTTTTTTCAANANAGTTGGAGNNNNGACTCAGAGTAAAGANCAAGTCCGGCGTGGTNNNACCACGCCGGACNTGCNGCGATANAGGGCNATCAATTCATGACTGCCCGGTGGAATACCTTTTTCCCTTTNTTNATGATAACGCCCTCGCCGGNAAACAGCTCNCAGCCNTATTTCCGGTCGATATCCGTTACNTTCTCATCGTTGACNGANACGCCGCCCTGCTGNACCAGCCGCCGTGCCTCNCCCTTGGAGGGNGCNAGGCCGCAGGCNACCAGCAGNTTCATGATCCCGATCTGGNCGTCGCCGAAGCTGTCNNNGGTCAGTTCGGTGGTGGGCATGTTGGCCTTGTCGCCGCCGCCGCCGAAGAGGGCTTTGGCGGCCTCCTGGGCCTTGTTGGCNTCCTCCTGGCCNTGGACCAGGGCCGTCAGCTCCCAGGCCAGGATCTCCTTGGCNTTGTTCAGCTGGCTGCCCTCCCAGCCGTCCATNTCGCTGATCTGCTCCATNGGCAGGAAGGTCAGCATCCGGATGCACTTCATCACGTCGCCGTCCTCCACGTTCCGCCAGTACTGGTAGAAATCGTAGGGGCTGGTCTTGTTGGGNTCCAGCCACACGGCGTTGCCGGCGGTCTTGCCCATNTTGTTGCCCTGGGANTCGGTCAGCAGGGTGATGGTCATGCAGTGGGCGTCCTTGCCCAGCTTNCGGCGGATGAGCTCGGTGCCGCCCAGCATATTGCTCCACTGGTCNTTGCCGCCGAANTGCATGTTGCAGCCGTNGNNCTGGAAGAGGTNNTANAAGTCGTAGGACTGCATAATCATGTAGTTGAACTCCAGGAAGCTNAGGCCCTTNTCCATCCGCTGCTTGTAGCACTCGGCCCGGAGCATGTTGTTGACGGAGAAGCACGCGCCCACGTCCCGCAGGAGTTCCACGTAGTTCAGCTCCAGCAGCCAGTCGGCGTTGTTGACCATCTGGGCCTTGCCCTCGCCGAATTCAATGAACCGCTCCATCTGCTTCTTGAAGCAGGCGGCGTTGTGGTCGATGTCCTCCTTGGTCAGCATCTTGCGCATGTCGGTGCGGCCGGAGGGGTCGCCGATCATGGTGGTGCCCCCGCCGATCAGGGCGATGGGCTTGTTGCCCGCCATCTGCAGGCGCTTCATCAGGGTCAGAGCCATAAAGTGGCCGGCGGTGAGGCTGTCCGCTGTGCAGTCAAAGCCGATGTAGAATGTGGCCTTGCCGGCGTTGATCATCTCGCGGATCTCATCCTCGTTGGTGACCTGGGCGATCAATCCACGGGCCACCAGTTCTTCGTAAAGCTGCATAGTAATTTCTCCTTTATATTTAGATTTATTAAATGTGTTTTTCCGCGCGGAACAGTACGGTGCCGCCATTCTGGTGTAAAACCTTCACATCCCGGAAACCGGCGTTTTTCATCAGTTCCAGCTGGTGCTCCATCGTCAGCGGCGTGTCAATATGAATAAAGACATCTTCCGGCAGGCCGCTTCTGGCGCGCACCCTCCGGCAGCGCTCCCTGCACAGGTCCTCTTCCTCCTGACAGCAGGCGACATAGTCGCACTCAATATAATATCCGCCGTTTTTCAGGGTACAAAACAGCTTTTCATAGATTTTCCCTTTTTTCTCATAGGAAAAGTGATGCAGCGTTTCAAAGGAGAGCGCCGCGTCAAACGCACCGGCAGGGAAGGGGGCGGCAAAATAATCCGCCTCAATTGCCTGAAAGTCCCGGTCCCGGAATTTTTCCCGCGCCTTTGCCAGCATGGCGCCGGAGAGATCGATTCCGGTTACATGAACATCGGGGAACCTCCGGTACACCGCCTCCAGCTCCAGTCCGGTGCCGCAGCCAATGTCCAGCAGCGTCTCCAGACCATCGTCAAAGAAATCTGCAATGTGGGCGTACAGTTCGCCCCAGTTCCCCAGATGGACGTCTTCGTAGGTGCTCAGCCGTTTGGTAAAAAATGCGGCCATCTCCTCCGCGGGCTTTTGCTCTTCCTCCGCCATCCAGCTTTTGAGATCCGTCAGGTAGGCGATAATTTCCTCTTGGGTCCGAATTTTGCTTTCCAGCATGATCTGCCTGTTTCAACCGCCTTTCGCATTTCTCCTGCCAAGCGAAAGAAAGCCCTCCGTCCCGGCAGGGACAGAGGGCGAAAATTCGCGGTACCACCTCTGGTTCGCCGCCTCCTCGCAGAAAGCGGCCTCATGGAGTTCCCAACAGAACCCCCGCGCTGTATCGGGCGCGCCCGGCGGAGCCTACTGGCTGTCATGCTGCCGCACGACCAGGTTCGGTCCGCTGTTCAGGGATGTATTCACGCAGGCATCCCCGCCTCCTTCCACCAACCGGAGGCTCTCTGTGCGGGATGGACCGGCGCTACTGGTTCCCATCATCACGTTAGTTGGTAGTATAGCCGGAAAAGCCAGGTTTGTCAAGGGGGGGATTCGCGCTTCGCGCGGTAATTGAACGAGTAAACAAATTATGAACAGAGAGCAGAAGCAATGATTTTATCAAGGAAGGTATCATCTAGTAAGCATTTGAACTGCTTATCGGAAAAGCTGCCGCACAAGGAGGT
>JAAVHF010000046.1 GCA_014799845.1 Oscillibacter sp. | reverse complement strand
CTGGGTAGGACCCAAGCGGAGGTCAAAGAGAAGCTCAAAAAGGCAATAGCAAATGGCTCCGCCCTAGACCCAAGCAAAGCAGGCCAGTACACAGTCGGCCAGTGGTTGGACACCTGGCTGGAGGATTATGCTAAGCTGAGTATACGTCCATCCTCCCACAAGACCTACCGTGGATTCATAGAAAACCACATCAAGTCAGCAGTCGGAAATATCCCGCTGGAGAAACTGACCTCCATGGATCTGCAAAGGCTATATAAGAAACTGCTGGAATTCGGAAGGGTAGACCGCATCGAGGCCAGAAACAAGCCCAAAGGGCTCAGTGTCAAGACGGTCCGCAACATCAACCAGATGATCTCCTCCGCCTGCAACTGTGCGGTGGAGCAGCGGATCATCGCCACGAACCCCACCAAGGGCTGTGCGCTCCCAAAACTGGAGAAGAAAGAAATGAAAATTCTTCCTCTGGATTTCCTTAACACCTTCTTTGAGGAAGCAAAACGCAGCGGCGTATTTGAGCTGTACTACATTGACCTCTCCACAGGACTCCGCCGTGGAGAACTGCTGGGATTGAAATGGAGCGATATAGACCTGAACAGAGGCATTATCCGCGTACAGCGACAAATTCTACGCCAGGATGGAGCAGTAGTAGAAGCGCCTCTGAAAACGAAAAACTCCTACCGTAACATTGCGATAGGAACTGACGCAGTAGAGCTTCTTCGACAAATGAAGCAGCAATCCACCAGCGAGTATGTGTTTCCTTCGCCGACCGGAGGTCCAATCTCCCCAGATAGCGTCCTGCATATGCTCCAGAGAGTACTGAAACGGGCAGGGCTGGAGAAAATCCCCTTCCACGCACTCAGGCATACGTTCTCAGTCCTGGCCCTCCAGAACGGCGTAGACATCAAAACTTTATCTGCCATGCTGGGTCACTACTCCGCAGGCTTCACGCTGGACACTTACGCCCACGTCACTACCGCAATGCAAACCCAAGCAGCCAACACTGTCAGCAGCTTCCTATCCAACGCTATTCAATAATTTTCCCGTATGGGTCAAGAAATGGGTCAAAAAGGGCCGCCCAAAATAAATCCCAGCAAAAAGTACAGAAACCAAACAAAACTCCGGTGAAATCAGTTGATTTCACCGGAGTTTTGGCACGCCGTGAGGGATTCGAACCCCCGGCCTTCTGGTCCGTAGTAAGCCACCGTGTTTTTTGTGACAGACTGCGGGTTTTATTTTTCTACGGTATTATGGTGAAATAAGGACCATATAGCAAAGAATCTGTCACAAATTCGGACGTTTTGCCGCGTGACTGTTTGTAACTTGTTGCAAGTTTTGAGCGGACAGTCCCGCTATAGTCCCGCTCGTGTCACGCTGGCAGGACACACTCAATAAAGTCCGTTGTGCCGTCTGCCAACCGAACATTGCAACTGACCCGATAAGGAAATTTAGACGTGCTGTCCAGTACAAGCACATCAGGTTCCTCATCGACCCATGGTTTGTCATCTACGCCTACATAGCAGAAAACCATGCCATCGTTCTCGCCATATCCGGAAACTCCATTATCACGATTCGCCAAGACAAAATCCCGTCCAATCTTATCAATACATGCGTTGATCCCGATTTGGGCTGCTTCTTTTACAGTCAACATAGCACATCTTCCCTCCTTTAGACGATTTCAAACGGGTCAGCCATAAACTCGGTTTCTATTCCGCTCAGTCCAGATATCAGGCGGCTCGATTTCTGGCCAATCTTCCGAAGAGTATTGCGATCTCCTTGGGATGCTATCGGATCTATCTCACCGGGATGAGAGTGTCCATAGATAACCAACCTCTTTGTCAGCAGCAAATCTACAAGAACATCGTCAAACGTACACCGTCGGGCGGTGCCGTGAAAAAGGATGTCCTCTCGTTTCCCGCGCAGGATAGCGAACTCATGGCCGGTTTTTGCTGTGAGGTACGCCAGATCTTTCATTGACAGAGTCTCAAGCGGAAATTTTGCCCAATCGCCCACATCAGGGACCCGCCGAAGCATGGACACTCTGTGCTCATCCAAACCGCCTTCGCCGCGCCGGATTGATTCCAGGGACACCCGCATGGACTGGGCCGACTGCAATTCAATCATAGTTTACACCAACTTCTTTTCTCTATTCTCATTATAGCGGTAACAGTGCTTGTTTGTCAATGTTTTGTGAATATCATTTATACTTGACCTCAATGTACTCTACGGTGACTTCTTTGCTTGATACCGCTCGCAGCAGTTCCACAGGACCCGGCAGTTCCTTAGCACAGAAATTCTTTCTCAGCGGAACAGGGCTAATACCCAGTGCATCAAAACGGCCCAACAGGCCATCCGTAGAATACCCGACCTTTGCCATCTTTTCCAATGCTTTATCCACAGACTGCGTCCGCTGAAGGCGGGCCGCTAATTCCTGCATAGCTTCCTTGTTCTTTTTCCTGAAAGCAGACTTCGCAATAGCATCAGTCAAATCATCTATCTGCAAAAACCGTGCATCGGAGAAGCACCTTGCAAAATGGTCTGTTGTGAGCCTTTCACTCTCCTCTATCAGACACCACAACAACTCCTCCGTGACATCCGTACCAAATCGCTTTTCCAGCCTGCGGATGTAGTCTCTCTCACAGTGGACCTCAAATCGCAGGACACCTTCAGGGAGTTTCTCGTAGCTTACGATCAACTCTCCATTCCGTACCTGATAGGTCTTATCATAAATAACCAGTTCTTTCGTTCTGCAATGGAACCGCAGGTAATGTTTGTTATACCGATTGGCTTTCTTTTTGTCCTTATGCTTGTAAAACCGACGCTCGTACTTTGGCGGATCAGGCAGCTTACGCAGCACTCTGACCAGCTCCCGGAACAACTTCTTATTATCACAGCGGATGTTGGTACAAAGGTCCACTCGCTTAAGCTGGTAAGAATTGATGTCGCTTTCAAATACTGTGTCCTTAAACAGCTTAGTAAAGGCGTTTTTTAGCTTCTTGATGCTGGACTCCTCTGGGGGAAGGATACCTATGTATGAGGATTCCGGATCGATCAATTTCCTAGGATTAACTACCATCCGGATGTAATACGTTTCCATGCTTTCGCTGCTATTGTGTTCCAGAGTGATTCGGATACCACATTCCTTATAGTACATGCAGATGTAATTCCCCCGATCGTCTGGATATATCCAGCCACCCTTTGTGTTTCCTTGCTGGCGATACAAGTGTTCCTTGAGTGTATGGAACTCTCTATAGGTTATTTCCATTGAAAGTTCCATGGTGTGAATGGAAAAGCCGTCTGGTTCTAATGTGAATTTGGCAGTCTTATGCTTAACAATCTTTTTACTCATGATCGAACACCTCTGGGAATAAAGTTAAACACGCTGTTTGAGCCGGAAGACATAACCCCGCTTTCTGGAAAAACAATGCTCCACTACCATCGCTTTATATCCTCCATGCTGGAGACTGCGGTCCATTGGCAGATGATCCCGGAGAACCCTTGCAGCCGGATCAAGGCACCGAAGAGTGATACAGGGGAGACCCAGTATCTAGATGAGACGGAGGCGGCTCGGCTGATCCAGGCTCTGAACGACGAACCTCCGATTTACAGAACCGTCATCCTGCTCTTGCTCAATACCGGCCTGCGGCGCGGAGAGCTGTGCGCCCTCCGATGGGGTGACCTCGATTTTGAGAAGGGGACCCTGCAGGTCCGGCAGAGCGCGACATACCTGGCAGGGAAGGGGATCGTTGTTGATGCTCCCAAGACCCAAGCATCCTCACGGGTGATCCGGCTCCCGGCCTCCTGCCTCCCGATGCTGCGCCAGTACAGGGCCACCCAGATGGAGGCGCGACTGGCCGTCGGCGATCAGTGGGAGGACAATGATTTTATATTCACCGCATGGAACGGTACAGCCTTGCGACCGGATACACTGACCAAGTGGTTTCGGAAGTTCATTGACCGGAACGATCTGCCACCGATCACGCTCCACGGTTTACGACACACGAACGCGACCTTGCTGATCGCCGCCGGCGTAAACCTCCGCACGGTCTCCGGACGGCTGGGCCACTCGAGGGCAGCCACTACCGCCAATATTTACGCCCACGCCATCCAGTCAGCCGATGCGGCAGCGGCAGAAGCTATTGACGATGTGCTGGCTCCCAAACCCCCAAAAGGCCGGAATCCGGCGGTATCCTGAGTATCGTAAAACCCCGATAAACCCCAAATAAACCCCATGCCGAAAAACTCAACTGTCGTACTGTGCGAAAAAATAAAGGAAAACCGCCGATTCAATCAAGAATCAGCGGTTTTCCTGGCACGCCGTGAGGGATTCGAACCCCCGGCCTTCTGGTCCGTAGCTGCTCTCAAGGATGGGGAACAGGCATTTATGACGATTTCCAAGCCGATTGCGTCCGGAAGCATATCCTTTCTAGCCCTTTTCCGTCCATTGGCTCCGCCAGAATTTTTCCTATTCTGGGTCAAGTTATGGGTCAAAGCCGTACAGCATTCCCACTATAGGGATTTCCCCGTTCAAATGCCTCTGCCTCATGGCTAATTTCTTCTGGAGTCTTTTCGTCAAAATAGTCTCGCTGCCAGCGGGTATAGTCAAATTTTTCCCGAATAACGGTGGCGACGAAACGCTCCGCTTCCACAACACCCAACTGCTCCATTAGGCATTTCATTCCTCTGCTCATAATTTCAGCTGTACTGGGAGACATATCATTCATCCTCCGTTTCCGTAACAAATTCTATTGGAGTTACCAGCTTAATTCTATCTGTTTTGTATTTCAACAGCCGCATATCCGTGGAGATGAAATACTCACATTTCGCATAAATAGCCGATGCCACATGACAGGCATCTTTAAATTTGACACCTGTATTCATGATTTCTACGGCCATAGACTCAATCTCATCCTTCCGCTCTAACCCAACATAGGCCACTGTGTGTGTATCAACAAACTGCATAATTGCCTTTCTGCGCATCTCGTATGGATTTTGCCCACACTCGTATCGCAGCATGTAAGAGGTAACCAACTCCAGGCGTTTCTTCTGGATTAGATCCTGAATGTGCAACTTGGCTTGAGTTTCCAGGGATACCTTGATTTGCGATTGATCGTCATAGGGACGATTATAGCAGCACATATCGAGATATACACGCAANTGGCCCACCTCCTTGCCTGTAAACAGTATACCATACTTAGNGGAAAATGAAAAGAGGTTTCTCGTCGGTTCAGAAATTGCACCACTGTCTTCAAAGAAGAGCCCCGAAAAAATATCCTCCACCCTGTCTGCAGTGAGGGCCCGTGTATCGCTTCTCCGGGAGTTATGGTAGCCCGAAAAACCCACCTTCAGGGTGGGCCAGCATCGCATTTGTCTGGACGCCTGCTAAGCCGCCGCCCAGGCAAATGCTTTCTGCGGGCAGAAGCCCGCACCCACTTTTCTTTCTCTGCGACTAGACTCACAGATAATAGCTGCGATATGTCACATGGCAGAAAAATGAAGGGGGCCACAGCTCAAAAATTGGAGGTCAGAAACCAAAGATAGGGGTCAGAGGAAGATTTACCCCGCTGGTGGCCATTTGAAGCCCTGTGTGCCAACTTACAAAGCAAAGGATGTCCCAATATACCACCTGCCTCATTAGCAAAGCTGGGCGACATCTACTCGGCAAAGCCACAGCAGAGAGAACCATCCCCTACCCAAGGAGGAAGAAGGTCCGGCTTCGATGGGAATGAAAATGGGCTGATAAGCACCACAGACAGCGAATAAGCATCAGTACTCCAAAAGAAAATCAAAAATAAGCATCAGATAAGCATCGCAAAAACACTCCGACCTTCGGGTTATGAGCTGCTGTCAGCCGTGCTGATGGCGGCTTTTTGGCGCTTTTGAGATATGGTTACTCCAGGACGAGATACTTTCTGGCCCTGTTGTCTCCAGCGTTTTCGACCGCTCTTTTCCTGTTCTGGGTCTGAATCCGTGTTGTGGCCGCATCGATACCGAAGGCAAGCATCCCTCCCCTTGCAATTTTCCCCTGCACGTAGTAGAATTTATCAGAAAACCGTCATTGCACACAGCTGAAAAGCTGGGAGGAGACTGGACATGACCTATGACTGCCTGATTATTGACGACGAAAGACTGTTAGCAGACAGCACAGCAGAATATTTTAACCTGTTTGGTGTCAAGACTGCGGTCACATACAGCGCCTCCGACTGTAGGGGCTTTTTCAAGGAAAATTTGGCCCGGCTCTTGCTGCTGGACATCAACCTCGGCGACGGGAGCGGCTTTGAGCTGTGCAAAGAGCTCCGGAATACCACAGATATCCCCATCCTGTTCATCTCGGCCCGAACCAGCGATGATGACCAGATCATTGCCCTAAGCATCGGCGGTGACGACTACATCCAAAAGCCCTATTCCCTCAGCGTCCTGCTGGCCAAGGTCCGGGCGGTGCTGAAGCGGTGCGGGAAAAAAGGAGACACAGCCTATACCGATGGACGGCTAAGTGTAGATTTTGATGCTCGGCAGGTCCTTGTCGACGGAACCCCCGTCAAGCTGACAGCCCTTGAGTTTAAGCTGCTGGCTTATTTGATCCAGAACGAGGGCCGGGTGATCCCAAAGCAGGAACTGTTTGAAAAGGTCTGGGAGGATAAACTCACGGGGGACGGCACGCTGAACGTGCATATCCGCAAAATACGGGAGACCATCGAGCGGGAGCCGGGCAACCCTGAATACATCCTCACAGTGTGGGGCGAAGGGTACCGCTTCAAGGGAGGCAGCCTATGAGGAGCCGTTCCTTTTTCGCGGGCCTGTGCCTGGTTTTTGCGGTGGAGCTTGCCGTACTGGTTTTGTTCATGGGCCGCAGAACCGAGAAGCCCCAGGATACGGTGGCGGTCAACGAGATCGTGCAGACTGTGCAGCAGGACTGGGATTCCTTAGCGGATCATGTCAATAACACCGGCTTTGATTATGTAGTGTTGGACGCTGACGCGGCGGTTGTATATCGGACAAGGCCGGGGTTGAGTGAAAGCCTCCACGCTGCGATTGCCCACAGGGACACGATGCTGGACGTTGAGGTGGGTGGAATGCTGGTGGGAAAGCTCATCATTTACAATGACGATGTACTGGCGCTTCAATCGGAAAAGCAAGCCATTATTTTTGCCGTGGCAGCGGCCTTGTTTTTGCAATTCGCCATCTGCGCGGGGTATTTCTGCTACCTGCGCCGCACCATGGTGGTTCCCTTCCGCAAGCTGGAGCAGTTTGCCCAGCGCGTCGCGGGAGGCAGCTTGGATGTCCCTCTTGAAATGGACCAGCACAACCTGTTCGGGGCGTTCACCGAGAGCTTCGATCTCATGCGCACCGAGCTGAAAAGGGCACGGCTGGCCGAGGCGAAAGTGGCAGAGGAAAAAAAGGAGCTGGTAGCCAAGTTGTCCCATGATATCAAAACGCCGGTGGCCAGCATTAAAGCCGCGTCCGAGGTTGGCGCGGCTCTGGTAGCGGACGGCAAAAACAGAGAGAATTACCAACAGATCACACAGAAAGCAGATCAGATCAACACACTGGTGACCAATTTGTTTTCTGCAACGCTGGAGGAGCTGCACGAGCTGACCGTCACGCCGTCCGACCTGGGCAGCGGGGAACTGCGTATCCTGTTGAAAAACGCCGACTATCTGCACCGGGCGGCGCTGCCCGCCATTCCTGACTGCCTCCTGTTCGCGGATAGGCTTCGCTTACAGCAGGTGTTTGACAATATCTTTGCCAATTCCTACAAATACGCCGGCACAAAAATCGACGTGGCCGTAGAGCTGAAAGAAGGGTATTTGACGGTCTGCGTGGAGGACTGCGGCGGCGGGAGCAGTGAGCAGGAGCTGCACCACCTGAAAGAAAAATACAAGCGGGGCGGCAACGCCAAGGACATTGAAGGCGCCGGGTTGGGATTATACATTTCCGACCACCTCATGCTGGAAATGGGAGGACGGCTGGAGCTGGAGAATGGCACCTCTGGGCTGAAAGTGACAGTGTGGATTGCCCTCAGTCATGGGATTTAAGGGATATTTAAGGATTGCATAAAGACAGTTAAGGTTTGAAGCCTCACAATGGAACGTGCAAAGGAGGCATTCTGTTATGAAAGAAATCCTGTTGAAAACGGAGAAATTAAGCAAATCCTTTTCAAACGGCGGTTCCATGCAGCACGTTCTGAAAAACATCGACCTGGAGCTGTACAAAGGCGACTTCACCGTCATCATGGGGGCCAGCGGCGCGGGCAAGTCCACGCTGCTGTACGCCCTGTCCGGGATGGACACGCCCACCCTGGGCACCATCACCTTCGGCGGGCGCGTCATCTCCGACCTGTCCCAGGACGCTCTGGCGGTGTTCCGGCGGGAGCACTGCGGCTTCGTGTTCCGGCAGATTTATCTCCTCGACGGCATGAGCGTGATGGACAACATACTGTCCGCCGGACTGCTGGTGAGCCGCGACAAAAAGGCTCTGGTCCGGCGGGCGAAGGAGCTGTTCGCGGCGGTGGGCATCGACCAGGAGACCCAGCGGAAATTCCCCACCCAGATCTCCGGCGGCGAGGCCCAGCGGGTGGGTATCGTCCGGGCGCTCATC
>JAAVHF010000045.1 GCA_014799845.1 Oscillibacter sp. | reverse complement strand
TTGGCCGCGTTGCACAGGCTCCCGGCGGTGTCCACCATGTCGTCGAAGAGGATGCAGTCCTTGCCCTCCACGTCGCCGATGACGTTCATGACCTCGCACTGGTTGGCCTTCTGGCGGCGCTTGTCCACAATGGCCAGGTTCATATGCAGCTTCTGGGCAAAGGCCCGGGTACGGGACACGCTGCCCACGTCGGGGGAAACGGCGACCATCTCCTCGCACTTCTCGCCGAATTTCTTGGCGTAGTAGTCCACGAAGATGGGGTTGCCGTAAAGGTTATCCACAGGGATGTCGAAAAAACCCTGGATCTGGGCGGCATGGAGGTCCAGCGTCAGCACGCGGTCCGCGCCGGCGGCGGTGATCATGTTGGCCACCAGCTTGGAGGAGATGGGATCACGGGCCTTGGTCTTGCGGTCCTGGCGGGCGTAGCCGAAGTAGGGGATCACCGCGGTGATCCGGCCGGCGGAAGCCCGCTTCATGGCGTCGATCATAATGAGCAGTTCCATCAGGTGATCGTTGACGGGGCTGCTGGTGGATTGAACCAGGAATACGTCGGAGCCTCGGACAGACTCGTAAATGGAGGCGCAGACCTCGCCGTCGGCAAAGTGGCTGATCTCAGAATTGCCCAGCTGGATGCCGATCAGACGGCAGATCTCCTTTGCCAGGGCGGGGTTGGCGTTGCCGCTGAAGACCTTCATGTCTTTCCCATGTGAAATCATTTCCAACATCCTCTTTTCATCATAATTCATCAATTTTTGGTACAGACGGACGGACTAACGGGGAAACGGGCCAGGGCGCTATTTCTTCCTGCTCAGTTCCCGGCGGGTTTTGGCCCAGCCGGGCTTGTTCTCCTGGCGCACACGGGAGATGGCCAGGGCGTCGGGCTCTACGTCCCTTGTTACGGTGGTCCCGGCGGCGATGTACGCGCCGTCCCCTACGGTAACGGGCGGAACCAGGTTGGTGTTGCAGCCGATGAAGGCATTGTCGCCGATCACGGTGCGGTGCTTGCGGAAGCCGTCGTAGTTGGAGGTGATGGTGCCGCAGCCGAAGTTGACCCCCGCGCCCACGTCGGCGTCTCCCACATAGGTGAGGTGGCTCATTTTGGTGCCGGGGCCGAAGACCGCGTTCTTGATCTCCACGTAGGCCCCCACCTTGCACCCGTCGCCCACCCGGCAGTGGGGGCGGACGTGGGCAAAGGGCCCCACGTCGACGTTCTTTCCCAGAACGCTGTCATAGACCTGGGAGGCGTTGACGACGCAGCCGTCCCCGATCTCACTGTCGGTGATCATGGCGTTGGGGCCGATCTCGCAGTTCTCTCCGATGACCGTGCTGCCCCGCAGGATGGTCCCCGGCAGCAGGACGGTGCCCGCCCCGATGGTCACCCGGGGATCGATGTAGGTGTTGTCCATGTCCAGCACCTTCACGCCGGTGCGCTGGTGGAACATGACGAGTTCCTCCTTGACGGCGTGCTGGAGGCGGACCAGCTCGGGGATGGTGTGGAAGGAGAGCATCATGCTGCCCACGGGCATCAGAGCCTCGTGGACCTCCTCGATCCAGCAGCCGTGAGCGAACTCGGCAATGTCCCGCCGGTAGTCCTCCTCGGTGCCCGCCACGGCGGCGGCCTCGCCGGGGAAGCAGGCGGTGACCTCATCGATCAGTTCACCGTCACAGACAACAAAAAACCGCCGGACGCCCTTTTTCAGCCATGCCCGCATACACCATGTGAGAATGGGACAAAACAGCGCGTCCTGCAGCATCAGGGGTTTTCCGTTGTAGGTCTTGGCGGTATCCTCCGTAAGGAAGATGACGATACATTTCTTGTTATCCATGGAAGCCTCCCCCTTTTTCAAGATGCCTCTATTATACCAGAAGCGCCCGGTTATGCAAGTGAAATTTTCATTTCCTTTAAAATTTTTCCTTTATGGGACTATTTGCACAAGGTTTTTCCCTTACCGGGGGGAAAATTGTGTAGTTTCATGGGGCCGCGCCGGGGCTGCCCGGGTTTTGGTAAAATTTTTGAAAGAATTTCCCTGATAATGCTTGAATTCGGGAAGGATTTGTTTTACAATGTCTCTGTTAATTTTGAGACGGACTGAAATGCGCCCGTCGGGAAGGCGGGAAAGGGATCGTGCTGAACATCGTACTGGTAGAGCCGGAGATTCCGCCCAACTGCGGCAACATCGCCCGCACCTGCGCCGCTACCGGCAGCAGGCTGCATCTGGTGGAGCCCCTGGGGTTCGACGTGTCGGACCGGGCGGTGAAGCGGGCGGGGCTGGATTACTGGCACTTGGTCGAGGTGGCCGTCTACCGCTCGCTGGAGGACCTGTTTACCGTCCACCCGGAGGCGGCGGAGGACCTGTGGCTGGCTACAACCAAGGCTCCCCGGGATTACACCCAGGCCCGGTTTTCCCCGGACTGCTGGCTGTTTTTCGGGAAGGAGACGGCGGGTCTGCCTCTGGATTTCCGGGAACAATACCGGCAGCGGTGCGTCCGCATCCCCATGATCGATGAGGCCCGGAGCCTCAATCTGGCGAATTCAGCCGCCATCCTCATCTACGAAGCCCTCCGGCAGAACGGATTCCCCGGCCTGCTGGGCGTGGGGGAGATGGGGAATTCCAGCATGTAAATTCTGCCAATCAAACCAATTTTAAATGAAAACGTTTGAAAGGAGCTGCATTCACTATGAACTACAACAAGAAAACCGTCAAGGATGTTGACGTCAAGGGCAAGAAGGTCCTGCTCCGCTGCGACTTCAACGTCCCCATGGCCAAGGATGGCAGCGGCGTCATCACCGATGACAAGCGCATCCGGGCCGCTCTGCCCACCATCCAGTATCTGCTGGACCAGGGCGCGGCAGTCATCGCCTGCTCCCACATGGGCAAGCCGGTGGCCACCTTCGACTCCTATAAGAAGAAGCAGTTGGAAAAGGGCAAGGACGAGGCTTCCATCACCGAGGAGAAATGGAAGAAATCCCTGGCCGAGCTGCGCATGGAGCCCGTGGCCAAGCGCCTCGGCGAGCTGCTGGGCAAGGACGTCATCCTGGCGGACGACGTGGTGGGCCCCGACGCCCAGGCCAAGGCCGCCGCGCTGAAGCCCGGCGAGATCATGCTGCTTCAGAACACCCGCTTTGAGAAGGGCGAGACCAAGAACGATCCCGCGCTGGCCAAGGCCATGGCCGACCTGGCCGGGGCCGACGGCGTGTACGTGTCCGACGCTTTCGGCGCGGTCCACCGTGCCCACGCCTCCACCGCCGGCGTGTCTGCCTACCTGCCCGCCGTGTCCGGCTTCCTGATCCAGAAGGAGCTGGAGTTTATCGGCGGCGCTCTGGCCAACCCCAGGCGTCCCCTGGTAGCCATCCTGGGCGGGGCCAAGGTGAGTTCCAAGATCGGCGTCATCAACAACCTGCTGGAGGTCGCCGACACCATCATCATCGGCGGCGGCATGTCCTACACCTTCGCCAAGGCCCAGGGCGGCACCGTGGGCGACAGCCTGCTGGAGAGCGACTGGCTGGATTACTGCAATGAGATGATCGCCAAGGCCAAGGAGAAGAACGTGAAGCTGCTCCTGCCCGTGGATACCGTCATTGCCGACAAGTTCGCTCCCGACGCCAACAGCCAGGTAGTCTCCAACGGCGAGATCCCCGACGGCTGGCAGGGCCTGGACATCGGTCCCGAGACCGTCAAGCTGTACTGCGACGCCGTAAAGGACGCCGGCACCGTGATCTGGAACGGCCCCATGGGCGTGTTCGAGTTCGAGAAGTTCGCCGTAGGCACCAAGGCCGTGGCCGAGGCCCTGAGCAAGACCTCCGCCATCACCATCATCGGCGGCGGCGACAGCGCGGCTGCCGTGCAGCAGCTGGGCTATGCCGACAAGATGACCCACATCTCCACCGGCGGCGGCGCCTCCCTGGAGTTCATGGAAGGCAAAGAGCTGCCCGGCGTGGCCTGCCTGTTGGACAAGTAATCTGTCCGGGCGGGCAGCTCCATACGGGGGCCCCGCCGAAGCCCAACGAAGCGGGCTCGGTGGGGAGAGGAGCCGCAGCGAAATGAACGAGCTTTCGCCTTCAGGCGGAAGCGAGGGATATGGAGCTTGCGGCGACGAGCCCGGCGCGGCCTGCCTGCTGGACAAGTAATCTGTCCGGGCGGGCGGCAGAGACGCCCTATTGATATTTTCAGCGGGCTAACGCACAGAGGAAAAACGATTCATTATATTAGCCTACTATAAATATATATTATTACAGGAGAAAAATCGTCATGAACCGTAGATACCGCAAGACTATCATCGCCGGCAACTGGAAGATGAACAAGACCGCTTCCGAAACCAAGAAATTTGCCGAGGAGCTCAAGCCCCTGCTGCCCCGCGCCAAGTGGTGCGAGGTCGTGGTATGCGTTCCCTTCGTCAACATCCCCGCCGCCCTGAAGGCTTTCAAGGATATGCGCGTGGCCGTGGGCGCGGAGAATCTGTACTATGAGCCCGCCGGAGCCTACACCGGCGAGGTGTCCGCCGACATGCTCAAGGATCTGGGCGTGAAATACGTCATCATCGGCCACTCCGAGCGCCGCCAGTACTTCGGCGAAACCGACGTCACCGTCAACAAGAAAGTCCATGCCGCCCTGGAGGCGGGCCTGCATCCCATTATCTGCGTGGGCGAGAGCCTGGAGCAGCGGGAGATGGGCGTGACCATGGAGCTGATCGCCCTGCAGGTGAAGAGCGCCCTGTCCGGCGTCACTGCGGAGAAGGTGCGTAAGTGCGTCATCGCCTATGAGCCCATCTGGGCCATCGGCACCGGCAAGACCGCCACCGCCGAGCAGGCCGCCGAGGTCTGCACCAGCATCCGCGCCGTCATCCGCAACCTGTACGGCGCCCGCGTGGCCCGCTCCATCACCATCCAGTACGGCGGCTCCATGAATCCCAAGAACGCTGCCGAGCTGCTGGCCCAGCCCGATGTGGACGGCGGCCTCATCGGCGGCGCCGCCCTGAAGCCCGACCAGTTCGTGGACATCATCAACGCGGCCAACCAGGAATAAGACCCATTCTGCGCGCGGTACCCGCCCCTTTCAGGCGGGTACCGCCTCGCCTAGGCAGGAGGACGCGTGTCCCCCGCTGGAGGAGCCCGCCGTTCCTGCCCGGCGCCCGAAAAGATTGAGAAATTCGAGGTTACTATGAACAAGACACCCACTACTCTGATTATTATGGACGGCTTCGGGATGCGGAATGATTCCGACGGCAACGCTGTCGTCCACGCAAAGACGCCGGTTCTGGACCGGCTGTTCGCCGAGTGCGCCCACACCACCCTCTCCGCCTCCGGTCTGGACGTGGGCCTGCCTGACGGACAGATGGGCAACAGCGAGGTGGGCCACACCAACATCGGCGGCGGCCGGGTGGTGTACCAGGACCTGCCCCGGATCACCCGCTCCATCGAGGACGGCAGCTTCTTTGATAACCCCGCCTACTGCGCCGCCATGGACGCGGCATTGAAAAACGGCAGCTCCCTCCATCTGTACGGCCTGCTCTCCGACGGCGGCGTCCACTCCCACAAGACCCACCTGTGGGCCCTGCTGAAAATGGCGAAAATGAAGGGCCTGGAGAAGGTCTATATCCACGCTTTCCTGGACGGGCGCGACGTGTCCCCCACCAGCGGCAAGGGCTTCGTGGCGGAAACGGTGGAAAAGTGCAAGGAAATCGGCGTGGGCAAGATCGCCACCGTCATGGGCCGGTACTACGCCATGGACCGCGACAAGCGCTGGGACCGTGTGGAGCAGGCCTATGACGCCATGGTTTACGGCCGGGGCACCCAGAACTCCGACCCTGTGGACGCGGTGGCCAAGAGCTACGCCAACAATATCACCGACGAGTTCGTGGAGCCGGTGGTCTGCGACAGCGCGGGCACCATCGGCGACAATGACAGCATCATCTTCTTCAACTTCCGCCCCGACCGGGCCCGGGAGATCACCCGCGTGTTTGTGGACCCCGCCTTTGACGGATTCAACCGGGAGATTTTCCCCGTGACCTACGTCTGCACCACCGAGTATGACGCTACCATGCCCAACGTGCAGGTGGCCTTCCCCCGGAACCTGGTGAAGAACGGCCTGGGCGAGTACCTCAGCTCCCTGGGCATGACCCAGCTGCGCATTGCCGAGACGGAGAAGTACGCCCATGTGACCTTTTTCTTCAACGGCGGCAGCGAGGAAGTGTTCTCCGGCGAGGACCGGGTGCTGGTGGCGTCCCCCAAGGTGGCCACCTACGATCTCCAGCCGGAGATGAGCGCCATTGAGGTGACGGACAAGTGCGTGGAGCGCATTGAATCCGGAAACTATGACGTGGTGATCCTCAATTTCGCCAACTGCGACATGGTGGGCCACACCGGCGTGTACGACGCCGCCGTGAAGGCGGTGGAGACTGTTGACGCCTGCGTGGGTCGGGTGGTAGACGCTACCCGCGCCATGGGCGGCATCGCCATGATTACCGCCGACCACGGCAATGCCGAGGAGATGCGCAAGCCGGACGGCTCCCCCATGACCGCCCATACCACCAACGTGGTGCCCTTCATCCTGGTGGGCGCGGACGCCAAGCTCCATCCCGGACGTCTGGCGGACATTGCGCCGACCATTCTGGATATCATGGGTCTGGCCTGCCCGCCGGAGATGGACGGGAAGAGCCTGATCGACTAATACTTTTTCTTGAAAGAAAAAGTATCAAAAAGAACTTTTATTCCGAGTCTAAAGCCTCTGCAGATCCAGAATTTCTGCCCGGTTACGATATTGCGCTTTTAATCAGGGAATGGTATAAGCCATATATCCGGCTGGAAGCAATAAATGAAAACGGGAAGCCCCCTGACATTTCATGTCAGGGGGCTTCCCGTTTGAAAAGGTCATAACAGGACCAGTTCACCGCAGCAGCTGCTCCACATTCTCCGCCTCCTGCCGGCCATGGGTGCGGATCATCTGCGCGGTCTGCCCGGGAATATACTGGCGCACGTCCTGCATCAGCGCTCCCGCCGCACCGGCGTCCCGCACCGGACCACCCGGCACTCCGCTGTCCTGAAGGACGTTGAAGCCCTGCTCCATCTGCCTGTAAA
Organism: Oscillibacter sp.; assembly: GCA_014799845.1. Classification (GTDB taxonomy): domain Bacteria; phylum Bacillota; class Clostridia; order Oscillospirales; family Oscillospiraceae; genus Pelethomonas. The sequence goes on along the minus strand of JAAVHF010000045.1, from coordinate 34,314 downwards.
GCGCGCTGTAGGACGACTGGACCCGCGAGACCTCGCGGCGCTGTGCTTCAATGGTCAGCATGGCAGCCTGGGCAGCCTCCCGGGTCGATACCCGCAGCCGGTCCAGCCGCATCGCCCTGGAGGAAAGATGGAACTGCGGCAGAATGACGGTATCCTCTCCCACCTGCATAAAGACGCCCATCCGCGCCCACAGCCTGGCGGTACCCATGTCCACAATGCCCGTACCTCCGGCATTTGTGCCGCCGACAATGGTAACCGACCCCGCCGCTCCCGGTTTTTCCGTACCGGTGATCATGCCGCCGTGGATCCGGATCTGACCGGTCAGGTCCCGGCTCCTGCCGCTGTCCCGTCCGATTCCCACGCTGCCCTCGCCGCCGGCAGCGGTGAGCGTCCCGTCAGCGCCGCCGGAACCGGTGCAATCGATCCGCAGGGAGGTTCCCGCCCCCATGGATATCCCCGCGCAGCCCCCGCCGCTCTCAAAGAAGTTGGCCGTCCCGCCGGCAAGGATCAGCGTCACATCGTTTTCCCGGCCCAGATAGAAGGCTCTGCCGGAGGTCACCCGGCAGACCACGCCGCCCAGGGTCAGCGTCATCCCGCCAATGCCGTCCGCCAGGGCGATCCTGCCGCTGAAGGGCTCCTGGTTCGCGTCCCTTCCGGAGCCGCCGGACACGGCGGTCACTTCCGACGTCAGAATGCGGAGGGTCTGGGATTCCTCCTCATAGACCCAGTCCTTCTCCTGCTCGCCGCCGGTGACGACAAAGGGGTTGGGATACATGGAGACCTCCCGGAACTTCCCCGCCCGCTGATTCCAGACCACATAAGAGTACCGGGTCTTGGACTGTCCATACACATCCCTGCCCCGGGCAATCAGGGCATGAATGGGGCTTCCGTGGCCGGAGGGGTCGCCTTTGTCCAGCCACAGACGCACCAGATCGGCATGGCTGCCGTTCATAAGAGCCATCTTCGCATGCCTGCCGTCCACCTCCACGGCGGTGAGGGAGCTGAATCCCGGCAGCAGCGTTTTCCAGACGATATCGAAGGGCTCCATGGCTTTTCCGCCGGGATCGCGCACGACAGCCGCCTGCGCCGCCAGAGACGCGGGCGCGCTCACCACCACGGGAACCGCCACCGTACCGGCCGTACCGGGGGGTTCGCCGTTTTCTTTTCCCACCGCCGCCGCGCCGCCCGCCAGATGCAGCGTGTTGGAGGCATCGCCATGCACCGCGCCAATGCGCAGAAATCCCCTGCCGTCCAGGGTGAGAGCGGTCCCTTCCCGCATCTCCACCTGCGCCAGCGTGTTTTCTCCCACGCTGAAAATCCGCGCTTCGGCGCTCTGGACGGTAACTACCGATGCGTTCACGTTCTGCATCGCCACCGTTCCGGAGCCGGTGAGCAGGATCGCCTGCTCACCCTGTCCCGTCCCCTGTATCATGACGTCCGCGGTCCCGCCTATCGTCAATTCGCCGGTGGCTTCCTGGAAGGACACCCCGGAAAGGTCCCGCCCTATCACCTGCACATCTCCGAACCGCATAACGGATACGGGCGTGGGAACCGCTTCCGGATCTGCCGCCCTGTCCGCACCGTCCAGGGCTCCCATTTCCAGCGCCGCGTCGGTAGTCGAGGTGGTCAGCGCCGCCATCAGCAGATCCAGATCCACCCCGCCGAGCCCCGTGAGGAAATCCAACAGGGACGGCATTTCCACCATCGCGGCGGCGTCCCCGGACAGCAGGCAGTCCATCAGGAACTGCTGGAGCCCGGGCGCCGTGCCGTCAAGGAATTGATTCTGGAAGTCCTCTAAGCCGCTGAACGCGCCGTTTGTCAGTTCCTGGATCGCCTCATCCAGCGAAAGGCCCTCTGACACCTTCTCCAGCAGCTTCTCCAGCCCGTCCAGCGCCTGGGATACGTCGACCGTTCCGGAGGAAGAGCCTCCTGCAATGACGGAGCCAAGATACAGCGCCGCCAGATAATCCACGGCGCGGCTGCTCCCCAGCGAGCCGCTTCCAACAGCGGCCAGGATCTCCGCTCCGCTGGCCGTTTTGTCCAATCCCAGCGCGGACAGAAGCTGTTCCTGGGTGAGCGTATTCTGGGCAATTCCCCTCACGAGCCACTCCGGGAGCATTTCCGCCCCGTCTGCGGCATCCCCGGCGAGAAACAGCTGCGTACCGCCTCCCACCGCACTGCTCACGATCCGCCTGAGCTCTTCCTTCAGCTGCTCCAGCTGTTCCTGAAGGGCGGCGCGGTCAGCCGTTCCATTTTCACCGGCCTCCTCGGCCAGGTCCTTCATCCGGTCAAGGCTGTCCTGCACCTCTGCCAGCACGGCCTCGCCTGTCTGAAGCATCCGGCGGCCCTCCCGGACGTGGGCCGCCGACCTGCTGCCCGTGGTCATCAGCTTCTGCATGGTCTCCGAGACGGTCACCCCCGGCGACCGGGCCACCTTCTGGCTTTGACTGCTGGCAGCCTGCTTTTCCGTCTTCTCCGACTTCTGGGGCTGGACTGTGGAAAATCCTCTGTTTCTCCGAATCATCAGTTCGCTCATCCTGAACGCCTCCTTTATCAAGGCATCAAAACTGCCCTGCCATTTATTACTAGTATCGGCAAATTGACGAAAAAAATAAGGAGCCTCCGGCAAGAGCCGGAGGCCTCCGCTGTTTCATTTCAGAAAACATATTCTTTCAGCCGCTCCATCGCTTCCTTCACCCGGCTCAGGGGCAGCGCCAGATTCACCCGGATATGGCAGGGACCATGGAAGGGCCGTCCGTCCTGCCAGGCTACGCCTACATCCCAGCCGGCCTGCAAGACCTCATCAATGGTCTTCCCGTGCCGTGCGCACCACTCCGTGCAGTCCAGAAACAGCATGTAGGTGCCCTGGGGCTTGGTTACATCCACGCCCTGGAAGTGCTCCCGAATGAAGGCGACGGCATAGTCCACGTTCCCGGTCAGCACCTGCCGCAGCTCGTCCACCCATTCCCGGCCCTCGGGGCTGTAAGCCCCCATCAGCGCGTGCATGGACAGCACGTTCATGTTGTTGTAGTGGGACAGGGACGACTCACGCTCCACTCTGGCCCGGAGCCACGGATCATAGACGATTCGATAGCTTCCCACCAGGCCGGCCAGATTGAAGGTCTTGGAGGGCGCGTAGAGGGCCGCGGTCCGCCGCCGGGCGTCCTCGGAAACGGATTGCGTAGGGATGTGCTTGTGACCGCCGAGAACGAGGTCGGACCAGATCTCGTCGGAGACGACGAACACGTTGTGTTTCCGGAACAGCTCCATGGCCCGCTCCAGCTCCCAGCGCTCCCAGACCCGGCCGCAGGGATTGTGGGGAGAGCAGAGGATAGCGGCATGGATCTGGTGTTCCACCAGTTTTTTCTCCATGTCCGCGAAATCCATCCGCCAGATCCCCTCCCCATCCCGCGACAGGGGACTGTGAACGATTCGGTAGCCGCGGTTCTCCAGACTGCTGGTGAAGCCAACATAGGTCGGCGAGTGGACCAGCACCTCGTCGCCCTGGGAGCACACCGCACCCAAGGCGCTGAGTACGCCGCCCAGCACGCCGTTTTCATAGCCGATGCACTCCTTTGTCAGACCGGTGACGCCGTTGCGGTCCTCCTGCCAGCTGATGATGGCGTCAAAGTACTCCGCCGGGGGCTGGAAGTAGCCGTAGGCGGTGTGCTGGACCCGTGCCGCAATGGCCTGAGGGATGGTGGGAACAGCGGGAAAGTTCATGTCCGCCACCCACATGGGGATCAAGTCAAAGCCCTCCTTTGGCCTTGAAGGAGCGAAACCAGGCATGGAACCCAGTCCGTCCACCGCCAGGGCGTCCCGGCCGCGGCGGTCCAGAATAGAAGTAAAATCATATTTCATACAGAAAGCTTTCCTTTCTTTTGTGTAGTTCTTCTCTATTATAACGCCAACGGCGGCGCGGCGCAAGCGGGCCGCCGATATTTCCGGGAAAAACCGCCTTGTGATAAGCCCAGAGAGCATATCCGTCCCTGCTGCCTTCAATAAAATCCGGTATCGCCGGGCAGACTAGACAGAGTGTCCAAGTCCTGGCGCTGGAATTTGTTGCAAATGCCGCTTGACAAGAAGCAATTCCTAGATTAAGATAGGAAATACGGAAATATAAGAGAGGACGATACTACTATGAAGATCTCCGCGAAAAGCCGCTACGCCCTGCATCTGATGCTGGAACTGGCTATGCAGGACGAGGGTGTGAACCTGTCGGTAAAGAGCGTGGCGGAAAGCAGGGGGATCAGCGAAAAGTATCTGGAGCAGATCATCCCCGTGCTGGTGCGGTCAGGGCTGGTGCGCAGCGTCCGGGGCGCCAAGGGCGGCTACCGGCTGGTAAAAAGCCCGGAGGACTACACAGTTGGGCTGATCCTGCGGACGGTGGAGGGCAGTCTTTCCCCTGTCTCCTGCATGGACGATGAGATCAACCAGTGCGCCCGCTGCAAGGCCTGCGTCACTCTGGACCTGTGGGAACAGGTGGACCAGGCGATCAGCAACGTGGTGGACCATGTGACCCTGGCGGACCTGGTGGATAAACAGCGGCGGTTGGACGCCCGCTGCGCCGCCTCCGCCGCCCTGCGGGGAAACTGCTGACAGACAGCGGCTCTTCCCTCCCGCGCCGCGCCATATACCGCGGATAATTCCTATTTCCCTATATGAAACCAGTACATTTCACGCCGGATATTCCGGCGGGCAAAAGAAAGAAGGTATGCGAGCCATGTTCGTTTATGCTGACAACGCCGCCACTACCGCCATGAGCAGGACGGCGGCGGACGCCATGCTTCCCGCTCTGCGGGAGATGTACGGCAATCCCAGCTCCCTTCATCAGAAGGGCCGGGAGGCCAATTACGCTCTGATGGACGCCCGTGAGACTGTCGCCAGGTGTCTGAACGCCGAGGCCCGGGAAATTTATTTCACCGGCTGCGGCACCGAGGCCGACAACTGGGCCATCACCGAAGGCGCGAGGCTGGGCGCGGAGAAGGGCAAGAAGCACATCATTTCCGACGCCATCGAGCACCACGCGGTACTGCACACCCTGAAGAAGCTGGAGAAGCAGGGCTTCGAGGTCACCTATCTGCCGGTCCACGGGGACGGTCTGGTGCGGGTGGAGGAACTGAAGGCCGCCATCCGCGAGGACACCTGTCTGGTGACCATCATGTATGTGAACAATGAGATCGGCACCATCCAGCCCATCCGGGAGATCGGGGCCGCATGCCGGGAGAAGGGCGTACTGTTCCACACCGACGCCGTCCAGGCGGTAGGTCACATTCCGGTGGACGTGGCGGCGGACAACATCGACATGCTGTCCCTCTCCGGCCACAAGTTCCATGCGCCCAAGGGCGTGGGCGCGCTGTACTGCAAGAAGTCCATCAAGCTGAAAAACTTCATTGAGGGCGGCGCGCAGGAGCGCGGCAAGCGAGGCGGCACCGAGGCCATCCCGGCGATTTTGTCCATGGCGGCGGCTCTGAAGGAGAGCTGCGAGAACCTGGAGGAGAACATGACCAGGGTCACCGCCATGCGGGATAAGCTGATCGAAGGGCTGAGCAAGATCCCCAACTCCCGCTGCAACGGAAATCCGGAGCACAAGGCCCCCGGTCTGGTCAGTTTCTGTTTTGAGGGGATCGAGGGCGAGAGCCTGCTGCTGCGGCTGGATTTAGCCGGCATCTGCGCCAGCTCGGGCAGTGCGTGTACCAGCGGGTCGCTGGACCCCAGCCATGTCTTGCTGGCGCTTGGAATGCCCCACGAAATCGCTCATGGTTCTCTTCGTTTGAGCCTTTGTGAATATAACACCATGGAGGAGGTTGATTATATTCTCCAGCAGGTTCCGGAAGTTGTCAAGACGCTGCGGCAGATGAGCCCGGTATGGATGCATATGCTCGAAAAAATGCCTGACCCTTATCGGTGATCTGATCCTGGCGGCCCGCAGGGCCGCCGCCGCTGAATGTTTCGTCACGAAACATTTGCCCCTGCCGGGGCGGGCCTTCTTTTCGCTTGTGCGAAAAGAAGCAAAAGCACCCTCAAGGGGCCATAGCCCCTTGAGCATCCCCGAATGTGCCGTTTTGTTTTGCGCGGGTCCTGTAGTCTGTCCGGTCTAAACCGGACTACGGGTGCAGTTTGGTGGGTGAAGCGGCTATCCAACGATGTTGTCGGGAGCCCCTACCGTACCGCTTTGGGTACTCCCGGGGCAGTTACGTTAGACGGTCCCCCTTGCAGGGCAGTCTCTTTTTAACAGGCCGGCAGGCGGAGTCCTTCAACCGCCAAGCTCCTAGAAGGACAACTTCCAACTCAGAGGCACCCAATCCGGCAAGTTTCCGCCCAATGGTGACTAACCCCCGTAAAATATAAGGGATTCTTAAACCGCCAGGTTTAAGTGACTTTTTGCCTACTTTTTGTTCACACAAAAAGTAGGCCCGGGGTCCGGGGCTGGGTAAGCCCCGGGGCAGCAAATCGAACCAACTCCCGCTGCCGCGCGGAGCGCGGCAAAAGATAAATCCATCTTAACATAGAAAGGAAACAACTGCCATGGCTATGGAATACAGCGAAAAAGTAATGGAGCACTTTGCCCACCCCCACAACGTGGGCACCCTTGACGATGCCAACGGCATCGGCGAAGTCGGCAACGCCAAATGCGGCGATATCATGCGGATGTACCTGAAAATCAGCGATGATGAAATCATCGAGGATGTCAAATTCCAGACCTTCGGCTGCGCCTCCGCAATCGCCACCAGCTCCATCGCTACCGACATGATCAAGGGCAGGCCCCTCAGCGAGGCGCTGAAGCTCACCAATCAGGCAGTAGTGGAATCCCTGGACGGCCTGCCGGCGGTGAAGGTCCACTGCTCCGTTCTGGCCGAGCAGGCGGTGAAGGCCGCTATCGCCGATTACTATAAGCGTAAGGGCGTACCTTTTGAGCATCCCTGCGACGCCTGCGGCGAGGAAGGCTGCTGCGGCCACGATCATGAACACGAGCACGAGTGAAAACCAGCAGCAAAAGAGCGGTATGTCCCCTGGTGGCGACATACCGCTCTTTTTACGCTCTTTTTCTGGTCAGCTTTTTAAGCGCTGTCCGGCTTTGAAAATAAGAAAGCTGCGGGACCAGCGTCCCGGCGGCTCCCAACAGCAGAAAAAGTCCTGCGTGATACCGCACCGTCAGTACCAGCGCCGCGGCGGTGAGCAGCACCGCGCAGCTTACGCCCACCTTCTGACATATCCTGTCTGCCGCCATAGGATCAAACAGCCAGCTGACCAGCAGATGCAGCGCCCTGCCGCCATCCAGGGCGGGTACGGGCAGCAGATTGAAGCACCCCAACAGCAGATTGGCTCCCGCCGCCACATAATTGCCCCCCAGCCGCGCAAAAGCCAGGGCCAGCAGAAGATTTACCGCCGGTCCGGCCAGCGTGCAGGCAATCTCTCTGGGATATGACAGCCGCCGGGTATCCGCCCGGATCTCCGCGCCGAAGGCGGTCAGCCGTACTTTCTCTACCCTGGCGCCTGCCAGCCATAGAGCGGCCAGATGCCCGGCTTCATGACACAGCGCCGAAAGCAGCGCCAGCGGCAGCACATTTCCCGCCCCCGCCAGCAGGGACAATGCCATCAGCGCAAAAAATCCCCAGCCGGCCTCCAGCTTACCCCACCGCAACATAATAAATCGGATTCAGATACAGCTCCCCGTCATGGAGCTCAAAGTGGAGGTGGGGGCCGGTGGCAAGGCCGGTAGACCCTACCTCCGCGATCTTCTCTCCCATAGACACGCTGCCGCCAGCGGCGGTGACCCGGCTGCAATGGGCATAGAGGGTAATATAGCCCTCCTCATGGCGCAGCATGATATAGTTGCCCAGCGTGCTGCTCTCGCCGGAGGCGTAGACCTCTCCGTCGGCGAAAGCCAGGATGTCCGTCCCCTCCTCCGCCGCAAGATCCACGCCGTAGTGGAACCGGTTGCCTCCCGCGATCGGATGCTCCCTCCAGCCAAAGGTGGAGGACAGCTTTCCCGCCACCGGCGTGCAGTGGTCAAAGCCCAGATTCCGCAGTTCCAGGCTGGCGTTCTCCGGCGGAGGAGCCATGGTGTAGACCTGAGACATGGCCGCTACGGCCTCCTCCGGTTCCGCTTCCGGCTCGTCCCCGGCTTCCGTCGGGACGGCCTCCGCTCCATCCCCTGCGGGCAGAGACATAGGGTCCGCCCCGTCCGTCGTGATGACCAGTTCCCGCATGATTTCTTTATCCGCTTCCGGCAGGGTCAGCGTGTTGTAACGAAGCAGCGAGGCATCCGGGGCCGCGGCAGGCGCGACGGCGTTCTCCGGCTGGGGGTCAGGCTCCGGCTCGGGCTCAAGCTTCGGTTCTTCCTCCGGCGCTTCCGGCTGGGGCGTGGGGTTGAAAACGGCGGCGTAGGCCTCCTGCAGGGAATCGCCTACCGGCCGCTCGCCGCTGACGGCCCTGCCTACGGCGGCAAACGCCTCCTCAAAATCCGCGTCCCGTCCGAGCAGCTGCTGGGCGGAATCCGTCATGCGGCTCAGTATGTCCGGAAACAACAGCTTCACTGCCACCAGCAGCACAAAGATCAATCCGCAGATCAGCAGCCGCAGCGGGATCTGCTCCTCCCCTGCCCTGCCGCCCCGGCGGACTCTCGCCCGCCGCAGCTGCTGTGCCCGGCGGCGGGCGGCGTTGGTCGTAGACAATGCACATCACCCCTTTTTGCCTCTAGTTTATGCCTGTATATGAAAAATATGCCGGAGGGTTTCCGCGCAAAATGTCCTGGAATGACAGATGGACAACTGCCCTGATTTCTGGTATACTTGGAAAAAACGACTCCGTCAACGCAAGGGAGGGATACACCGTGGACCGCGCTGTAGAACTGATGGACATGCTGGACGCCAGGGACCGCCGTGCCCGGCGGCAGCAGGAGCTGCTGGAACAATACCGGCTGCCGCTGGTCTCCTTTACCATGAACATTGCCGGACCAGTGAAGAACAGTCCCCTGATCCGCCGGGGCTTCCGGCTGGGGAGGACGCTGCTGATGGGACAGCTGGAGCGGATGAACGCGCCCTGCGTCTTTCAGGAGGAGTGGGACGAGGCCACCGGATGCCAGGGCTTCTATGTGACAGATTTGCCTCCCAAGGCCCTGAAAGAGCTTACCTGCGCCCTGGAGGACGGCACAGACCTGGGACGGCTTTTCGATCTGGACGTGCTGACCCCGGACGGCGTCAAGCTGGACCGTCCCGTCCCCCGCAGCTGCCTCATCTGCGGAGGTCCTGCCAGGGAGTGCGCCCGCAGCCGCGCCCACTCCGTACCGGAACTCCAGGCAAGGACCCGGGAATTGCTGCAAACCGCGCTGAACCGCCGTGACGCGGAAACCGCCGCCAGTCTGGCGGTCCGGGCCCTGCTCTACGAGGTCTGCGTCACCCCCAAGCCCGGGCTGGTGGACCGGGCCAACAATGGCAGCCACCGGGACATGGACATCTATTCTTTTCTGCGCAGCGCCGCCGCTCTGTGGCCCTACTTCTCCCGGTGCGTACAGACTGGCCGGGACACCGCGGCAAATCCTGCCCCGGACACCCTCGCCGCCCTCCGCTGGCCGGGCAAGCTGGCCGAGAGCGCCATGCTCGCCGCCACCGGCGGAGTGAATACCCATAAAGGAGCGATTTTCTCACTGGGGCTGGTCTGCGGCGCGCTGGGACGGCTGGATCGCGGGGACTGGAGCCGTCCGGAGCGCATTCTGTCGGAGGTATCCGCCATGGCGGCGGGAACGGTGGACCGGGAGCTGTCCGGCCTTGCGGCCGGCAGGGCGCGGACGGCGGGCCAGCGGTTTTATCTGGCATACGGCGTCACCGGCGTGCGGGGACAGGCCGAGGCGGGATTTCCCACCGTGCTGGACTGGGGGCTTCCGGCTCTGGAAAACGGTCTGGCGCAGGGAAAGAGCGCGGACGAGGCGGGCGCCGCCGCCCTGCTGGCGCTGCTGGCCCGCACCGCCGACACCAATATGATCGCCCGGGGCGGCATTGACGCGCAGCGGGAAACGGCGGCGGAACTGGAGCGTCTGCTCCGCGAGGCCCCCTATCCCGGCAGGGAGACGCTGGAACGGCTGGACCGGTCTTTCACGGAGAGGGACCTCTCCCCCGGCGGCAGCGCGGACCTGCTGGCGCTGTGCTGGCTGCTGCATTTTCTGAAAGAGGAGGCGGACTAAGTGGCATATTCCATTTCTCAGGTATATCCCGGCGACAAACGGGCCCTGGCGGCAATCGACGCCCTGCTGGAGCAGGAGGGCATCCGCCGGGACCGGAATCTGGACTACATCTGCGCCATGTATGACGAGGATTACCGCGTCATCGCCACGGGCAGCTGTTTTGGCTGCACCCTCCGGTGCTTTGCCGTCAGCGCCGCCCATCAGGGCGAGGGGCTCCTGAATGAGATCGTGACCCATTTAATGGAGGTGCAGCACGAGCGGGGTATTTTCCAATTGTTCCTCTACACCAAGGAATCCGCGGCGCGGTTTTTTGGCGATTTGGGCTTTTATGAAATTGCCCGGGTGGACGGCACGCTGGTTTTCATGGAAAACCGCCGGGACGGCTTTGCCGGCTATCTGCGCTCGCTGGAGAAAAAGCGCCGGGAGGGCCGCTCCGCCGCGCTGGTCATGAACGCCAATCCCTTTACGCTGGGCCACCGGTATCTGGTGGAGACCGCCGCCGGGGCCTGCGATACGCTCCATCTGTTTCTGGTCAGCGAGGACGCCAGCCTGGTGCCCTTTGCCGTCCGAAAAAAACTGGTGGAGGCCGGGGTGGCCCACCTGCCCAACGTGGTCTGCCATGACAGCGGGCCGTACATCATCAGCAGCGCTACGTTCCCCAGCTATTTTTTGAAGGACGAGAACGCCGTGATCGAGGGACACGCCCGTCTGGATCTGGCGGTTTTCATCAAGATCGCCCGGACTCTGGGGATCACCGCCCGGTATGTGGGCGAGGAGCCCGCGAGCCTTGTCACGGGGCTCTATAATCAGATCATGGCCCAACAGCTCCCCACAGCGGGAATCGACTGCGTCATCATCCCCCGCCTGGAAGCGGAGGGCGCGCCCATCAGCGCCAGCACCGTCCGCAGGCTGCTCCATGAGGAGCGGCTGGAGGAGATCCGGCCTCTGGTGCCGGAGAGTACCTACGCGTATTTTGCCAGTCCTGAGGCACAGCCGGTGCTGGAGCGCATCCGGCGGGCCGGGGACGTGGTTCATTATTAATACGTCAGGAGAGCGATTTTATGGACAAGAATGCGTTTGCCCCCTGTCCGCCCATGGGGTGGAACAGCTACGACTACTACAGCACCACCGTAACGGAGGAGCATATCCGCGCCAACGCCAGGGTGCTGGCGGAAAAGCTGAAGCCCTTCGGCTGGGAATACGTGGTGGTAGATATCCAGTGGTACGCCCGCAAGGCCGGTTCCATGCGGGAGAAATTCCAATACATCCCCTTCGGCGGCGTGGAGATGGATGAATTTTCCCGGCTGCTGCCCGACCCGGAACGGTTCCCCTCCTCCGCCGGAGGAAAGGGATTCGGGCCGCTGGCGGCGTATATCCACAGCCTGGGGCTGAAATTCGGCATCCACATCATGCGGGGCATCCCCCGCGCCGCCGCCCACACCCACTCCCCCATCAAGGGCTGCAATCTGACGGCGGACATGGTGGCAAATCCCTCCTCCATCTGCCGCTGGAACCCGGATATGTACGGCGTGTGGGACAGCGAGGCCGGGCAGACGTACTATGATTCCATCATAGAGCTGTACGCCTCCTGGGGCGTGGATTTCATCAAATGCGACGACATCTGCAATACCAACAACTGGAACGATTCCGGCGCGGACGCCTACGTGGGGCGGCACGAGATTGAGATGCTGGCCCGGGCCATTGAGAAGCAGGGCCGTCCCATCGTCCTGTCCCTGTCCCCCGGCCCCGCGCTGATCGAGCAGGCGTGGCATTACAAGACTTACGCCAACATGTGGCGGATCACCGACGACTTCTGGGACGAGTGGAAGCATCTCAAGGCCATGTTTTACCGCTGCGAGCTGTGGCAGAGCCATGTGGAGGCCGGGTGCTACCCCGACTGCGATATGCTGCCCCTGGGACAGCTGGGCGGGGGCTTCCAGGGGGAGTGGACCTGCCGGTTCACGCAGGAGGAACAGCGGACCATGATGACCCTGTGGTGCCTGTTTGGCTCGCCGCTGATGCTGGGGGCCGAACTGACCAGACTGGACGGCTGGACGCTGTCCCTGCTGACCAACCGGGAAGTTCTGGCGATGCTCACCCCGGACTGCCGCCCCAGGCAGATCCGCCGGAACGAGACAGAGGCCGTCTGGGCGGCGGAAAACGGGAAGCTGGGAACGTCCTATCTCGCGCTGTTCAACCTCTCGGACGAGGAGCGGGTCGTTGAGATGGCCTCCCCCATCGGGACCGCCGGAAGGGAGCTGTGGACCGGAGAAGAGGTTTTTGTGGAAAACAGGAAGCTGTCCGCCAGCCTGCCCGCCCACGGCTGCGCGGTGTATCAAATGAAGGGCTGAACGGGGACGGAACAAATGAAGAAAGAATTTTTCAGCGGCCCCCTGGACCTCAGGCGGGTCAAGATAACGGACCGCTTCTGGCGCCGGGAGCAGGAGCTTGTCCGCACCCAGGTGATCCCCTACCAGTGGGAGGCCCTCAACGACCGGGTGGAGGGAGCGGAACCCAGCTACTGTATGCACAATTTCCGGGCGGCGGCCCGGATGATGGCGGAAAAGCGGGAAAAGGGGGACGCCTATCAGGCCCCCGGCTGCACCTTCCGGGGCTTCCAGACGGTTCCCGAGGACCCTGCCCATCCGGAACCGGGCCGGTTTTACGGCTTTGTCTTTCAGGATACGGACTTCTCCAAGTGGATCGAGGCCGTGGCCTACTCCCTGACCCAGCACCCGGACCCGGAGCTGGAGCGGACGGCGGACGAGGCCATCGACCTGGTCTGCGCCGCCCAGCATGACAGCGGCTATCTGGACACCTACTACATCATCAACGGCATGGACCGCGCCTTCACCAATCTGCGGGACCACCATGAGCTGTACTGCCTGGGGCATCTGGCGGAGGGCGCAGCCGCCTACTATCAGGCCACCGGGAAAGACAAGCTGCTGCGGGCAGCCTGCCGGTTTGCGGACTATGCGGTGGAACACTTCGGACCGGAGCCCGGAAAGTGCAAGGGCTATCCGGGCCACGAGATCGCGGAGATGGCTCTGGTTCGGCTGTATGAGGCCACCGGAGAGGAGAAATATCTGAACCTCAGCAGATTTTTTCTGGACCAGCGGGGAACCCGGCCATACTATTTTGAGGAAGAACTGCGCCAGCGCTGCGAATACGAGAGGCAACCTTATGTGCCGTCCACCAATCACGAGTACCACCAGTCCCACCTGCCGGTCCGGGAGCAAAGCGAGGCGGTAGGCCACGCCGTCCGGGCGGGGTACCTTTATTCCGGCATGGCGGACGTGGCGAAGCGGACCGGGGACGAGGCCATGTTCGCCGCCTGCCGGCGGTTGTGGGACAGCATCGTGAAGGAAAAGCTGTACATTACCGGCGGCGTGGGCGGCACCGTCCATGGCGAGGCGTTCTCCTATCCCTTTGATCTGCCCAACGACGCGGCCTACTCCGAGACCTGCGCCGCTATCGCGCTGGTATTTTTTGCGCGGCGGATGCTGGAGATTTCACCTGAGGCCCGGTACGCGGACGTGATGGAGCGGGCCCTCTACAACACGGCGCTGGCGGGAATGGCGCTGGACGGAAAGAGCTTCTTCTATGTCAATCCGCTGGAGGCAGAGCCCTCCGCCTGCAGGCGGGACAAGCGGCTGGAGCATGTGCGGGCGGTGCGGCAGAAATGGTTTGGCTGCGCCTGCTGCCCGCCGAACATCGCCCGCCTGGTCAGTTCTCTGGCCTCTTACGCCTACACGGAAAATGACGATACGCTTTGGACTCACCTGTATGTGGGCAGCACGGTCACGAAGCAGGCCGGCGGGAATACGCTGCGCCTGGAGATGGAGACGGAGATCCCCTGGCAGGGCCGGGCCGTCATGACGGTACATACCGACGCCCCGGCGGAATGCACGCTGGCCTTCCGGATTCCCGGCTGGTGCGGACAGGCTTCCGTTTCCGCGCCGGGGGACAAGGCGCGCACAGACCGGGAAGGGTACTGCTATCTGACCGGTGTCTGGCGTGACGGCGACGCCGTTGCGCTGGATTTCCCCATGGACGTCCATTTTGTCGCCGCCAGCCCCCGCGTGCGGGAAAATACCGGCAAGGCCGCGGTCATCCGCGGCCCCATTACCTACTGCGCCGAGGAAGCCGACAACGGCAGGGATCTGCACCTGTACCGGCTGGATCTGGCGCGCAGGGAGGATATCCGGGTGGCTTCGGAGGACATTCAGGGCTTCCCGGTGACGGTGCTCCGCATCCCCGCGCTGAAAGAGCGCTCTTCCCTTCCCAACGGCGCGCTGTACGGTGCATACGCGCCGCCCGCGCTGGGGCCGGCCGTGTTGAAGCTGATCCCCTATTTCGCCTGGGCCAACCGGGGCGAGGGCGAGATGCGGGTCTGGACGCGGGTCTGACACATCGGGCCAAACAGAAAAAGCTGCCGCTGTTCTGAGAACGCCGGCGGCTTTTTCCGTGTGCGCCCACCGCAGAAGATTGCGGCGTACCGCATTCTTTTATTTTCTTTAAGATTAGCAAATACTTCTTGACAAGAGGCACTATGCGTTGTATAGTATTGTGCGAAGGGGGGCATGGCTGTGATCGATCCACAACTGAAGCGGGGACTGCTGGACGTGTGCGTGCTGTCCCTCCTGCGGCGGGGAGATTCCTACGGATATCAGATCATCAAGGATCTCTCCGGCTGCATCGAAATCTCAGAATCCACCCTCTACCCCATCCTGCGCAGGCTGGAAAGCGGGGGCTGCCTCACCGTTTACTCTGTGGAGCACAACGGCAGGCTGCGGAAATTCTATCGCATTACCCCCGACGGAGTTAAGATCATTGACCAGTTTTTGTCCAGCTGGCCGGAGATCCAGCGGGTATATCAATTGATAAAGGAGTGTGCCGGAGATGACGCGCGCGCAGTTTCTGAATGATTTGTACCACCACCTCTATGGCCTGAGCAAGGAACAGGCGGAGCAGCACCTGACCTATTACGCCGAGATGCTGGCTGACCGGATGGAGGAGGGCATGACCGAGGAGGAGGCCGTGGCCGGGATGGAGAACGTGGAGACCATCGCCCGGCGGATCATGGAGGAGGAGAACCTCCCCTACACGCCGCCGGAAAACCGGCCGCCGGTGCCGCCGGAATATCCGGACGCATCCAAATTGCAGGGCGGCGGCGGGAAACGGGCCTATCAGGCCCCCAGAAAGGCAAACTGGCGGAGGATCGCCCAGATCGTATTGTGGGTCGTGGCCATCGCGGCGGCGGCGGGCGCCGTCAGGCAGTGGATGTGGGGGCGGAACTACGACACACCCCGCGCCAACGCTCCCATTGACCGCGATACTGCCATTGCGGAAGTCGCGGCCCCGGAAGCGCCCTATGCGGAATGGTACGAGGAATACTATATGGAGGCCCCCTATGAGGAGGGCTACGAATATGACAACAGCGGCACCAGCTTCAGCGAGCGCATCGACTGCATCGACATCCAGTGGGCCTCCGGCGTGGTATACATCCAGAGTTCCCATGATGATGAGGTCTATCTCTGCGAGTACACTGACGCCAGCACCGGCACGCTGAGCGAACGTACCGCGTTGTCCTGTCAGGTCGATGACGGCACCCTGACCATCCGCTACCGGAGCGGCACCGGCCTGGGCAATGTGAGGGGCGGCAAGTGGCTGACGGTGCTGGTGCCCGACGGGATGCTGGACAGCCTGAATATTGTGACCACCTCCGCCGATATCCGGCTCAACGGCCTGGAGCTGGGGACGCTGAGCGCGTCCACCACCAGCGGATACGTCACTCCCGCGGAGTGCTATGTGCGGAAGGCGGAGCTGGCCTCCATCAGCGGGGAGATGCTTCTCACCGAGCTGCATGCGGAGGAGCTGAACGTCAACACCGCCAGCGGCGGCATCAGCGGGCGTTTTTACGGCACAGCCATTGAGGCGTCCTCCATTTCCGGGGATGTGTATATGGACCTCTATCAAGGGGTGGAGAGGGCCCGGTTCAACACCACCAGCGGAGATATCTGGGTCAACGTGGATGACAGCTCCACCCGCGCTATCGGCATCGGTACGGTCAGCGGAGACATTTCCCTGAATCTTCCCTATGACATGGGCTTCACACTGGGCCATACGACCGTCTCCGGCGGCCTGACGCTCAATACGGACTACGACCTGCTTCAGCAGGACGGCAGGTATATCCATAACGGCGGCGGGTGCGAGATCGAGGTGGAGACCGTCAGCGGGGATTTTGAGATTTATTGACAGGGTTGCTCTTTTGTGGGATTTGTGGTACACTATCCATGTTATTATGAATGGGAGGTCTATCTGAATGAATCCCTTTGATGAGATCGATTTGCAGGACTGCCCCTGCTGCCAGGGCACGGGCGTGATCGAGGAGGAAGGCGGCTGGTGTCTGTACGTCCAGTGCGTGGACTGCGGCAGCCATACGGCGGAGCTCTCCTACAGCAGCGAAGAGGAGCGTCTGGACGCCGCCCGCCGGGTAGCCCGGAACTGGAACATGGGCAAGGTCATCTACCCCGGTCCCGGCGACTGAGACGCGCAAGGCGGAAATTGTATAGAATGGGCCGTTTCCTGGCGGAAACGGCCCATTTTTTATCCGGTTTTATGGTTCGTTTTCCCCGCGGTGGAATTTCCTGAAATATCTATTGACTTTTTCGTTCATCTGTTCTATATTAATATCAGAACATTCGTTTTAAACACAACAGGGGGGGACGCGCCGTGGACGTGATGGACAAGCTGACAATTCTGACCGACGCCGCCAAGTACGACGCCGCCTGCACTTCCAGCGGAGCCCAGCGGGGACACAAGGCGGGACATATCGGCAATACGTCCTCCTCCATCGCCGGGTGCTGCCATACCTTCTCCGGGGACGGGCGGTGCGTGACGCTGCTGAAGGTGCTGATGACCAACTGCTGCGTCTATGACTGCAAGTACTGCGTCAACCGGTGTTCCAACGACACCCGGCGGGCGGTATTCACGCCGGAGGAGCTGGCGGAGCTGACCATACAGTTTTACCGGCGCAATTATATCGAGGGGCTGTTCCTGTCCTCCGGCGTGCTGGTCAGTCCGGACTATACCACCGAGCGAATGATCCGCTGCCTGGACCTGCTGCGCAACCACTATCGGTTCAACGGCTATATCCACGCCAAGGCCATTCCCGGCACGGCCCCGGAGCTGGTGACCCGGCTGGGCCTGCTGGCGGACCGGCTGAGCGTGAATATCGAACTGCCGTCGGAGCAGGGGCTTGCCACCCTGGCTCCCAATAAGACGCGGAAGGCCATTTTCCGGCCCATGGGACTGATTAAGAGCACGCTGCAGCAAAATAAGGAAGAACTGGTGAAATACCGCCACACACCTCACTTCGCTCCCGCTGGGCAGAGCACCCAGATGATCATTGGCGCGACGCCGGATTCGGACCGGCACATCCTGTCGCTGACGCAGTCGCTGTACGACAAGTACCGCCTCAAGCGGGTCTTTTACTCCGCCTATGTGCCCGTCGTGGAGAATACGCTGCTGCCGGCCCTGGACACCAAGCCGCCGCTGCTGCGGGAGCACCGGCTTTATCAGGCGGACTGGCTGCTGCGGTTCTATGGGTTCCGGGCGGAAGAGCTGCTGGATGAGGACGACCCGAACTTCAATCCGCTGGTTGACCCCAAGTGCAGCTGGGCTTTGAAGCACCCGGAGTTTTTCCCGGTGGAAGTGAATACGGCCAGCCGGGAGGAACTGCTGCGGGTGCCCGGCATGGGGACGGTATCGGTCAACCGGATTCTGTACGCCCGGCGGGCGCGGAAGCTGGAGCATGAGGACCTGCGGAAAATGGGCATCGTTATGAAGCGGGCGCAGTATTTCATCACCTGCAAGGGGCGTGTGATGGATGGGATCAGGCTCCAGCATGACAGTATCCTGCGGAATCTGATCGCCGCCGAGCGGGCGGCGCTGCCCAGCGCGGAGCTGGACCAGCTGAGCCTGTTCGATCAGGCGGGGTAGCGCGGGGAGGGTAAGCGGATGAACACAGAGGATACCATTCTCCGCCTCTGGCAGGCCATAGCGGAGCAGGACGAGGATCGGCTGGCGCAGTTTTTCACTGTTGACGCACAGATTTTCTGGCCCAACACCAATGAGCGCTTTGACCTGCCGGGTTATCTCCGGGCAAACTGTGATTACCCCGGTCAGTGGAGCGGCAAGGTCGAGAAGATCGCCGCTGACGGCAGTTATTCGGTGGCGCGCGTCTGGTCTCCGGATGGCGCCGAGGCCCGGGCCGTGACATTTTACCAGTGGAGAAATGGAAAAATCGTTCAGATGGCAGAGTATTGGGGAGACGTTGGCCCTGCGCCGGACTGGCGGGAGGGTCTGGGACAATAAAGGAATATCATTTTACGGCTATGGAAGTAATTTACCGCTATGACGGAACCTTTGAAGGTTTCCTCTGCTGTGTTTTCGACAGCTATGTCAACAGGGAATACCCCTCCCAGTTTCAGGATGAGGCTCACATAGAGAACTCCTTCTTTCCCGCCCGATGGGTTGGGACAGACCTCCGCCACGCGCAGAGAGTATTGGTAAGCCTGGGAAAAATCGATCCCTACGCCAGAGAACTGGTTGTCAGAGGCTTTCTCACCTGCGCGCCGGATAAGGAGAAAATGATTTACCGGTTTATCCGCTCCCTCTATGTGGTGGGCAGGCCCCTGCTGCGGAGGCTCAGCGACGAGGCCGTGCTGCCGCTGCTGAAGGCCGTGCGGCATCTGGACGGAGAGGTCCATCTGCTCAAGGGATTTGTACGGTTTTCCGATTTTGAAGGAACTCTGGCCGGGGAGATCAAGCCGAAAAACCGGGTCCTTCCCCTGCTGCGGCCTCATTTCTGCGACAGGATGTATAACGAGGTCTTTCTGCTCTATGACCGGACACACCGCGAGGCCCTGGTCCACAAACCGGGACAGTGGGTCATTCTGCCTCTTGAGGAATTCAAAATGGCGGCCCCCTCCGCCCAGGAGGCTCAGTACCGGCGGCTGTGGAAGCGTTTTTATGACACCATTGAGATCAAGGAGCGCCACAATCCCCGCAAGCAGATGAGCAGTATGCCCAAGCGCTATTGGGAGACAATGACCGAGTTTCAGGACGAGGACTATTTCCTTGCGGGCTCGGACCCGCTGCCGGAGGGAAAAACAGAGCGCTTGCCGGAGGGCAGCCGTCCGCAGGAGGTATAAGAACCTGCATTCGCGACCGTTGGACACCGTCTGATCGGACTTTTTCACGCCCATCCGGTTCATTCAGGTTTTCTCCCCCTACTGGTACTTTACATTTATGGACCCCGATGGAAATCCTATAGAGGTCACAGGGGGATATCGGGAAGGATAGGACACGGGGCCGCAGAACACGCGGCCCCGTTTTGATCCAACCCCGGCTTTTTTCCATGATTTTGGGGGTGCAGCGTTGATTTACGCTCCAGAGAATGGTATACTGATAAAAACATCACCAAAACGCGGGAGGCAAAGTCATGTCCTTTTCCAGTGATGTAAAAAACGAATTATGCCGTATGGGCTTGGACAGGCCCTGCTGCGCCAGAGCGGAGGCCTATGGCGTACTGCTGTATGGAAACACCTTTTCTTCGCTGGAGGTGCGGCTGATCACGGAGAATGAAAGCTTCGCCAGGCGGCTGCCCACTCTGCTGGACCGCGCTTTCGGCCTGCGGTTTGACCGTCTGCCGGGTGAAGGGGAGCGGAAGTATGTCTTCCAGCTTACCAGTGAGGAAAAGATCCATCGGATCATCGACGTGTTTGGATTCGATTCCAGACAGAGCCCGGTGCTGCACATCAACTTCGGACTTCTGGAGGAGGAATGCTGCCGGGCGGCGTTCCTCCGGGGAGCATTTCTGGCGGGGGGAAGCGTGACGGAGCCCAGCAAGCGCTATCATCTGGAGCTGGTGACCAGCCATGCCCAGGCCAGCCGGGAGCTGCTGGCCCTGCTGGCTGATATGGGCCGCCAGCCGGGACAGACGGCCCGCAACGGCAGTCAGGTTACGTACTTTAAGAGCAGTGAGCAGATCGAAGAACTTCTTACGCTCATGGGCGCGCCGGTGTCCGCCATGGCGCTGATGAACGCCAAGGCGGAGAAGGAACTCCGCAACGGCGTGAACCGCCGGGTCAACTGTGAGGCGGCCAATCTGGACAAGGCCGTGGATGCGGCGCAGGAGCAGCTGGAGGCTATCCGTCGGCTGTATGAGCTGGACCGGGTGGAGGGATTGTCCGCGCAGCTGAAGGAGACGATCATACTGAGAGAAACCTATCCGGAGCTGACCCTGAGCCAGCTGGCGGAGGAATTTGATCCGCCCATCACCAAGAGCTGCCTCAACCACCGCCTGCGGAAGCTGATGGAGCTGAGCAGGGCGTAGCGAGAGCAAGGAGAAAAACATGAAAATCACCGCGCTGGTAGAAAATAAGTCCAACTGTGAATTAAAACCTGTCCATGGGCTGTCTCTTTACATTGAGACGCCTTGCCATAAGCTGCTTTTTGATTTGGGACCGGACAACACCCTGCTGGAAAACGCGGCAAAGCGGAAGATTGACCTGGCACAGGTGGACACGGTTATCATTTCCCATGGGCACAGCGACCACGGCGGGGCGCTGGCGGCTTTTCTGAAAATCAATCACACCGCAAAAATCTATATTCAACGGCGGGCCTTTGAGAAGCATTTTTCCAGATCTTTGGGATTTGTGAAGGTACCCATCGGTCTGGACCAGAAGCTGGCAGAGCATCCGCAGGTCACTTTGGTAGATGGGGAATACCGCATCGACGAGGAGCTGCTGCTGTTTACAGTGTCGGATACTTCGAAGCTCCATTCTACAGCCAACGATACGCTCTATGATGCGCACGGTCAGGACAGCTTTGCCCACGAGCAGGACCTGATGATCTTTGGAGAGAAAAACGCGCTGATCATGGGCTGCGGCCACTGCGGCGTCGTGAATATCCTGGAGCGGGCGAACGCGTACCGGCCGCAAATCTGTGTAGGCGGGTATCATCTGATGATACCGATAACGAAAGAGAGCGTGCCAAAGGGAATTCTGGATGGGATTTCAGCAGAATTGAAAAAGTATGACATGGACTTTTACACCTGCCATTGCACGGGTGAAGAAGCCTATTCGTATTTGTCCGCGCAGCTGCCGCGGATGCGCTATCTGTCCTGCGGGGAGAGCATTGAGGTTTAGCAAGTAATAACCCGGCCTGCGATAGAAGCCCCCCTTGCAGGCGTTAGGCCGCCAAAGGCGGCCCCAGCCCTAAGGCGGCCTACGGCCGCCCCACGGAGCAGTCTCTTTTTAACAGGCCGGCAGGCGAAGTCCTTCAAGCGCGAAGCTGTCAGAAGGACCATTTGTTGTTCGGGGGCATCAGCAGCTCTTCACCGCCGCCCAATGGCGGCTAACTTCCGTTACTTGTAAGGGGATTCTTAAACCGTAGGTTTAAGTGGCTTTTTGCCTACTTTTTGTCCACACAAAAAGCAGGCCGCCGTCCGGGCGCGGGAGCCCGGGGGCATCAGGATCGAAACAGCTACCGTTGCCGCCGGTCAGGCAGCAAAAGAAGGAGGCACCATGTCGTTTGTCCACCTCCATGTCCATACAGAATACAGCCTTCTGGACGGCTTCTGCAAAATAAACGGACTGGCAAAGCGAGTGAAGGAATTGGGCCAGACCGCCGTGGCGGTCACCGACCACGGCGTTATGTACGGCGCCATCGACTTCTACCGGGCCTGTAAGGCCGAGGGCGTCAAGCCCATCATCGGCTGCGAGGTCTATGTGACCCCGCCCGGCCGGTCACGGTTCGACCGCGTCCATGAGCTGGACGCGGAGAGCCGCCACCTTGTGCTGCTCTGCCGGAACGAAGAGGGGTATAAAAACCTCAGCTATATGGTCAGCAAGGGCTTTGTGGAGGGCTTCTATATCAAGCCCAGAATCGACATGGAGCTTCTGCGGCAGTACAGCGGAGGTTTGATCGCTCTGTCCGCCTGCCTCGCGGGAGAGATCCCCAAGCGGCTGGTAAACGGGGAATACGAGAACGCCAGGGCTTACGCGCTGGAAATGCGGGAGATCTTTGGCGAGGACGGCTTTTATCTGGAATTGCAGGACCACGGCATCCGCAACCAGGCCGTTGTCAACCAGGGACTTCTGCGCATTCACGAGGAAACGGGCATCCCGCTGGTCTGTACCAACGACTGCCACTACCTGGCCCCGGAGGACGCGGAGAGCCATGACGTGCTGCTGTGCATCCAGACCGGCAAGCTGGTGGAGGACGAGAAGCGGATGCGGTACGAGCCGCGGAATTTCTACGTCCGCTCCACGGAAGAGATGGAAAAACTGTTCAGCCGCTACCCGGACGCCATTGAGAACACCGGACGGATCGCCCAGCTGTGCAACCTGGAATTTACATTCGGGAAATACCATCTGCCGGAATTCAAGGTGCCGCAGGGAGAGACGGCGCAGACCTATATCCGCCGCCTGTGCGAGGAGGGCTTTGCCGCCAAGTATCAGGGAAAGCATCCGGAATACCACAGGCAGCTGGACTACGAGCTGGATATGATCGAAAAGATGGGCTTTACCGACTATTTTCTGATCGTCTCCGACTTTGTCCGCTTCGCCCGGGGCGAGGGGATACCTGTCGGCCCGGGGCGCGGTTCCGCCGCGGGCAGCATGGTTTCCTACTGCCTGGATATCACGGATATCGACCCCATGAAGTACAGCCTGTACTTCGAGCGTTTTCTGAACCCGGAGCGGGTGTCCATGCCGGATATTGACATGGACTTCGGCGACACCCGCCGGGACGAGGTGGTGGACTATGTCCGCCGGAAGTACGGTGATGACCGGGTGGCGCAGATCGTCACCTTCGGCACCATGGCCGCAAGGGGCGCGATCCGGGACGTGGGCCGGGTGCTGAACATGCCCTACGCCGAGGTGGACATCGTAGCCAAGCAGGTGCCCAGCGGCCCCGGCGCGCTGCACATTACCCTGGACGATGCCCTGCGGCTGAGCAAGCCGCTGAAGGATATGTACGATGGCGACGAGCGGATCAAAAAGCTGATCGACACCGCCAAGGCCCTGGAGGGGATGCCCCGCCACGCCTCCACCCACGCCGCCGGCGTGGTCATCACCAAGGATCCGGTGTATACCTACGTCCCGCTGGCCAGGAACGATGAGACCATCGTCTGCCAGTATACCATGGTGACGCTGGAGGAGCTGGGTCTGCTGAAAATGGACTTTCTGGGCCTGCGTAACCTGACCGTGCTGGAGGACGCGGTGCAGATGGTCCGGAAGCAGCGGCCGGACTTCAAGCTGTCCGACGTGCCGGAGGACGACCAGGCGGTCTACGATATGCTCACCCAGGGCAAGACGGGCGGCGTGTTCCAGATGGANTCCGCCGGNATGACNGGNGTGTGCGTGGGNCTGAAGCCCCAGACCATCGAGGATCTGACGGCTATTGTGGCGCTGTACCGNCCGGGNCCNATGGAATCCATCCCCCGGTTCATNGCCTGNAAGCACGACCCGAAGCTGGTGACCTACAAGCACCCGTCCCTGGAGCCGATTNTGTCCATCACCTANGGCTGCATCGTCTATCAGGAGCAGGTCATGCAGATNTTCCAGCAGCTGGCGGGNTANTCCCTGGGACAGGCCGATATGGTGCGCCGGGCNATGAGCAAGAAGAAGGCCAAGGATATCGCCAGGGAGCAGGAGGCGTTTTTGCACGGCGACCCGGAGAGAAACATTGCCGGCTGCGTCGCCAACGGCATCCCGGAGGATATCGCGCAGGCGATCTATAACGAAATTTACGACTTTGCCAACTACGCCTTTAACAAGGCCCACGCGGTATGCTACGGGGTGGTGGCCTATCAGACGGCATGGTTCAAGCTGCACTATCCAAAGGAGTACATGGCGGCGCTGCTGACGTCGGTGCTGGATGTGTCGGACAAGGTGGCGGAGTATATCGGCGAGTGCCGGGAAATGGGCATCGCCCTGCTGCCGCCGGATGTGAACCGTTCCTACGACAGCTTTACCGTGGAAGCGGGCGGCATCCGGTTCGGACTGGTGGCGATCAAGAATATCGGGCGCGGGTTTATTCAGGGCGTGGTGAAGGAGCGGGAGGCCAACGGGCTGTTTGAGGGCTTCCAGGACTTCTGCCAGCGGATGTACGGCACGGACATCAACAAGCGGGCGGTGGAGAACCTGATCCGGGCGGGGGCTTTCGACGGCTTCGGCGCGTTCCGGAGCCAGTTGATTGCCGTCAGCGACAAGCTGCTGGACTCCATCGCCGCCAGCCGCCGGCAGAATCTGGACGGGCAGATGGACTTTTTCGGCATGTCCGCCGCGGCGGAGAAAAAGCCCGCCGCCGACATTCAGCTGCCCAATATTCCGGAGTACGCGCTGGACGAGCGGATGCGGCAGGAGCGGGAGGTTACCGGCATGTACCTCTCCGGCCACCCCATGAACGCCTACCGGGAGGCGGCGAAGGCCGCCGGGGCGGTGCATATCGGGTCCATCAACGAGGACTTCGCCCAGGAGGGCGGGCCCACGGTCTATCAGGANGAGCAGGCCATCTCCGTGGCCGGCATCGTCACCGCCTACCGCACCCGCACCACCCGCAACGGCAGNCTGATGGCCTACGCCACGGTGGAGGACGACAGCGGNTCCATTGAGCTGCTGTGCTTCTCCAGAACGCTGGAGCGGTTCGGGCGGATGCTCAGTCCGGACAGCGCGGTGCTGGTCCGGGGCAAGCTGTCCGTCCGGGATGAGAANCCGCCGCAGATCATGTGCGACGAGGTCTACGCCCTCCGGGGCGGCGGAGAAGTCCAGCCGCCGCCCGCGCCGAANGCCGTAACAGGCGTGCAGGTGCTGGAGGGAAAGACGCTGTGGCTGCGCCTGCCCTCCGCGGACGCGCCCGTGCTGGGACATATCAACCGGGTNATCGCCATGTTNCCCGGCGATACGCCGGCCAGGATCTTTTTTATCGACACCGGCAAGCGGATGGGGACCCGGTGCCTGCTGGGAAAATCTCTGGTAGANGAGCTGACGGAGGCGCTGGGCAAGGAAAACGTGGTGATACAATAGGCGAACCGCTGTTCCGGGCGGACCGCGCTTTCANGTAATTTGGTAAATGTGTCAAAGTGGNGGAATCCCCCTTGCAATGCGGTAAAAAATCCGATATAATAGCGGNTGTATGTAATTTTTGCCGGGTTGAGCCTGGACAATATACAAAGAGAGTGTGATTTGTTTTGAAATACGATTTTGCGACGATTGAGCCCAAGTGGCAGCAGCGCTGGGANGAGGGCAAGGTTTTTGCCGCCTCCGACCACAGCGAAAAGCCCAAGTTCTACGGTCTGATCGAGTTCCCCTATCCCTCCGGCCAGGGGCTCCATGTGGGCCATCCCCGGCCCTATACCGCCATGGACATCGTTACCCGCAAAAAGCGGATGGACGGTTATAACGTCCTGTTCCCCATGGGCTTTGACGCCTTNGGCCTGCCCACGGAGAACTACGCCATCAAGAACCACATCCATCCCGCCATTGTCACCAAGCAGAATATCGCCCGTTTTACCGCGCAGCTGAAGCGGCT
The DNA here is from genome assembly GCA_014799845.1 of Oscillibacter sp. Taxonomy (GTDB): domain Bacteria; phylum Bacillota; class Clostridia; order Oscillospirales; family Oscillospiraceae; genus Pelethomonas. Next base: position 8,528 of record JAAVHF010000045.1, on the reverse strand, counting down.
GGGCTACGGTTTCGACTGGGACCGGGTGGTGGACACCACCGACCCCAACTACTACAAGTGGACCCAGTGGATTTTCCTCCAGCTGTATAAGAAGGGTCTGGCCTATAAGGCGACCATGCCCGTCAACTGGTGTACCTCCTGCAAGTGCGTCCTCGCCAACGAGGAAGTGGTGGAGGGCGTCTGCGAGCGCTGCGGCAGCCCGGTCATCCGGAAGGAGAAGAGCCAGTGGATGCTGAAGATCACCGAGTACGCCCAGCGGCTGATCGATGATCTGGACGATCTGGATTTCATCGAGCGCGTCAAGACCCAGCAGAAGAACTGGATCGGCCGCTCCACCGGCGCGGAGGTCCTCTTCAAGGCCACCACCGGAGACGATATCGTGGTCTTCACCACCCGGCCCGACACGCTCTTCGGCGCGACCTACATGGTCCTGTCTCCGGAGCACGAGCTGGTGAAGAAGTGGATGCCGCTTCTCGCGAATGCGGACGAGGTGCAGGCTTACCAGCGCGCCGCCGCTTCCAAGAGCGACCTGGAGCGCACGGAGCTGAACAAGGAAAAGACCGGCGTGTGTCTGGACGGCGTGAAGGGCGTGAACCCGGTGAATGGCCGGGAGATCCCCATTTTCATCTCCGACTACGTGCTGGCGACTTACGGCACCGGCGCCATCATGGCCGTGCCCGCCCACGACGACCGCGACTGGGAATTCGCCAAGAAGTTTGGCTGTGAGATCATCGAGGTGGTTTCCGGCGGCGAGGATGTGCAGAAGGCCGCCTTTACCGCCAAGGATGAGACCGGCATTCTGGTCAACTCCGAGTTCCTCAACGGCCTGACCGTCAAGGCAGCTATCCCCGCCATTACCAAGTGGCTGGAGGAGAAGGGCATCGGCGAGGCCAAGGTCAACTACAAGCTCCGCGACTGGGTTTTCTCCCGCCAGCGGTACTGGGGCGAGCCCATCCCCATGGTCTGGTGCGAGAAGTGCGGCTGGCAGCCCCTGCCGGAGGACCAGCTGCCCCTGCTGCTGCCGGAAGTGGAGAGCTACGAGCCCACNGACGACGGNGAGAGCCCCATCAGCAAGATGACCGACTGGGTCAACACCACCTGNCCCTGCTGCGGCGGACCGGGCAGGCGGGAGACNGACACCATGCCCCAGTGGGCCGGGTCCAGCTGGTANTTNCTGCGGTATATGGACCCCNNNAANGACAAGGCGCTGGCNTCCAGGGAGGCGCTGGANTACTGGTCCCCGGTGGACTGGTACAACGGCGGCATGGAGCACACCACCCTGCATCTGCTCTACAGCCGGTTCTGGCACAAGTTCCTNTATGACATNGGCGTGGTGCCCACCNNGGANCCCTACCGGAAGCGCACCAGCCACGGCATGATNCTGGGCGAGGGCGGCGAGAAGATGTCCAAGAGCCGGGGCAACGTGGTGAATCCGGACGACATCATCNGGGACTACGGCGCGGACACCCTGCGCATGTATATCATGTTTATCGGCGACTTTGAGAAGGCCGCCACCTGGTCTGACAACGCGGTAAAGGGCTGCAAGCGCTTCCTGGACCGNGTGTGGAACCTGTCCGAGAGCTGCACGGACAGCCTGGATTACACCCCGGCCAACGAACCCGGGGTCCACAAGACCATCAGGAAGGTGGCGGACGACATCGAGGCTATGAAGTTCAACACCGCTATCGCCGCCATGATGGCGCTGGTCAACGACTTCTATGCCAACGGCTGCTCCAGGGGCGATATGAAGACCCTGCTGCTGCTGCTGAACCCCTTTGCGCCCCATATGTGCGAGGAGCTGTGGGAAACCATGGGCTTTGCCGCCGCGGAGGGAAAGATGGCCTGCCAGATGTCCTGGCCTGCCTATGATGAGAGCAAGACGGTGGCCTCCACGGTGGAGATGGCCGTCCAGGTCCAGGGCAAGCTGCGGGGCGCCATCAGCGTTCCCGTGGACAGCGAGGAAGCCGCCGTGGTCGAGGCCGCCAAGGCGGTTGACAAGGTGGCCCGGGCAATTGAGGGTATGAGCATTGTGAAGGTGATCCATGTGAAGAACAAGCTGGTGAACCTGATTGTGAAGCCCGCGAAGTAAAACAAATAAAGACGGCGCGGTATGTCCCGACATACCGCGCCGTCTTCGTGTTATGGAAAGGAGTTCCAGATGGAATATACGAGAACGGATTTGCTGGAGGCCAGGCGGCAGATCGATTCCACGCTGCACAAGTTGGAAGAGACGATCAAAACCCTTGAGGCAAAGGAAAATCCACAGCGGTACAAATCGCAGATCACACTGGCAAAAAACCGGATAAAGGCATTCACGATTGCAAATCGCCTCATTGAAAAAGAAATGCTGCGTTTATAATTATGGTCTTTCTCCAGAATGCACAAAAAGCAACCGTCCTGATTGTTCAATGTGCAGATTTTCAGGAAACCGCTTGCGATAATCCAGTTTCCCGCGTTATAATGGAAACTACGAAAGACAACCAGGTTTCCAAAAGGAGATATTTGATGAATCTGCGCGAAAATGTGATTGCCGCCGCGACGGCGCTTTTTCAGACAGAGGGGCTGCGCTTCACCATGCAGGAGGTAGCCGCCGCTCTGCATATCAGCAAAAAGACCATTTATACCATTTACTCATCCAAGGAGGCGCTTCTGCTGGACATGGCGGACACGCTGTTCGCGGAAATCCACCGGGAAAAGCGGATGCTGATGGCCGCCCCCGGTCCCATCGAGGAGCGGATCAGGGCGGTCATCATAGCCCTGCCGGAACAGTACCGGGCGCTGGATTTCCGCTTGCTGGGCACCCTGGAAGAGAAGTACCCCGCCGTGGCCCGCCGGGTGCGGGAACATCTGGAGACCAACTGGGAGCCTACGATCGCCCTGCTGGAGGAGGGCATGGCGGAGGGCGCCATCCGTCCGGTGTCCATCCCGGTGCTGCGGCAGATGATCACGGCGTCCATCGAGTATTTCCTTACCGGGAGCGAAAAAGAGGCCAGCTATGCGGATACCCTGGCGGCCATGATCGACATTATTATGAACGGGATCAGGAGGAGGAACGATGAGATACAGTCTGTGTGACGGCTGGGAGTTCACCTCCCAATGGAGCGAGGCGTTTCCGGCGGGAGACGGGGAGGCCCGGCCCGTCCGGCTTCCCCACACATGCAGGGAACTTCCCCTGCACTGCGTTGACCCGGAGGACTACCAGATGCTGTGCGGCTACCGGAGGAGGCTGGAAATTCCTCCGGAGTTCAGCGGCAAGCGGCTGTTCCTCCAGCTGGACGGCGCGGCCCATATCGCCACGGTATATATCAACGGCGCGGAGGCCGCCGTCCACCGCTGCGGTTATACCGCCTTTCGGGTGGAGCTGACGAACCTGGTGGACCCGGGCAAGTCAAACCTTCTGGCCGTGAAGCTGGACACCACTGAAAACCCGGCCATCCCGCCCTTCGGCTTTGTGGTAGACTATCTGACCTACGGCGGGCTGTACCGGGAAGCGTGGCTGGACGTGCGGGAGGACGGGTATATTTCCGATATTTACGTTACCACGCCCACGCTCACCACGGCGGAAGTGAAAGTGACCGCCGATGGCGCGCCGGAGGGCGCGCGGCTGGAGGTTTCCATTCTGGACGCCGCGGGAGCGGTAATCTGGCGGGGCGGACCGGGCGCGGTCAGCCTGCCGGACGCCGAGCCATGGGATACGGAGCGCCCCGCGCTTTACCGCTGCGCCGTCCGGCTTCTGACGCCGGAGGGGCGGGAACTGGACCGGCAGGAAACGGTTTTCGGCTTCCGCACCGCCCAATTCAGGGAGGACGGCTTCTACCTCAACGGGAAAAAGACCTTCCTGCGTGGCCTGAACCGCCACCAGAGCTATCCATACGTGGGCTACGCCGCCCCGGAGGCCCTTCAGCGGGAGGACGCCCGCATTCTCAGGGAGGAGCTGGGCTGCAATGCCGTGCGCACCAGCCACTATCCCCAGAGCCAGTATTTTCTGGACGAGTGCGACCGCCTGGGGCTGCTGGTATTCACGGAGCTTCCCGGCTGGCAGCACATCGGGAATGAGGCGTGGAAGGACCAGGCCTGTGAAAACGTCCGGGAGATGGTGCTGCAATACCGCAATCATCCCTCCATTGTGCTGTGGGGCGTGCGGATCAACGAGAGCCTGGACGACGACGGGTTCTATGCCCGCACCAACGCCATCGCCCACGAGCTGGACCCCAGCCGCCAGACCTCCGGCGTGCGGTATCTGGAGAAGAGCAGCCTGCTGGAGGATGTGTACGCCTACAATGATTTTTCCCACGACGGGACCACGCCCGGCGTGAAGCCCAAGAAGGCCGTCACCCCGGACATGGGGAAAGCTCTCCTTGTCTCCGAGTGCAACGGCCATATGTATCCCACCAAGCCCTTCGACACCTGGGAGAAGCGTCAGGAGCAGGCGCTGCGCCATATCCGGGTGCAGGACGCCGCACAGAAGGAGCACGCCGGATGCTTTGGATGGTGCATGTTCGACTACCCCACCCACAAGGACTTCGGCTCCGGGGACCGCGTCTGCTACCACGGCGTGATGGACGCCTTCCGCAATCCCAAGCTGGCGGCGGCGGCTTACGCCAGCCAGGGAGAGGGCGCCCCGGTGCTGGCGGTGGGCTCGTCCATGGACATCGGGGATTATCCCGGAGGACGGCTGGGCGGCGTGTACGTGTTTTCCAACGCGGACCGGGTGGCCCTCTATAAAAACGACGTTTTTGTGACCCGCCTGCGCCGGGGGGAGTGGCAGGACCTGCCCCACCCGCCCTTTGTGGTGGACGACACCATCGGGGAACTTCTGGAGAGCCAGGAGGGCTTTCCTCCCGCCAAGGCGAAGCTGCTGCGGGAGTGCCTGCTGGCGGCGGGGAAATACGGTCTCGCGGGACTGCCCCCGGCTTACAAGGCCAAAATGCTGTGGTGCATGACCAGATATGGCATGAAATTCCAGGACGGCGTGGATCTGTACGGAAAATACGTGGGCAACTGGGGCGGCGAATCCACCCGCTGGCGGTTTGAAGCGGAAAAGGACGGCAAAGCGGCGGCAAGCGTCACTTGCAGCCCGTCCGCCAGACTTCACCTGGAAGTAAAGGCCAGCCACACCGCCCTCGCCGAGGGCGTCAGCTACGATATGTCCGCCGTCCGGGTGCGGATTCTGGATGAAAACGGGAATCCGGCCCCCTACGCCCAGCTTCCGGTGACGTTCACCCTGACCGGGGCGGCGGAGCTGGCCGGGCCCGCTGTATCCACCGCCGAGGGCGGCATGTGCGGGACCTATGTGCGCACGCTGGGCAGGTCGGGCGACGCGTCCCTCATCGTTCATACGGAGCAGACAGAGGATGTCGCGGTAAACTTTACGATCAAGATTGAGGAGGAAGAGAAATGGATCTGACCCTGAAGCAGAAAACCGCCTTCGGCATTGGCGCGGTAGGCAAGGACATGGTGTACGCCCTGTCCGCGTCCTATGTGATGTACTTCTACCAGGATGTGCTGGGCCTCAGCGCCACCTTTGTGGGGCTGATCCTGATGGTGGCCCGGGTATTTGACGCCCTCAACGATCCCTTCATGGGAATCCTGGTGGCAAAGACCAGAAGCCGCTGGGGACGGTTCCGTCCCTGGCTGTTCAGCGGCACCGTGCTCAACGCGGTGGTGCTCTACGCCCTGTTTGCCGCGCCGCAGATGGAGCAGGCGGGGCTGATGGTATACTTCGCCGTGGTATATATCCTCTGGGGCGTGACCTACACCATGATGGACATTCCCTACTGGTCCATGATCCCCGCCGTCACAAAAACTCCCGCGGACCGGGAGAACCTGTCCGTGGTGGGCCGCACCTGCGCGGGCGTGGGCAGCGCCATCATCGCCATGTTCACCATGCTGCTGGTAGGAATGCTGGGCGGCGACAGTGAGCGGGCGGGCTTCCGCTGGGTGGCTCTGATCGTATCGGTGGTGTTTGTGGTCGCCGAGGTACTGTGCTGCGTCTTTTTCAAGGAAAACTCTCAAACCAAAATGGAAACGGCCGGAGTAAGGGAGATGTTCGCCGCCCTGTTTCGCAACGACCAGGCCATGGTGGTGGTGGCCAGCATCGTACTCATCAACTCCGCGCTGTACCTGACCTCCAACTTCATTATTTACTTTTTCAAGTACGATTTCGGCGGAGAGGGCTGGAAAGGAAGCTACACCCTGTTTTCCACCGTCGGCGGGGCGGCGCAGATCCTGGGCATGATGGTCATCTATCCCCTGCTGCGTAAAAAGCTGTCCAACACCCAGGTCTTTACCGCCAGCCTGGTTTCCGCGTTCTGCGCCTACGTCCTGCTGCTCGCCTTCTGTCTGACGGGCCTTTCGGGGAGCATGCCCCTCCTGCTGATCCCCGGCGTGGTGGTTTTTGCCTGCAACGGGATGCTGTCCGTGCTCACCACCCTGTTTCTGTCCAACAGCGTGGACTACGGCCAGCTGAAGACCGGGCGACGGGAGGAGAGCGTCATCTTCTCCATGCAGACCTTCGTAGTCAAGGCCGCCTCCGGTGTGGCGGTGTTTCTCACCGGCATCGGACTGGATCTCATCGGCCTCCAGGGCAACGCGGAGGAGACCGGGCCCATCGCCGCCCAGAGCGCCGGAACGCTCCTGGGCCTGCGGCTGATGATGACGGTGCTGCCTATGATCGTGCTGGCCGGAGTATTGGTGCTGTTCCGGAAAAAGTTCGCCCTCACCGACCGGCGGGTGGAGGAAATCGGCCGGGAGCTCCGGGCCGGAGGGAAGGGCAATGGCTGAGCTGCGCTGGAAGGCGGATGTGGGCGGACGGACCTTCTCCGGCGCGGTGGACGCGCCGGACGGGATTGTCCGCGTCCGCTGCGACGCTCCCGCCGGAACCATCCGGAAAATAACCGCCGTCCTTCCCTGGGAGATGGAAGAGGACGAGCGGCTGTTTCTGAACGGCTACCAGACCTGGACCTACTGCCCCGAGTACCGGAAACAGGATAAGATCCGGGGTCTGGCCCACGTGCCGAAGCTTTTGCTGGACAGATACGCCTTTGACCGGTATGGGGACTACCATTTCGTGGATTACCCCAACAAGAGAGGCCGCTTCCACGGCTTTTCCTGGTGCTATCTCCGCCGGGGGGAGCGGTTCCGTCTGATCGCCTCCCTGGACGAGCGGCCCGGGTACACCATTTTCCGCTATCACAGCGGAAAGGGGCTGCTCACCGTGGACCGGGACTGCGCCGGGGTGGAGCATCCCGGCGGGCCGCTGCCCGCTTTCGACCTGTACTTTGCCGAGGGGACGGAGGCCGAAGTGTTCAACGGCTGGTTTTCCGCCATGGGGACCGCCCCGCGGACGAATAGGCCCCTGGCGGGCTACTCCAGCTGGTACAACCGCTATCAGGACATCACCCAGGACGCCATCCGCTCCGATCTGGCGGGATGCCGGACGCTGCTGTCTCCCGGCGACCTGTTCCAGGTGGACGATGGATGGGAGCCCCATGTGGGCGACTGGCTGGAACCGGATTCCGGCAAGTTCCCGGCAGGCATGAAGGCCGTAGCCGACGAGGTCCATGCTTCCGGGTTTCTGGCGGGGCTGTGGCTGGCCCCGTTTGTGTGCGAGACGGACTCCGATTTATACCGGGAGCATCCGGACTGGCTGCTGAAGGCGGATGGCAGGCCCTGGAAGTGCGGCGGAAACTGGAGCGGATTTTACGCGCTGGATATCGATGTGCCGGCGGTGCGGAACTATCTGCGCCGGGTTTTTGACCGGGTGCTGAACCAATGGGGCTTCGATCTGGTGAAGCTGGACTTTCTCTATGGCGCGGCGCCCCTCGGGACAAAAACCGAGAGCCGGGGCGGACGGATGCTCCGGGCCATGGAATTGCTGCGGCAGTGGTGCGGAGACAAGCTGATCCTGGGGTGCGGCGTACCGGTGATGCCGGCCTTTGGGATCGTGGACTACTGCCGGGTGAGCTGCGACGTGGGGCTGGACTGGGACGACGCGTGGTATATGCGCCTGTTCCACCGGGAGCGGGTGTCCACCCGGCAGGCCATCGGCAACACCGTGTTCCGCCGGCAGCTGAACGGCAGGGCCTACCTCAGCGATCCGGACGTGTTCTTCCTCCGCGAGGAGAACCTCCGGCTTACGCGGGAACAGAAGGAGCGGCTGGCCCAGGTGAACGCCCTGCTGGGCGGGGTGCTGCTCACCTCCGACGATCCGTCGAAATACGGTCCTGCCGCGCGGGAACAATACCTCCGCCTGCTGGAGTTGCGCCGGGCGGAAAATATCCGGGTCGATGCCGGCCAGGAGCTTGCCGTGACATATACCCTGAACAGTACGGAGCACCGGCTGCCGCTGGGATAAGGCAGCCTGCTCTGTCGTCAAACAGCCTGGAAAACAGCGTTGCTGTTTTCCAGGCTCTGCGTGTCAAAAAAGATGCTGCGCATCTTTTTTGAGGGGGGATCTCGCTACGCTCTGCGCCTCGGTTGTCCGCTTACAGCGGACAATTCGACGCTCGCTCCGCGCAAAGTGTTTT